>JBBSCG010000026.1:0-27273 GCA_038250515.1 Candidatus Limnocylindria bacterium
CACCGCGTGCACGCCCGTACCGGAGACCGCGACGGAGATGGCCGCGGTCAGATCACCGTCGCCGATGAGCTTGATCCGCGCGCCCGTCTGGCGCACGGCCGCAATGAGGTCGGTGTGCCGGTCGCGTTCCAGGATGACCACCGTGATATCCCACACCGAGCGCCCGAGCACCTCGGCCACGGTATTGAGGGTCTTATCCACCGGATCGTCGATGCTCACCTTGCCGGCGGCCGCCGGTCCGACGATGAGCTTCTGGAGGTACGTATCAGGTGCATGCATCAGGCCGCCCGGTTCGGCCGCGGCGAGGACCGCGGTCGCGTTCGGCGATCCGGTGGCGACCAGGTTCGTGCCCTCCAACGGGTCCACAGCGATGTCCACCGAGACCGCCGCTTCCGGGTTGCCGACCTGCTCACCGATGTAGAGCATCGGTGCCTCGTCGCGCTCGCCTTCGCCGATGACGATCGTGCCGCTGATGTCGGCGGCTGCCATGGCGCGCCGCATGGCTTCGACGGCGGCATGATCGGCGCCCGTGCGGTCGCCGCGTCCCATCAGCCGAGCAGCGGCGATGGCGCCTGCCTCGGTGGCCGCCACGGCCTCGACGGAGATCAGCTTGTCCATCGGCATCGGTATCTCATCGGTCATTGGAGGAGCCTCAATGCCTGAAGTGTCGCCGGCCGGTGAAGACCATCGCCATGTGGTGACGATCGGCCACTTCGATTGCCATCTCATCACGAATGCTGCCACCCGGCTGGATGATCGCCGTGACACCGGCCTGCGCAGCGATCTGGATGCCGTCGGGGAAGGGGAAGTAGGCGTCCGAGGCCATGACGGAGAGCGGTGCGCGTTCGCCCGCCTTGCGCAGCGCCACCTCGACGCTGACGACGCGCGACGGCTGGCCGGCGCCCATCCCGATCATGGCGTGCTTCTTGGCGAGCACCACGGCGTTGCTCTTGACGTGCCGCACCGCGCGCCAGGCGAAGAGCAGGTCGGTGAGCTCCTCCAGGGTCGGACGCCGCTGGGTGACGACCTGCAGCTTGTTGCGATCCTCCTCCAGCGAGTCGACCGTCTGGACCAGGAGGCCGCCGCCGATCCGCTTGAAGTCGAAGTTGCCGATCCCCAGGTCGGGGCTCTCGTTCTCGTCGGGCGGCACCTCGACGATCTCGAAGCCGCGTTTGGTGCGCAGGATGTCGAGCGCCTCCTGCGTGTAGCCTGGCGCCACGATGGCCTCGAAGAAGCCCGGCCGGATGGCTCGGGCGGTCGCCTCGTCCACCACCCGGTTTGCACCGATGATGCCGCCGTACGCGCTGACGCTGTCGCCTTCCAGGGCAAGCCGGAACGCCTCGGCCAGATCCACCACGCTCGCCAGGCCGCAGGGATTGCCGTGCTTGACGATGGTGACCGTGGGCGTCTTGAAGTTGCTGGCGATCGCCCAGGCCGCATCCAGGTCGAGCAGGTTGTTGAAGCTCAGATCCTTGCCGGCGATCTGCCGCGCGCTCGAGATCGAGCTGCCGCGCTGGCCGGGATCGGCGTAGAAAGCGCCAAGCTGGTGCGGGTTCTCGCCGTATCGCAGGTCTGCCTTCTTTTCGACGACCAGGGTGAGCCGATTCGGAAACAGCGTCCCCGCCTGCTGGTTCAGGTAGCCCGCGATGTGCGCGTCATACGCGGCCGTCAGCGCAAACGCCTCGGCCGCCAGCTTCTGGCGTGTCTCGGGGCTGACCGCTTTGAGCGCCTTCACATCTCGCAGGACCGATGCGTACTGCGTCGGACTGGACACCGCGGCCACGCCCGGGAAGTTCTTGGCGGCCGCACGAAGGAGGGCGACTCCGCCGATGTCGACCTGATCGAGCGCCTGGTCCAGGGTGGTGTCGTTGTCGCTCACCGTCTCCGCGAAGGGATACAGGTTCACGACCACCATGTCGATTTGCTCGATCCCATGCTCGGCGAGCTGCGCCAGGTGGTCCGGCTGGTCTCGGCGTGCCAGCAGGCCCGCGAAAATGTTCGGGTGGAGCGTTTTCACCCGTCCGTCCAGGATCTCCTGGGTCTCGGTGAGGTCCGACACGGGGTGAGTGTCGACCCCGTTCTCGGTGAGGAAGGTGCGCGTGCCGTCGGTGGCGTAGCAATCGACGCCGGCCTCTGCCAGGCCGCGGGCGAGCTCCACGATGCCTTCGCGGTCCGAAACGGAGAGCAGGGCGCGCAATCGACGACCTCTTTGCTGCTGGTCTGGCGGGTGGGTGGCGGACGCTTCGTGGGCGCGACCGGCGCCCCGATTATACCGGTGCGAAGGCTATACTCGGCGCTCCATGGGCATCCTATTCGACGCTGTCACGCCGCTCAACTTCCCGAACTTCTTCACGCTGCTGTGGGTCGGGTCTCTGGTGCTGCTCGTCGGCGCGGTGCTGGTCTACAACGCCGCACAGCGCCGATACCGTCGATACTCGGCCATCCTGGCGCTGCACGAGTGGGTCTTCTGGGCGATCGTGGTGACGTGGGGCGTCGTGCCGCTGCTGGTCATCATCCACGTGCCGCTGCTCCTGATCCTGCTGATCGTGCTGCCGGGAATGGCCGTCGCTGCGTGGGCCACGTTCGTGAAGTTCCCACCGATCATCGCCGAGGCCAACGACGAGATTCGCCGCCGCCGCTTCGTGCCGCCGCCTCGTCGCGCGGAGCGTGAGCGGGCCAAGCCGACTCCTGCCGGCCGCCGCCGCAAACATCGTTAGCTCGGTTGGGTGGCACAAGCGGCCGTGCTATGTCGCGACGCCAACCTCGCGCTGACGCGCCGTCGAGGCCCCCTTCGAGAAGGTGATCTCCCCGTCGCGAGCGTCGATCTGCACCGTGTCGCCGCGAACGAAGTCGCCGGCGAGGAGCCGACGCGCCAGCGGATTGTCGATCAGCCGCTGGATGGCGCGTCGCAGCGGGCGGGCGCCGTACGTCGGGTCGTAGCCAACCTCGGCAACCTGGGCGAGGGCCGCATCGGTCATCGAAAGGGAGAGGCCGGCTTCCGACAATCGTGATTCCATCTGGCCGATGAGCAGGCCGACGATCGCGGAGAGCTGCTCGCGGTCGAGCGGGCGGAAGATGATGATCTCGTCCACCCGGTTGAGGAACTCGGGCCGGAAGTGGTCGCGCAGCATCAGCCGCACGCGCTCCGATGCATCCTCGAACGAACCGCTCTCGCCGGCCTCGCCGGCCTCGACCAGGAGTGCCGAGCCGATGTTCGAGGTCATGATGATGACCGTGTTCTTGAAATCGACCGCGCGACCCTGCGAATCGGTCAGGCGTCCGTCGTCGAGGAGCTGCAGCAGGATGTTGAAGATGTCGGGGTGGGCCTTCTCGATCTCGTCGAACAGCACCACCTGGTACGGCTTGCGGCGCACCGCCTCAGTGAGTTGGCCGCCTTCCTCGTAGCCGACGTAGCCGGGCGGCGCGCCGACCAGCCGCGACACGGCGAACTTCTCCATGTACTCGCTCATATCGATGCGCACCAGCGCCGTCTCGTCGTCGAACAGGAAATCGGCAAGTGAGCGGGCCAGCTCGGTCTTGCCGACGCCGGTCGGTCCCAGGAAGATGAACGAGCCGATCGGGCGCTTCGGGTCCTTCAACCCCGCGCGGGCACGGCGGATCGCGTCGGAGACCGCGACGACCGCCTCTTCCTGACCGATGAGCCGATCGTGCAGCCGCTCTTCCATGTGCAGCAGCTTCTCGGTTTCGCCCTCGAGCAGGCGCGTGACCGGCACGCCGGTCCATCCGCTCACGACGACGGCGATGTCGTCGGCGTCGACCTCCTCTTTGAGCAGCAGCCGGCCCGACGCCTGCATCTCGTGCAGCCGCGCCTCGCGCTCGGCGAGCTGCTTCTGCAGATCAGCGCTGCGGCCGTACTGCAGCTCTGCGACCCTGGCGTAGTCCGCGGCGCGGGTGGCGGCCTCGATCTCGGGGCCGAGCCGCTCCAGGGCCTCGCGCGTCTCGCGAATGCCGGCCACGACCTCTTTCTCCCCCTGCCACTGTGCCTTCATCCCGTCGCCGCGCTCGCGCAGGTCCGCGAGCTCCTTCTCGAGCGCCTCGAGTCGAGTCTTCGAGCCGGGATCCTTCTCCTTGCGCAGCGCCTCGCGCTCGATCTCGAGCTGCATGCGGCGTCGCTCCAGCTCATCGAGCTCGACGGGCATGGAGTCCATCTCCATGCGCAGGCGGCTGGCGGCCTCGTCAACGAGGTCGATCGCCTTGTCCGGCAGGAATCGCTCGGTGATGTAGCGGTTGGAGAGCACGGCGGCCGCGACCAGCGCCGAATCGGTGATGCGCACGCCGTGGTGCACCTCGTAGCGCTCGCGCAGGCCGCGCAGGATGGAGATCGTGTCCTCGACGCTCGGCTGGTCCACCACGATTGGCTGGAATCGGCGCTCGAGCGCTGCGTCCTTCTCGATGTGCTTGCGGTACTCGTCGAGGGTGGTGGCGCCCACCGCGTGGAGCTCGCCACGCGCCAGCATCGGCTTCAGAAGGTTGGCGGCATCCACCGCGCCCTCGGCGGCGCCGGCACCGACGACGGTGTGCAGCTCATCGATGAACAGGATGACCTGGCCCGCCGCCGCGGTGACCTCTTTGAGTACCGCCTTGAGGCGCTCCTCGAACTCGCCGCGATACTTCGCGCCCGCGATAAGCGCGCCCATGTCAAGCGCCACGACCCGCTTGTCGCGCAGCCCCTCGGGCACGTCGCCTCTGACGATCCGCTGGGCCAGCCCTTCGGCGATGGCGGTCTTGCCGACGCCGGGATCACCAATCAGCACCGGATTGTTCTTGGTACGGCGGCTGAGCACCTGGATCACGCGGCGGATCTCCTCGTCGCGGCCGATCACCGGATCGAGCACGCCCTTGCGTGCCATCTCCGTCAGGTCGCGCCCGTACTTTTCGAGCGCCTCGTAGGTGGCTTCCGGATTCTCACTCGTCACGCGCTGGCTTCCTCTGATGGCTGTCAATGCCTGCAGCACTGATGGCTGGTCGACTCCCCGGCCGATGAGCAGGCGTCCCGCGCTGCTGCCTGCCGCCGATTCCAGGATCGCGAGCAGCAGGTGCTCGGTCGATACGAACTCGTCATGCATCCGCTGGGCGAGCGGATGCGAATCCGAGAGGACCTTTCGTGCTTCGTCACCAAGCGTCAGCTGCGCGTATGCGCCCTGCACCTTTGGCAGCTTCGCGATCTCGTCGCGCAGTTGCTGTGCCACGCTCGCCGGGTCTTGGTCCAGGCGCTCCAGCACGGCGGGGACGACGCCGTCGGGCTGCTCGACGAGGCTGTAGAGCAGGTGGAGCGGCTCCAGCTGCGGGTTGCCCTCGGCGGTGGCGAGCTCCTGGGCAGCGACGATC
The DNA here is from genome assembly GCA_038250515.1 of Candidatus Limnocylindria bacterium. Lineage (GTDB taxonomy): Bacteria > Chloroflexota > Limnocylindria > QHBO01 > QHBO01 > JAICUY01. The sequence goes on from JBBSCG010000026.1 coordinate 5,350, forward strand.
GCCTCCTGCGCCCGCTGCGTGAAGCGTTCCGTGCGCATCGGTCTAGTGGGCCTTCTCGCGAGGATCCGGCTGCGGGTGTGCTTCAACGAACTTGGCGAAATCCTGCCGCGCCTCGTCGTCGAGCTTGGGGAGCACGACCCGTACGCGCACCAGCAGGTCGCCTTTCTCGCGCGGCTTCCCGCGCCTCGGCAGTCCGCGGCCGGCGACGTGGATCTCCTGCCCGTTTTGCGTATTCGGCCGGATGCGCAGCTTCACCGAACCATTGAACGTCGCCACGCGCGCCTCACCGCCGAGCAGCGCCTCGGAAAGCGAGATCGGCAGCTCGGTGGTGAGATTGGCGCCGTCCCGCTCGAAGCGAGGATCTGGTTTCACGTGAACGGTGATCACCAGGTCGCCGCCATCGACCGCGCCACTGAGCCGGACCTTGGAGCCGTCCGTCACGCCGGCCGGAATCTTGACCTGGAGCCGCCTGCCACCGACGTCCACCAGTCGTTCCGCGCCGCTCGCAACTTCGGCGAGGCTCACCTCGGCGGTCGCCTGTGCTGCGGTCGTGGTCCGACGACTGCGACCCCTGTTGCCCGCGAGGTCAGAGAGGTCGACGTACTCGAAGCCGCCGTCACCGCCACGCGTGCCGAATGGGCTGCCGCCCGCCGAACCGCCGCCGCCGAAGAACGTGCTGAAGAAGTCGCTGAACCCACCGCCGATGTCCTCGGGACTGACCCGCTGCTGGGTCCAGCGCGTGCCGCCCGGCGCGCCGCCGAAGCCGGCCCAGTCGCTCGCGCTGCGGCCGCTGAAGTCGCCGGCCTGTTGGTAGGCGTTCCAGTTGGAGCCCAGCTCGTCGTAGCGCTTGCGCTTCTCAGGATCAGTGAGCACCGCCTGGGCCTCGTTGGCTTCCTTGAAGCGGCGCTCCGCTTCCTTATCGCCAGGATTGCGGTCGGGATGGAGCTCGCGTGCCAGGCGGCGGTAGGCCTTTTTGATGTCGGCCTTGCTCGCGGTCTTGAGCACGCCAAGGATCTGGTAGTAGTCCTTGTAGTCCATCGTCACCAATCCGCTTCGTGCTGTGGTGTCCTCGCACGATGCATGGCGTGCATCAGATGCAGACGCCTGAGCGAGCCACGCCGCCTAGGCGGGATGGCCGGCCGGCGGCTGGTCGCCGTCCTTCGGTTTTCCCTGCTTGGCCGGGACCGGGACCTCGTCGTTGGACCGGGGCCGTCGGCCGCCGCGACGCACCGCGGTCTTCTGGCGCTGCGCGCGTTCGGCCTTCATGCGCGCCGCCGAGCGAGGCGCATCGATGAGCGCCTCGCGCAGCACGTCGTCCATGGTCTCGACCGGCACGATGCGCAGCTGCTGCCGCACATCCTCCGGTATTTCGACCAGGTCGCGCTCGTTGCGCTTCGGGATGAGCACGGTGCTCACGCCTGCCAGGTGCGCCGCCAGCAGCTTCGACTTCAGGCCGCCGATCGGCAGCACGCGGCCGCGCAGCGTGATCTCACCGGTCATCGCCAGGTCGCGCCGCACTGGCTTGCCGGTGAGCAGGCTGGCCACGGCCGTCGCCATGGTCACGCCAGCGCTCGGCCCATCCTTGGGCGTCGCCCCCGCCGGAACGTGGATGTGCAGCGTCTGCTTCTCGAAGATCGACGGATCGAGCCCCAACTGCGCCGTGCGTGAGCGCACGTAGCTCAGCCCGGCACGCGCCGACTCCTTCATCACATCGCCCAACTGGCCGGTCAGGATGAAGTCGTCCTTGCCCTCCATCTTGGTCGCCTCGACCTGGACGATGTCGCCGCCCGCATCCGAGACCACCAGTCCGGTGGCCATGCCGATCTCGTCTTCGGTCTCAAGCTCGCCATAGTCGAAGCGTGCCGGTCCGAGGTAGTCCTCGAGCTGATCGGCCTCGACGGTGACCTTGACCGATGCGTCATCGGCCACCCGGCGAGCGACCTTGCGGGCCACGTTGGCCAGCTCGCGCTCCAGGTTGCGGACACCCGCCTCCTTGGTGAACGCCTGGATCAGGCGCACCAGCGCCGGCTCGCTCAGCACCAGCTGCCCATCGTTCAGGCCGTGGTTCTCGAGCACCTTTGGCAGCAGGAACCTCTGCGCGATGCGCAGCTTCTCGAGCTGCGTGTAACCCGGCAGCTGGATCATCTCCATCCGGTCGCGAAGGGCCGGCGGGATGGTGTCGAGCATGTTGGCGGTGGCAATGAAGAGGACGCGCGACAGGTCGAACGGCACCTCCAGGTAGTTGTCCTGGAAGGAGAAGTTCTGCTCTGGATCGAGCACCTCCAGCAGGGCCGATGACGGGTCGCCGCGGAAGTCCATGCCGACTTTGTCGATCTCGTCGAGCATGAACACCGGGTTGGCGCTGCCGGCCGTCTTGATGCTCTGGATGACGCGCCCCGGCAGTGCGCCGATGTAGGTGCGCCGATGTCCACGGATCTCGGCCTCGTCGTGGATACCGCCCAGGCTCATGCGCACGAACTTGCGGCCCATGGCCCTGGCGATGCTGCGTCCCAGCGAGGTCTTGCCCACGCCGGGCGGTCCCACGAAGAGCAGGATCGGCGAGCGGATCTTCTCGGCGAGCTTGCGAACCGCCATGTATTCGACGATCCGCTCCTTCGGCTTCTCGAGGCCGTAGTGGTCGTCGTTGAGGACCTGCTCGGCATCGGCCAGGTTGAGATTGTCATCGGTCTGGACACCCCATGGCAGGCTGACCAGCCAGTCGACGTAGGTGCGAATCACGCCCTGCTCCGGGCTCGCGCTCGGGATGCGGGACAAGCGGTCGACCTCCTTGAGGGCCTTCTCCTTGACCTCGGCGGGCATCTCCGACTTCTCGACGCCCTCGCGCAGCTCGTTGGCCTCGGCGACGGCCGGGTCGTCCTCGCCGAGCTCCTTCTGGATGGCCTTCATCTGCTCGCGCAGGATGTACTCGCGCTGGGTCTTGTCCATCTCGGACTTGACCTCGCTCTGGATGCGTCCCTTGAGCTCGAGCACCTCGATCTGCTTGGCCAGGAAGCCGCCCACCTTGCGCAGCCGCTCGGCGACGTCGATCGTCTCGAGCAGGTCCTGGCGCAGCTCGGTGTCCATGTCCGGGCTGTAGGCGACCATGTCGGCCAGCAGTCCGCCGTCGGTGATGTTGCGCGCGGCGACCGCGACCTCCGGCGGCACGCTGGCGCCGCTCGACACGTACGACTCGATCTGGGCCTGCACCGATGCCATCAGCGCCTCGACCTCGAGGCTCTTCTCGGTCTCGTCCTCGATGAGCTGGACGCGCGCCTCGAGGTGCGGCTCGGCCTGCAGCACGTCGAGCAGCCGGATGCGGCGCTGGCCCTGCACGATGGCGCGGATGGTGCCGTCCTGGAGGCGGATGACCTGTGCGATCTTGGCCAGGGTACCGATCGGGTACAGCTCGTCGATGCTGTCGACCTCTTCGGTGTCCGCGCTGCGCTGTGTGATGAGCGCGACCGGCTGATTGTTGCGGACCGCGCGATCAAGCGCCTTGACGCTGCGCTCGCGGCCGACCTGCAGCGGCACGATCATCTCGGGGAAGATGACGGTGTCGCGCAGCGCGACCAGCGGCAGGACCTGGATCTGCTCGACCTCGACCTCGTCTTCGTTGTTGTTCTCGTCGCGGATCTCGGATGCCACTCTTTGTCACATGTCCCTTCGGTCGGGGTCGTCACCGGTGAAGGCGCCTTCCTCGACGAATCGCTCGACATCGCCGGCATCGAACAGGTCGTAGACGCGGATCTTGCCCAGCGCCTCGAGCTGCAGGATGACTTTGACGCCCGCCAGGTTCACCCCCTGGCGGCGGGTCAGGAAGCGGATGATACGCACCCGCCGAATGTCGGCCTCTGAGTAGAGGCGCAGGTTGTTACGTCGTTGTGGACAGAGGAGGCCCTCCTCCTCGTAGATTCGCAGCGTGCGCGGGTGCACGCTCGCGAGCTCCGCGGCAATGCTGATGAAGTATCGCGGCCGCTCCATTGACCGGCGGGTCGTCACCGCTTCCCGCCCGTGCTGGTGCAGGTCGCGTGCTTCGGCCTTGTCGGTCATCGGCCTCCTTCGATCGGTCGTTGCTAAGGGTGCCGCGTGACCATAAACCCTGACAACGACGCTGTCAAGAGTTCTACCACCGACTCAGCGCTGGGCGGAGGTGATCCGCCAGTGACGGGCGCCCAGCTCCAGGCCCAACGGTCCCTGCACCGGGATCGCCGCGAGCTCCAGGCGGAGCACCCCGCCGCGCGTCACGGGCGCGAGCTCGGTGCCGCTGAAGAACCACAGCACGCGGGTGGGTCGCTGCACGTACTCGACCGACTCGGCAATGGCCGACGCAGCGGTATCGGTCTCGGAGGTGATACGGACACGTACGTCATGCAGCAGGTTTGCGGGGGTCGTAGCGCAATCGCTGTTGAGCTCGCCGGCACGACATTGCGCGGCGAGGTCAGCCAGCGCAGAGCTCGCGACCGCCGACAGCCCGGACGGGTCGGCCGCCAGACCAGCCTTCCAGCCCGTCGAGCCCGATGCGAGCTCCGGCCATTCGGTCACGAAGCGGTCCAGCACGGCACCCGGCGAAGCGCCATCGGCGCCGATCAGCCAGAAGCCGGTGCCCCAGGCAAGCAGCGGCAGCGTTAGCCAGGCGATGGCGGCCGCCGACGAGCCGCGCGGCGTCGGTGGTCGGGCGGCCTGCATGCCCTCCGCGCGGCGGTACGCTCGCACCGCCTGGTAAACCCACACACCGATGAAGGCGGTGCCCAGCAGGAAGGGAACGAGGTACCACGTCGTATCGGCGAAGGCGATGAGGCTGGAGACGACCAGGCCGATGCCGATGAGCTCGGCCGCCAGCCAGGCGAGGCCGGCGGCTCGGTCACCGAGGGCGCGATCGCCGAGCCCCCATGCCAGGACCGACAGGCGCAGTACGCGGCCGGGGCGATCGCTCACTCGCCGATGAGCAGGGAGCGCAGCTCACCCTCGCGCTCGGCGGAGGTCACCGCCAGGAGCTTATCGCCGGGGCGCAGACGGGTCTCGGGACGGTGCGGGATGGCGTGCTCGTCGCGGATGAGCACCGCCAGGCTGCTGCCGGCGGGAAGCTCGATGTCACGCAGCTCTTTGCCGATCACCGGCGAGTCCTCGGTGAGGTGCGCCTCCACGATCTGGAGCTCGCCGCCCTCGAGGTCGGCCAGATGCAGCAGGTCGTGGACCGGGATCTCATGCTCGATGACGCCGAGGATGGTTCGTGTCGGGCTGACGGTGTCATCGATCGCCAACTGCCGGAAGAGCTTTTCGTGCTTCGGATTGTTGACGCGCGCGATGGCCCGCGGAACGTTGAAGCGCATCTTGGCGACCTGGCACGCCGCGAGGTTGACGGCGTCGTCGCCGCTCACGGCCGCGACGACATCCGCGCGGGCCATGCCTGCCTCTGCCTGGTAGCGCCCCTCGCAGCCGTCGTTGGGCACCACGATGCTCCCCAGCTCGTCGGCGATCTCGCGCGCCCGATGCGGATCCTCCTCGATGATCACCACCTCGTGCCCGGCTGCCAGCAGCTCACGCGTGAGGTAGAAGCCGACCGTTCCGCCGCCGATGACCACGACATACATCGGTCAGGAATCCTCCTCGTCGACCTGGATGGCGGCTGCCGCCTCTTCGTGGGCGAGCGAGCCGGGAGTCGGAGCGCCGCGCAGGGGCTCCGCGGTGGGCTGCTCGACGAACTCGGTGGCGCCCGGTCCGTCGACCGCCGCGGTCACCAGCGCGTCCGACAGCATGACGGTGCGACAGATCGTCTCGAGTCCGAGCGCTCGGTACGTTGCGGCGCGCAGCGGGTCATTGATCTTGGCGATCACGCGCGGGATGCCGAAGGTGTGCTTGCCGAGCTGCGTGGCGAGTGCGTTGCGGTTGTCGCCCTGGGTGAGCGCCATGAGCAGATCGCACATCTCCGCGCCGGCACCCCGCAGTACGTCCTCGTCCGTTCCGGTGCCGCGCACCGTGACGCCACCGAACGAGGAGGGCAGGCGCGTGAAGGCGCGCGGATCCTCGTCGACCACGGTCACGTGCTCGCCGCGCCGGTCCAGCTCGGCAGCCGTTCGCGCGCCCACTCGGCCGCAGCCGATGATCATGACCCTCATGGTGTCTGTGCCAGGTCCTCCGTCTCGATGCGCAGGCACCAGACCGGGGCGGCCGAGTTGCGCATGACATAGGGAACGGTGCGCCCCGCGTCCCACTGGCCGCCGAAGCGCTTCTTATAGCGTAGTCCCATGACGATCACGTTGGCGCGGCGCTCCACCGCGTCGTCGACGATCGCCGCGCCCGCGGCGCGTGCCTGCACGACGCCGGTCAAAACCGTGATCTCGCGAGTCTGCAGGAATTCCTCCCCGCGACTGAGCACCTCGTCGGCGAAGGCGACCGCGTGCTGGTCCTCCGCGTCGAGGCGGCGGTCGAACGGCACCTCGATGACGTGCAGCAGGTGTGCCTCCCCGGTCGTGCCGCTCAGCAGCATGGCGGTGGCGCGCAGCGCGGTCTCGTCCGCCTCCGTGCCGCCCAGCGGGACCAGGATGCGTTCGTACTGGAGCAGTGCGGGACGCCGTCCGGGGCGCCGGCCGAAGATCATGGCGAGGGATATCCTACGGCGCGCTTCTCGAAGCCGAAACCTCGATCGTGCCCTCGATGGCCTTTTCGCGGCTCGTTCGCGTGCTGATTCATCGGCCCCAGGAGAGGCGCTCGACGAGGCGTGGGGGGAGCTGCAGCTGTCGCATCAGGCGCTGCGTCTCGGCGACGTCGTAGGCGACCCGGTGGAACTCGGCCACGTTCGCATCGGTGTCGAACAGGAGGTACGAGCTCGCCGGGTTGCCGTCGCGGGGCTGGCCGACACTGCCGGGATTGAGCAGCGCCCGTTCGGCGCCGAGGGTCAGCGGCGATTCCGGAACCGCGGCGATCGGCGTCGCCTGTCCATCGTCGGCCGAGAACACGATCGGCACGTGCGTGTGCCCGAACAGGCACAGGCGGGTGGCGAAGGCTGCGAGGTTCTCGGTGGCGATCGAGCTGCTGGTGATGTACTCCCAGACCGGGTTGCGCGGCGAGCCGTGGACGGCAGTCAGGTCGCCCTCGCAGCGGATCTCCGGAAGACTGGCGAGGTACGCACGCGTGTTGTCGTCGATGACCTCGGCGGTCCAGCGGATGGCCTGCGCGGCATCGGGGTTGAAGTCGTGTGGGTCCACCGTACCGATGGCCGCGCCGTCATGGTTGCCGAGGACGCTGCGTGCGCCCATCTCCTGGAGGGCGCGCACCACCTCGTTCGGCTGCGGGCCGTAGCCCACGATGTCGCCGAGCACCCAGACCTCGTCGTGGGCCGGCAGATCGGCACGCACGGCGTTGAGGGCAGCGAGGTTGGAATGGATATCCGACAGAACGGCGATGCGCATGGGCGCGCCGAGTATACCGATGCCGTTCAGCCGAGCGGGCGCCGCCCGGGCTCGCCGGGGCGGCGTGGGAAGCGGGCCGACGTCGCAACGACCTTCGGCACCACCACGAACCTATGCCCACCCAGCGCCGGCAAGCCGGTGTCGACGATGCGCAGCGTCCCGCCGCCCACCTGCCCGATGGCCACAGCGCCGCGCCGCACCTCCTCCTCGGCCGCCGTCAGCCGACCCTTCCAGGCGATCAGCTCGCCACCGATCACGAGCAGCGGCAGGCCGAGCTCGGCGAGGACCGGAAGTGAGGCGCAGGCGCGCGCAGTGACGAGGCGGTGCTGCCCGCGGAACGCAGGCTCGCGACCGAGCACTTCCGCGCGCTCGGCGAGTACGGTGATGTTGTCGAGGTGCAACGCTTCCGCGAACGAATGCAGGGCCGCGGCCTTCTTGGCGACCGACTCGATCAGGATCCAGTGGATCTCCGGCCGCGCGATGGCCAGCGGGATGGCGGGGACGCCGCCCCCGGAGCCGAGGTCGACGGCGGACTTGGGCGCAAGCTGATCGAGGAGCGGCAGCGCGGCGAGCGCATCGAGCAGGTGCAGCCGCGCGACGTCCTCGGGCGCAATCAACCGGGTCAGGTTCAGCCGCTCGTTGGCGGCCAGCAGCAATGCCACGTAGCGCTGCAGCGCGTTGAGCGCGCCTGCCGGAATGACGATGTGCGGCGCATCGGCCAGCAGGCCGGCCAACGTACGCGCCGCGGCGGCGGCGTCATCGGTCTGAGACAAGGAAAATGCTCCCGCGGCGCCTTTCCGTTTTCCCGTGGTCGGGACGGTTGGGGAGGCCGGCTTGCGCATCGGTCCCGTCCGCACCTCGGTTACCGTACTCGGCTGCCGGTGGAAGCAGGATGGCCACCCTACCAGCCGAGATCGGCCAAGACAAGGACCTTATCCACGAACCGTTCGCGGAATGGGCAGAATGTGGATAAGTAGCACGCGTATACTCGGATTCGATGGCGACCGAACTTCCTGCGACGGCTAGGATCGAGGCCGAGTGGCGGCAAGCCTGAGCAACGGCTTTTCGCCGCGGTTCGCTCACGAGAGCGAGGCGGAGCTGGCGAGAATCCTCGACTACTACGGTGTCGAATGGCGCTACGAACCGGTCACCTTCCCCATCTCCTGGAACGCCGACGGAGCGGTCGTCGAGTCGTTCGCGCCCGACTTCTACCTGCCCGAGGTCGACCTCTACGTCGAGCTGACGACCCTGAAGCAGTCGCTGGTCCGCAAGAAGAATCGCAAGCTGCGCCACCTGCGCCAGCTGTATCCCGAGGTTCGCGTGAAGCTGTTCTACGCCCGTGATTTCAAGGCACTCATGCTGAAGTACGGCCGGCTCTCCTTCCTCACCGATGTTGCCGCCGCCAACGGTGCGCGCTCGTGAACGCAGCTCCGAGCCGAACGATTCACGACGACGTGGAGGAGGTGCTGCTGTCGACCGAGGAGCTGCAGACGCGCATCACCGCGCTCGGGCGGCAGGTGAGTACCGATTACGCCGGCCGCGACCCGGTGCTCGTCAGCGTGCTGAAGGGCTCGATCGTCTTTTTGGCCGATCTGATCCGCGCCATGGATATCCCGCTCTCGGTCGACCTGATGGAAGTCTCCAGCTACGGCGCGGGCACCGAGACGAGCGGCCAGGTGCGGATCCTCAAGGACCTGTCGCGTTCGATCGAGGGTCGGGACGTGCTCGTGGTCGAGGACATCATCGATACCGGGCTGACGCTGAACTACCTGCTGCGCTACCTGTCCGAGCGCAATCCCGCGTCACTGCGCATCTGCTGCCTGCTCGACAAGCCGGCGCGACGGCTGGCCGAGATCGAGATTGACTACCGCGGCTTCACGATCGCCGACCGATTCGTCATCGGCTACGGCCTCGACTACGACGAGCGCTACCGGAACCTGCCGTACGTCGGCGTCCTCCGGCCATCCGTCTATGCGGCAGCTTCGCCCGAGGACTAGACCGATGGGCGACCGAACCGGCGGCCGCTTCCGCTTCATGGTCCTGCTCGGCAGCCTGCTGATGATCGTCGCCGGCTTCCTGCCCTGGTGGCACGCCGGCGGCGAGTCGGTGAGCGGAGTTTCAGTGCCCGCTTCGTCGGGGATCGGGCTGGAGGGACCTGGCCTGCTGATCTACGGCGCGGCGCTTGCGGCGCTGGCGCTGCTCGACATCGGCTACATGCGCGGCCGATGGGGCTTCGTCCTCGACGCACCGATCGTGTACCTGCTGCTCGGGCTGGTCGCCGGTGCGGCGTTGGGATACCGCGCCTATGAGCTCTGGTCGGTCGGCTACCTGCCGTTGCCGCAGCGCTCCCCCGGGCTGGCGGTTGCGGCAGTGGGCGTCGCGCTGGTGCTGTACGGGGCGGGCACGGGATTTGGGACGCGCCGCGCCTAATCTCGGTACACCGTGCCGCGCGGCCAGGCCGCCGTAGGCGCGGATGGCGACATGGTCGTCCCGCAGCCCGCGAGCATTAGCACGGGCACGAGGACGACCCCCGTTCCACCCCGGATTCGCGGCAGCGCGAACGCGCAGCTCAACGAGCGGGTGGCAGCACGAGTGGGCTGATGAACAGCCATGCGAGCACCACCGCGATCAGGAGCACGACCAGGATCAGCATCGGGCGGAGGTCCGGACGGTAGTCGCGTGGCGGACGGCGTGGCGGCGGCGGCTCCGCGGGCATCGGTCTGTGAAGCCCCTAGATCTCGCCGAGGTAAGCCTGCCGGACCTGCTCGTTGGCCGCCAGGTTTGACGCGGTATCCGCCAGGATGATGATGCCCGTCTGCAGCACATAGCCGCGATGCGCGACCTTCAACGCCTGCAGTGCGTTCTGCTCGACCAGCAGGATGGTCATGCCCTGCTGATTGATCTCGGCGATGATCGAGAAGATCTGCTGCACCAAAATGGGCGCCAGGCCGAGTGACGGCTCGTCCAGCAGCAGCAGCTTGGGGCGCGACATCAGCGCACGGCCGATGGCCAGCATCTGCTGCTCGCCGCCTGAGAGCGTGCCGCCCTTCTGGTGCTGTCGCTCCTTCAGGCGCGGGAAGAGGTCCATCACGCGGCCCAGCTCCTCGCGGATCTCGCTCGCCGAGCGGGTGAAGCCGCCCATCTGCAGGTTCTCAAGCACTGTCAGGCGCGAGAAGATGCGGCGTGCTTCGGGCGCGTGACCGATCCCGCGGCTGACCAGCCGGTAGGCATCGACGCTCGAGATGTCCTCGCCGTCGAAGGTGACCTTGCCCTTGCGTGCCCGCAGCAGGCCGCTGATCGTTTTCAGGGTGGTCGTCTTGCCGGCGCCGTTCGAGCCGATGAGCGTGACGATCTCGGCGCGGTGCACGTTGAGGCTGACACCCTTCAGCGCATGGATGTGGCCGTAGTAGGTATGAACGTCCTCGAGGAGCAGGATGTCGTCGGCGTGCCCGTTCGTCTCCGCCGCGGCCGCGCTCGCATCGGTCCTGGGTTCGGTCGTCATTCGGGCGCCCCCAGGTAGGCTTCGATGACCTTTGGGTTGCGACGGATCTCCTCCGGCGTGCCCTCGGCAATCTGCTCACCATGGTCCAGTACCGTGATCCGATCGCTGATGCCCATCACCACCCGCATGTCGTGCTCGATGAGCAGGACCGCCACGCCGAGAGTGCTCCGCAGGCGGCTGATCAGGGCGGTCATCTCGGCGGTCTCGTTGGGGTTCATTCCCGCGGTCGGCTCGTCGAGCAGCAGCAGCTTGGGATCATTGCCCAGCGCACGGGCCAGCTCGAGACGTCGCTGGTCGCCGTAGGGCAGGTTGCGCGCAAGCTGGTCGTCGCGTCCCGGCAGTCCGACCATGGCCATCAGCTCGCGTGCCCGGACGCGTGACGCCTCCTCCTCCTTCGCCTGCTTCGAGTTCGCCAGGAGGGCATCAAGCGGGCTTGAGTCGAGCTTGAGATGCATGCCCACCTGCACGTTCTCGAGCGCGGACATGTTCTGGAAGAGCCGAATGTTCTGGAACGTTCGACCGATGCCGGCGCGCACCATGTGATGCGGCTGCGCGCTCTTGAAGATGCCGATGCCGGCCAGCCAGGTCCGATAGCGCGGCGGGCGGATGATCGCCAGCAGCAGCGAAAGGATCAGCACGCCGATGGCGAGCAGGATGCCCACCTCGAGCGTCACCGGACTGTCGCTGACCAGGCCCAACAGCCAGCCGACGAGCAGGATCAGCACCGAGGGCAGGACCCACACGATCGGCTCCGCCCAGGCGCGCTTCGGTGGCCCGATCAGCGGATTCCCGTCGATGATGATGTTCCCCCCCGTTGGCTCGAAGATGCCGGCCACGATGTTGAAGAAGGTCGTCTTGCCCGCGCCGTTCGGTCCGATCAGGCTGACGATCCCGCCGGCCGGTATATGGAGCTCCACATTGCGGAGCGCGGCGAGGCCGCCGAACTGCATGCTGATCCCCTGCGCGGCGAGCACCGGACGCTCATGTACCGGCGCCACGGCGTCCGTCGCGCGCGTCACCGAGCCGGCGGTCATTGGAGCACCCCCCCGGCTTCGTCGGCGGGTGTCACCGCGGTCGCGTCGCCCGCTTGCGCGGTGTATAGCTCGCGCTTCCGCCGCTTGCTCGGGAAGAGGCCTTCAGGCCGGACGAGCATCATGAACACGAGTGCCAGGCCATACAGCAGGAATTGGTACTGGATGAAGTTGATGTCGCTGAGCACCGGCACATGCACGATGTCGAAGAACTGGTTCAGGCCCTTGAGCAGCACGTTCTGGATCATGTACAGCACGAATGCGCCGACTGCGACGCCCCAGATGTTGCCCATGCCGCCCAGCACGACCATGGCGAGCACGGTGAACGACACCGCGAAGACGAACTGGTCCGGGCCGGCGAACGTCAGCTTCGAGGCGGAGAACACGCCGGCCAGCCCTGCCGTCGACGCGCCGAGCGAGAAGGCCAGCAGCTTGGTGGTGACTGTGTTGATGCCATTGCTGGCGGCCGCCAGCTCATCCTCCCGAATCGCCATCCAGGAGCGACCCAGCCGCGAGTCCTGCAGGCGATAGATGAAAATCATCACGACCGTCACGATCGCCAGCATGACAATGTAGAACGGCAGGATCTCGATGGTCGAGAAGCGGTAGCCGAACAGGTCTGGCGGGTAGAGGCTGCTGATGCCGTTCGTGCCGCGCGTGTAGGTGTCCGAGTTCTTGAACACGATCGGCACGATCTCGCCGAATCCGAGTGTCACGATCGCCAGGTAATCGCCGCGCAGTCGCAGGGTCGGCGCACCGAGCAGCACGCCGAAGATCATGGCGACCAGCGCGCCGATCAGCAGCATCGGCCAGAAGGGAATGTGGATGCCGGAGAACGGCGACGCGCCGAAGGCGTAGGTGTACGCGCCGATGGCGAAGAAGGCGGCGTACCCGAGGTCGAGCAGCCCGGACAGGCCGACCACGATGTTCAGCCCGAGCGCCAGCAGGATGTAGACACCCGCAAGGGTGAAATTGTTCATCCAGGCGCTCGACGCCTGGAAGGTGCTGAACGGTGGCAGCAGGATGATCAGTGGCAGGGCGATGCCCATCAGCGTCATGCCGAGCAGGACCGAGAACGATCGGTGCCGCTCCAGGAAGGTGATGACCGGCGCCAGGCGCTCCCGCAGCCGCTCTCTGCGACTCGGTCCCTCCGGCTCGACGGCGCTGTCCTGGATGGTCATGTCCGCTCGGCAGTTGACTGGCCGAGCAGGCCGGACGGCCGGAACACCAGGACCAGGATGAGCACCGCGAAGACGATCGCCTCCGACCAGCGGAACAGCTTGAACTGGCCGGCGAAGACCTCGACGAAGCCGATGAAGAAGCCGCCGAGCGCCGCCCCGGTGGTATTCCCGATGCCACCGAGCACCGCCGCGGTGAACGCCTTGAGCCCGGCGCTGAAGCCGATGGTGAAGCCGATCTGGCCGAAGTGCAGGCCATACACGACGCCGCCGGCCCCGGCCAGGGCCGACCCGATGAAGAAGGTCACCGCGATCGTGCGGTTGATGTTGACGCCCATCAGCTGCGCGGCCTCGCGATCCTGCGCGGTCGAGCGCATGGCGCGGCCGAGTCGCGTCCGGCCGACGAAGGCCTGCAGCGCGAAGATGAGTCCGATGGTCAGAAGGAAGATGAAGACGCTCAGGACCGAGATCCGTGCGCCGAGGAGCTCGAATCGCGCGTCGTTGCCGAAGATCTGGGGTGTGCGCTTCGGTGACGAGCCGAACATCACCTGGATGATGTTCTGCAGGATGAATGACACGCCGATGGCGGTGAGCAGCGGCGCCAGGCGCGGGGCGTTCCGCAGCGGGCGATAGGCGAACCGCTCGATCGCGACGCCCACGATGCCCATGGCGAGCATCACCACCGCGAAGATCAGGATCAGGACGCCGGCGAGCAGGAATGGGTCGTCGATGGGTCCGTGCATCGCCAGCGGAACGGTGAGCAGCCACATGGCGGTGAAGGCACCGACCATGAACACGTCACCGTGGGCGAAGTTGATCAGCTCGATGATGCCGTACACCATCGTGTAGCCCAGCGCGATCAGCGCGTAGATCGAACCGAGCGTCAGCGCGTTGAAGAACTGCTGGGTGAAGACCGAAAGTTCCACCGGGCGGTCAACTCCTGAGCGCGTATGAACGACAAAGGGGCCGGAACTCGCGTTCCGGCCCCTTCGTCAAGGGCGGGCTGGACTACTGCCCGGCGAAGTCCTTCTGCGAGTCGAAGACCCAGTCGCCGCCATCGGCCGCCGACGTATCGGTCTTGTAATACGAGATGATCTTCTGGCTCGAGTCGCCGTTCTCGTCGAACGAGAGCTTGCCGAGCACCGTGTCGAACTCGGTGCCGCCCGTGGCATTCGCACGAACCTTGGCGCGAAGATCCTTCATGTCGGAAGCATCCTTGCCGGCCTCAATGGACGCCAGGATCACCTGCGTGCAGGCGTAGGCCGGAGCACTGTAGGCACCCGGGTCCTTGCCGTACTCGTCGTTGTACTTCTTGGTGAAGTCGCCCGCGTTCGGGATGTCGTGGATGGCTGCCACGCTGCCGAACGAGTTCGCGGCATCCGCACCGGCCAGGTTGACATAGCTGCCTTCGGCCTTGCCGTTGCCGTCGACAATGCCATCACCGCCGATGTAGGGCAGGTCGCCCATGCCGACGTCGGCCATCTGCGTGCGCAGCTTCGCACCACCGGTTGTGGTCACGCCGCCGTAGAAGACTGCCTCGGGACTGTCGCCCTGCGCGGCCGTCAGGATGCTGGTGTAGTCAGCCGAGCCGTCCGAGTTCGGCACGCCCTGCCGACCGGTGATTGTGCCACCGAGCTCCTTGAACTTGGCCTCGAAAGTGTCAGCCAGGCCCTTACCGTATGTCTCGGTGTCGTCGACGATGAAGACCGTCTTCTTGCCGAGCGTGGTGTACAGGTAGTCGGACAGTGCCGGTCCCTGGAGGTCGTCGGTCGCCGCCACGCGGACGTAGCTCACCGGGCTGTCGCCGCGGAGCAGCTTGCCCTCGGCATCCTTCTTGGTCAGTGAGGGGTTGGTGTTCGCCGGGCTGCACTGCAGCAGGCCCGCCGGTGCGGTCACCGGGATCTCGGCGGCGCCGACGTTCGAGTTGAACGGCCCGACCATGCCAACCACGCTCTCATCGCTGATGAGCTGCTGGACGTTGGTCGCGCCCTGCTCGGGGTTGTGCACGCCGTTGACTGCGTCGTCCTTGACGCTCACCTTGATGGTGTAGCCGCCGACGCCACCCTTGGCGTTGGCTTCCTTGACCGCCAGGTTCACGCCGTTCAGGGTGGGCTCGCCGTTCGGCGCCTCGCCGCCGGAGAGCGGAAGATCGACGCCGATCGTCACTGTCTTGCCGCCGGCGCCGCTGGCGTTGTTGCTGGCGCTGGGGGTGTTACCGCCGCCCTGGCAGGCGGCCAGGATGAGCACCGATACCGCCAAGGGTGCGGCAAACCGCATATGTCTCTGCATCCAGTCTTTCCTCCAGGAGTCTCGGAGGGCACGTGTATACACGCTGCCCGTTTCAAAGGTGGGCCGCATCATAATGGCGGCCTCGCCGGTCGCGCAAGCATTTTTTCCCGCCTGCGTCCCTGACTAGCCTTCCGACTGACGAATGGTTCAGACCGATGCCGCCATCTGCTCGTTGTCCCATCCAGCTCGACCTCGCATGGTTCGCCGTGCTATGCTTGCCGCGGTACGTCATGCAGCGCCCGCGCTGCGTTTCGCTCCCGAGAGGGCCCGTTGGAGTATCACATCCGCACCGCCCGCCTCACCGATGTCGAATCGGCGATCCGCATTCTGTTGCGCGACCGACCAGTCGACGACGAGGCGCGGCGCGACGATTCCGACCGATTGCGCAGTCTGCTCTTCGTCCCGTCATCGACCGTTGTCGTTGCCGAGTCCGAGCGCCGCGTCATTGGTCTCGGTGTCCTCTCGATTCGTCCCTCGGTGCGCTCGGGGCCATTCGTCGGCGTGATCGACGAGCTGGTCACGGCACCTGGAGACGTGGAAGGGAGCGCCGCGGGCAAGGCTGACGCCGCGCGTCGCACGAGCATCGGCTGCTCGATTCTCGAACAGCTGGTCACGTCGGCGCGTAACAAGGGTTGTACGCGCGTGGAGGTCTCCGATCCCCTCGTATCCGCAGAACCGGCGCTGTTGAAGCAAGCCGGGTTCGCGAAGCGAGGAGTGCTGCTGAGCCGCGCCATCGGTTGATCCGACGGCGCGCCGGGCCGGGACGCCAGGCGCCAACCACATCTCATTCATCAGGAGAAAGCTCACTTGAGCAAGAACGTGGCGGTCTTTATTGACGTCGCCAACCTTTACTACTCCGCCCGCGGGCAGGATGTCGACGTGGACTACGTCGCACTGCTGAAGGCGGCAACCAAGGGGCGCGATCTGATTCGCGCCTATGCCTACTCCGGCCTGGATCCGGAGAACGAGAACCAGCGGAAGTTCATCGACTTCCTCACCAAGAACGGCTACAAGGTCGTTCACAAGGACATTCGCAAGTTCGGCGACGGCCGCGTCAAGGCGAACCTCGACATCGAGTTGGTCGTCGATCTGTTCCGGCTGCAGGACCGCATGGACATCGCGGTCATCGTTTCCGGCGACGGCGACTTCGCTCCAGCCATTCGCGCCCTCCAGGACGTCGGCGTGCGCTGTGAGGTCATCAGCTTCCGGCCGAACACCAGCTCCGACCTGATGGCGGTGGCCGATGAGTTCACCGACATCATGAAGATCGCCAGCATCGGTCGCGAGAAGACCGCCGCCAAGGGGATGAGCGCACCGCCGATGCCCGCCAAGGAGGTCGAGCCCGAGTTCGGCTTCCGTGATGCGTCGCCGGCCGTCGCCGCCGCCGCACTCGCGGCGATCCGCGGCGGTGACACGACGCGCGGCGGCCGCGGCCGTGGACGCACCGTCACCTCCACCACACGTCGCCGCGAGGAGCCGGCAGCCGAGGAGACTGCCGAGGTGGCGCCCACCGCGGTCGCGGAAACGCACGAGGAGAACGCCAGCGAGAACGGGGAGCACCGCCGTCGGCGGCGTCGAGGCGGCCGCGGTCGCGGCCGGCGTGGTCACGCTGAGGGGGAGGTCGCCGCGACCGCTCCATCGGCCGAGGAGGTCGGCTGGCAGGAGTTCGACGACATCAGCCAGCTCGGTAACCTCGAGGAGGATCGCGCTTACACGTTTGAAGAGGCGGATGCCGACACGCTCGCCGAGCTCGGACTGCTGGACGAGGCGCCCGCCTCCGCTGCCGTCGACGCCGAGTCACCGGCTGAACACGCCACGAAGCCGCGGGGCACTCGTACCCGCAAGCCGAAGGCTGAGGCGGTCACCGCCGAAGCGCCGGCCGAGCAGGAGAAGCCGAAGCGCGGCCGACCGCGCAAGGCTGCATCGGCCACGGCTGAGACAGCGAAGGATCCGCCGAAGGGCCGTCGCACCCGCAAGGCCGCTGACGCAGACGCAGCGACTTCCGCGGATGCGAGCTCGGACGAGTCAGCGCCCAAGCCGCGCCGCGCCCGCTCGCGCAAGCCGAAGACCGAGGGGGCAGGCGCGGAAGCATCAGCACCGTCCAACGAGGATGGGGAAGGCGAGCCGCAGGGAATCTGGGGTCGCTTCCGTTCGGCCCGCACGACCCGCTAGCGTCGACGCGAACGGGTCGCCGTGTTCAGAGGGCTTCGTCGGCCTCGCGTGGGGTGGTCGAGACGTCGGCATCGATCGGGGTGCCTGTGCTCGTCTCGTCGAGGCCCGATAGCTCGTCGCCGCCGTTCTTCGGTTCGCGCTGGAAGAGCGGCACCCATTCCGGGGCGTTCTCCGCGGCGTCGCGCGCCTTCTCGGCGAGCTCGTCACGCATCTCGCGACCCGGCTTGGGTGCGGTGAGCAGCGCCACGGCGGCGCCGGCGATCGCGCCGATCACCATCCCGAGGAAGAACGTGCCCCAATGCCGTCGCTCGCGGCGCCGGAGGTTGAGCCGCGTCGCGGCGGCATCGACAAGCTCCCGACCGGCGGGCACGGCCGCTCCGGCGGCGCCGACGGCGACGGCTCGCCGCTTCCACAGGTCCTTCAGCTGTGGCCGAACGTCCTTGACCCAGGTCCGTCGGCCCCACTTCGAGGCGTCCTGGGAGGCGCGACCGAGGTTGCGGGCCGCGTCGCGTCGCAGTGGCCCGGACTCGTGCCAGGCCTCCTGTGCGCGCTCGGCGGCCATCTCGGTGGCATCGGTCAATGCGCCGGCAATCTCCTTGCCGCGCTGTGCGATTGTTTCAGTTACGTCCGCCTCGAGCACCCTGTCGACGATCGACTTGACGCCCGCGGAGAGATCTTCGGCCGCTCTGGCGGTTCCGCTGGCCATGGCTTTCCTCCTTGAGACTCGGGCACAATTTGGGTGCACGAAGTATGCCACTGACCCGTCCGCCCGATGCCAACCTATACTCGGTTTCGTGATCGAGATGGACCCCAAGCCGGGCTTCCTCAGCCTGGGCCAGTCGACGGCGCGCGCCATCGCGGTGCGCTCGGCGCAACGCGGCCGCCTGCAGCGCACGCTGCTGGTGCACGGCCCGGCGGGTGCGGACAAGTCGGCGTTCGTCGACGATCTGCTTGCCCTTTTGCTGTGCACCGATGCGGATGCCGCCAACCGGCCATGCAACGCCTGTCGCGCCTGCCGGCAGGCGCGGGCACACAGCCACCCGGACCTGGTGATGGGCTCGCCCGAGCGATGGCGCGAGGAGCGCTCGAGCGGCGACAGCATCGTCGCGGTCGCACGCCGCTGGCTGCTCCAGACCGCCGGGTCGCCGGTCGCCGGGGAGCGGCGCGTGATCGTCATCGAGCGGGTCGACCAGGCGAACGAGCAGGCGCAGAACGTCCTGCTCAAGGTGCTCGAGGAGCCCGGCGACCGGCAGATGTTCATCCTCGTCGCCGACGAGCCGAGCCGCCTGCTGCCGACGATCCGGTCCCGGACGCAGCCGATGCGCATCGGGCCGGTGTCGCGCGGCGAGCTGGTCGCCTGGCTCATGGACCGCGAGCGGCTGCCCGAGGATCAGGCCGATGCCCTGGCCCGCATCTCGAACGGGCTGTCCGGCACCGCAACCGCCTTCGCGCGCAACCACGAACTCGTTGCCTGGCGGCGTCGCACGCAGCGCGAGCTGCTCGAGCTGCTGAGCCGCGGTACGGCCGACCGCTTTGGATCGATCCGCGACCTGCTCGACGCGGCACCGGGAGGCCCTCGGCCGGCAAACGACGACGAGCAGGCCTCGGCCGGCGTGCAGCGTGCAGCCTCGGTGCTGGTGATCGATGTTTGGCTGGATCTCGCCCGTGACCTGCTCGTGGCGGCGGCCGGCAGGCCGCAGTTCGCGCCGGCCGTCGAGCTGGTGGAGGGCCTGCCGCAGGCAGGCCGCATCGGTACATCTCGGCTGCTCGCGTTCATGAGGAAGCTGGAACGGATCAGGGGAGGCCTGCTGCAGAATGCCGCGCCGAAGCTCGCCATGGAAGTGGCGATGCTCGCGTGGCCATCGATTCGTGAGTGACGTCGAGCGCCTACTGGCGATGGTGGTCGGCCGCGTGCAGGGTGTCGGCTTTCGGTGGTGGGCGCGGCGCCAGGCCGAGCTGCTTGGCCTGACCGGATGGATCCGCAATGGCGACGACGAGCGGACGGTCGAGGTGCTGGCCGAGGGGCCGCCGCCAAAGCTCGACCTGCTGGTCGAGCGCCTGCGAACCGGGCCACATGGCGCGCGCGTCGAGCGCGTCGATGTGCGACGTGAACCCGCCAGCGGTGAGTTCGGGCGCTTCGAGATCGGCCGATGAACTGGCGAGCGGCCGGCTGCCTGGTCGTGGGCTCGCTGCTGTTCATCGGAGTCGGCCTGTTCGGCCTTTCACTGGCAACATCGCGTGTCGGGTGCTTCGACACGCTGCAGACTGCCGATGGCGTCTACCGTCTCGACGGCGAGCCCGCTCGATCTCCGTCATTGGGCAGCGGAGCGGCGCCGGTCGAGATCGGTACGACGCTGGTGGGCCTTTCCACGCGCCGGGTCTTCGGGCCGCCGGGGACCAACCCGAACGACGCCACCGCGCCGCGTCCGGGCGAGATTGCGGTGGAGTGCGGCGACGCAACCTATCAGGCGTACCGGCTGCAGCGGCCGCCGGGGGCGTCGTCGTGACCCGCCGGCCGATTTTGCTGCTGGTCAACCCGGTGGCCGGTGGAAAGCTCGGGTCCGGACCGGACCTTGCCGACGATCCGGCGCTGCTCGAGCCGGAGGCGTTGGCCGATGCGCTCCGAGCGGTCGGCCTCTCGGTCGACCTCCACGTGCTGGCTGAGACCGATGACGTCGCTTCGTTGGCGGCCGATGGAGCCGCGGACGGGCATGACGTGGTGGTGGCCGGCGGCGATGGCACGGTGGGCCTCGCCGCGGCCACGCTCGCGGGCACGGAGGCCACGCTCGGGATCTTGGCACGTGGGAGCTTCAACAACGTGGCCCGCGGCTTCGGCGTGCCACGCACCCTGGACGCCGCGGTCGAGGTGATTGCCCGCGGAACGGCCACCGCCATGGATATGGGGGAAGCGCATCGCGGCGATGGAGATCGGCGCCCGTTTTTCGAGGCTGCCGGGGTGGGGCTCGATGCCGCTGGCTTCGGGGCGGTTGAGCTTTCCGAGCGTCATGGCTGGCGGCGAGGCGCGCGAGCTCTGCTGCGCGCGCTGCGACAGCGCCGGCGTGCGATGCGCCTCACGATCGATGGGCATCGGTACCGGGCACAGGCGCCAGCCGTGACCATCTGCAACGGACCATACCTGGGCATGGGCTTCGCGCTGGCGGCTGATGCCGACCCGGCCGACGGTCTGCTGGACGTCGCGATCTTCTCCGGCATGACGCGCTGGGAGGTGCTGCGCCACTTCGCCCGCGTTGCGCGCGGCGTCCGACGTCGTGAGCCCCGGATCAAGCATGTGCAGGGTCGCGAGATCAGTATCCGCGCCGTCCGCGGCGTCCTGCCGGCGCATGCCGACGGTCGGTCGATCGGACTGACGCCGGTGACCTTCACCGTTCGCCCCGGTGCGCTGCGCGTGTTCCGCTAGGTCCTCAGAGCTCCGGCCGGAAGAGGCGGTCGTGGGTGGTGAGCGCGAAGCGATCGGTCATGCCGGCGACATAGTCGGTGACCTGCACGGGAAGCGGCGCATCGTTGTCGCGGTAGCTCGCCGGCATCTCGTCGGGGTGGTCGAGGTGGTAGTCGACCAGGTTGCGGATGATGACCACCGCCCGCCGCTGCTGTGCCAGCTGCGCCGGGGCCTGGTAGACGCGCTCGAACATGAAGTCGCGCAGCTCGTTCATGACGTGCAGCGTGTCGGCGTCCATCTCGATCTGGCCGACGGCCAGCGAGTGCTCGATCACCGCATCGATCATCTCACCGATCCAGGCGCGGCCCGGCTGGCCGAATCGCTCGCGAACCGCGGTCGGGAAGGAGTCAACGGCCAGGATGCCGGCGCGCATCGCGTCGAGAGCATCGTGGCTGAGGTACGCGATTCGATCGGCGAAGCGCACGCAGATCGCCTCGCAGGTCGCCGGCGGCGGGTCGATCTTCCACGAGTGGGCGCGGATCCCGTCGCGCACCTCCCAGGTCAGGTTCAGCTCCTCGAGGACCTCGTAGATCCGCACGCTCTGGGCCGCGTGGTGCCAGCCATCAGGCTCGAAGTACGGTGACAACGCGTCCTCGCCGGTGTGGCCGAACGGTGAATGCCCGACGTCGTGGCCCAGCGCGATCGCCTCGGCCAGCGGCTCGTTGAGGCTCAGTGCGGCGGCCAGCGCCCGCGCGATCTGGGTCACCTGCAGCGTGTGCGTCAGCCGCGTGACGAAGTGGTCGCCCTCGGGGTTGATGAAGACCTGCGTCTTGTGCTTCAGCCGGCGGAAGGCCTTCGAATGCAGGATCCGATCACGGTCACGCTCGAAAGCGGTGCGGAACTCGTCGGGCGCTTCGTTGCGCTCACGACCGCGGCTGCGGCTCGA
>JBBSCG010000027.1:0-26930 GCA_038250515.1 Candidatus Limnocylindria bacterium
GCGGCGGTGATCGCCGTGGCGTTCGGAGCGATCTTCCAGGCATGGAACCTGGCGTGGGAGGCGCTGAAGCCGGCCTTCGTCGCTTTCCCGCCACTCCAGGGCGTCATGTACGGCGTCTGGATGCTGCCCGCCGTGCTGACGCCGCTCGTCATCCGCAAGCCGGGCGCAGCCTTGTTCGGCGAGGTGGTCGCGGCCAGCGCGTCGGCGCTGTTCGGCGCCCCGTGGGGCCTGCTCACGATCGTCTACGGCCTGGCGCAGGGTGGGGCGGCGGAGCTCGTGTTCGCCATGTTCGGCTATCGGCGCTGGAACGTCGGCGTGGCGATCGTGGCGGGAGCGGCGGCAGGGCTCGCGGCGGCGCTGCTCGACCTGGTGCTCTACTACCCGAGCTGGGCGGCGACGTGGCAGATCGTCTACGCGGCGCTGGTCACGCCGAGCGCCGCAATCATCGCCGGCATCGGCTCGTGGCTGCTGACGCGGGCGCTGGCCGACACCGGCGTGCTCGCGCCCTTCGCCTCCGGTCGCTCGCAGCGCACTGTCTGAGCCATTGCGCCCGCATCGGTCTGCTTTGATGGACCGATGAACCAGCAGGCAGCGGCAGTCGAGGCGCGTGGCTGGGGCTGGCGTCATGCCGGGCGGCGCGAGTGGGCGGTGCGCGGCCTGGACCTGCGGGTCGAGGCTGGCGAGCGGGTGCTGCTGCTCGGGGCGTCGGGCGCCGGAAAGTCGACGCTGCTGGCCGCGTTGGCCGGATTGCTCGACGTGACCGGTGGCGGCGAGTCCGAGGGAGAGCTGCTGATCGGTGGCGTGGCGCCCGTCGCCGCGCGTGACCGGGTGGGCATCCTGTTCCAGGATCCCGAGTCCGAGATCGTGATGGGACGCGTCGGCGACGATGTGGCCTTCGGGCTGGAGAACCGATGCATCCCGTCTTCTCAGATTTGGGGCCGGGTCGATGCCGCCTTGACGGCCGTTTCGTTCCCGTATGGGCGCGACCACCGGACCGCCGCGCTGTCCGGTGGGGAGAAGCAGCGGCTGGCGCTGGCCGGCACGCTGGCGCTCGGTCCGGCGCTGCTGCTGCTCGACGAGCCGACCGCCAATCTCGACCCCGAGGGTGCGGCAACGGTGCGTTCGGTGCTGAGGCGCGCGCTGGACAGGCTTGGTGCCACGTTGGTGATGGTCGAGCATCGGGTCGAGGAGGCGCTGCCGCTCGTCGAGCGGGTGGTGGTGGTCGAGGCTGGCGGCGGCGTCGTCGCCGACGGACGGCCGCGCGAGGTATTCGCGACCCAGGGCGACCGGCTCGCGGAGGGCGGCGTGTGGGTCCCGGATCTCCCCCTGCCGCTTCCGCCGCGACGACCACGCCAGGTTCCGCAGACGTTGCTGCTGGCCGAGCATGCCGGGTTCAGCTATCCGGGTGCCTCGCATCCTGCACTGAGCTCGGTGGATGCGGCGGTTCGTTCGTCGGAGGCGCTGGCGATCCTGGGGCCGAACGGCAGCGGCAAGTCGACGCTGGCACTCCTGCTCGCCGGGCTCCTGCGACCGGGAAGCGGTGCGGTGGTCGCGGGCGAGGCGCTGCTGCGCGGCCACGGCCACGAGCCGATCTGGCGCTGGCCGGCGCGCGTCCTGGTCGAGGCGGTCGGCACCGTCTTTCAGGATCCGGAGCACCAGTTCCTGACCGGCCGCGTCCGCGACGAGCTGATGCTCGGGCCGCTGCGTGCCGGGCTGGCACAGCGTATTGCCGAGCGTCGCGCCGACGAGCTCCTCGAGCGGCTCCACCTGGTCCATCTCGCTGAGGCGAATCCGTTTACCCTGTCGGGCGGCGAGAAGCGACGCCTCTCCGTCGCCACCGCTCTGGCCACCGCGCCAGCCGTGCTGATCCTCGACGAGCCGACCTTCGGCCAGGACCGGCGGACCTGGATCGAGCTGCTGCACCTGCTGGCGGCGCTGCGCGACTCCGGGCGTGCCGTCGCCTTCGTCACCCACGATCTCGACTTCGCCGAGGCACTCGCGGACCGCACACTGTGGCTTGCCGCCGGACACGTCAGCTCACACACCGATGCAGCTGCTCACCCCACTCGTTCCTGATCCCGCGGCGCCGCTGGCGCGCGCCAATCCGGTGGCCAAGCTCGCCGCCGCCGCGATCCTGATGCTCGCCTGCTTCCTGGCGGTCGACCTGCTGACACCGATCTTGGTGCTACTGGCGGAGCTCGCCGTGATTCCGGCGAGCGGGCTGCGGGCCACCGCGTTGCTGCGCCGAAGCTGGCCGCTGCTGGTGGCCGCGGTGGGGATCGGGCTGGCGAATGCGCTCTTCGCGGCGGACAGCGGCGGCGCGCAGCTGCTGGCCATCGGTCCGCTGTGGTTGACGAGCGTCAGCCTGCTGACCGGTGTCGCGCTCGCGGTGCGGCTGCTCGCGATTGCTTTCGTCGGCGTGCTGGCCCTGGCGACCACCGAGCCGACCGATCTGGCCGATGCGCTCGGCCAGCAGCTCCATTTCTCGCCACGCTTCGCCATCGGCGCGCTCGCTGCCGTTCGGCTGCTTCCGCTGCTCGCCGACGAGTGGCAGACGATCTCATTGGCTCGCCGCGCGCGCGGCGTCGAGGCGGGACGGTCGCCGATCGCGGCCACGCGGCTGTTCGCCGGGAAGATGCTGGCGCTGCTGGTCGCCGCCATTCGGCGCGGTACGCGCCTGGCGGTGGCCATGGACGCTCGCGGCTTTGGGTCGCGCCGCTGCCGAACCTGGGCGCGGCCGCAGCAGATGCGCTCCTCCGACTGGAGGCTGGCCGCCGCCGCCCTGGTCGTGGCCGTGGTTGCCACCGCAGCCAGCGTGGCCGCCGGCAGCTGGCGCTTCCTCTTCGGATAGCCGAGGAGGCTCAGGCGTGACCGAGAAATGGATCGAGCCAGGTTGGCGCGTGCGTAGCACCGACGTATCGCGCCGGGGTGAACGGCTCCAGCGGCAGCGTGCGCGCAGCGCCGGACGAGATCAGCTCGGCGAGCAGCAGGCCCATGATCGGCGCGTAGGGAAGGCCGTGGCCGGTGAAGCCGCACGCCAGGTAGCCGCCGGGAATCGGTCGACCGTCCGGGTCCGGGAGAGGACCGACCATCGGGATTTCGAGCGAGGCGAAGTCGAGCAACCCTGCCCAGCTGCGTACCACGCGCACGTCGCGGAGCGCGGGATGCAGGCGCACCAGCAACGACGCGAGGAGCGGCGGCACGTTGGGCCGCACGCGCATCGAGTACGAGCCAATTCCCATCTCCTCATCGGCGACCGCGAGCCCGCCGATCAGCACCTCGCCGGTTCGCATCTGGCGCCAGTACTCGTTGCAGCTGTTTGTCTCGAACACCGGACCGAGCAGCGGCGGGACCTGTTCGGTGACGAGCACGTGCTCCCTGATGGGCGTCAGGTTCTCGCCGATGTGCCCGACCAGCGCCGGCGTCCACGCATTCGTGGCCAGCAGCACGGCGTCGGCCGAGACGTCGCCGGCGGATGTCGCGACGCCGACCACCCGGCCGCCGCCGACGAGCAGACGCTCCACCCGCACGCCGGTCACGACCGAGGCACCCTGCAGCTGCGCCGCCTCGAGCAAGCCGTAGACCAGCCGGAACGGATTCAGCTTGCCGTCGCGCGGCGTCCATTTCGCGGCTCGTACGCTCGAGCCATCCAGCGCCGGGCAGAGCTCGCGCAGCTCGTCGACGTCAAGCACGCGCACGTTGAGGCCCTCGGCTGACTGAGCAGCAGCCATCGCCCGCCCGCCGGCCTCTTCAGCTGAGCTCATCAGCAGGTCCAGCGAGCCGAAGCGGTCCCATTCGACCCCGCCAGGCAGCGAGGCGTCGAGCTCCTCGAGCAGATCGAGCGAGCGGCAGGTGTAGTCCAGGATCGATCGGCCACCGGCCCGCTGCACCAGTGACGTGACACGCGGGAAGTGACCCCCGAGGCCGGCGAGTGCCATGCCGGCCAATCGCCCGCTCGCGCCCGAGGCGGGTGCGTTCGCCTCGATGACCAGCGGCCGCATTCCGGCGAGCGCCAGCCGGTACGCGGCCGACGCGCCGACCATCCCGGCGCCGACCACCACGACCTCGGCGCCGCGCGGCAGCTCGGGCGCTGGGCTCGGCGTAAAGACGACCGGCTCGGGCGGAGGTGCGAAGCGGAGCATCGGTCGAGTGTACCCTCGCCATATGCCGCGCCCTGAGCCCGTTTCTTTGCGCGCCGGGGAGGTCGAGCTTGCCGGCACGCTGATGCTGCCCGACAGCGACCCTCCCCCGAACCGCAACGGCCGCTACCCGAACGTCATTCTGCTTCCGAGCTGGCTGCCGCGCGATCGGGACGGCGCCTTCGACCGAATCGGGCATCCGACCTGGTTCGCCCACGGACCGATGGGTGCCGATGAGGATCACCTGCTTGCCCGCCTGGCCGATGCGCTGGCGCAGGTCGGCGTGGCCAGCCTGCGCTACGACAAGCGCGGCTGCGGCGCCTCGGCAGGCGAGTGGCAAACCAGCGACCTGTTCACGCTGATCGACGATGCGCGGGATGCGCTCGGCTGGCTGCGCTCGCGCGGCGGCATGGACCTGCAGCGCACGGGCATCGTCGGGCACGGCGAGGGCGCGGCGCTGACGCTGAGCGTCGCCATCGGCGATCCGGCGGTCGGCGCGCTGACGCTGATCGGCCCCTCGGCTCGCTCGTTCCGCGACGTGCTGCGGCGTGGCGTGGCCCAGCGAACGCGCACTGGCACCGATCGCGATCAGCCGCTGGTCGCGGCGCTCGACCGCTTCGCCGAGGAGCTCATCGAGCGTGCCGATCGGGGTGAGCCGAGCATGACGCTGCCGCTCCCCGGCGGCGAGCGCGTGACGCTCTCACTCGCAGCCTTTGAGCAGGCCTTCCGCACCCCGCCGCTGGCATTGGGGACGATGCTGCATCGGTCTGTCAGTCTGGTCCATGGTGCGCACGATGCCTGGTCGGACCCGTCGGAGAGCCGCCTGCTGGCGACGATCCTCGTCGAGGCGGGCAACCAGCCCGACCTGCGGATGATTCCCGGCGCTGGTCACGAGTTGGCCGAGGTGGACGACAGCGTAATCGAGGGGCTGGCCGAGGATCTCGCCACCAGGCTCATGCCGCGTGAGCTGCCGCCGGTGCTACTGGCGATACAGGAGATGGGCTGAGCAGAGCAAGTCGCTACGATGAACGCCATGACCGATGAAGCAGAGCCAAACCGCCGGCCGGAGGCGGGGGATCGAGCGCCGGATTGGCGGATGACCGCCGACGACGGCGACGCGGTGAGCGGCGACGACCTGCGCGGCGAGCGCTACGTCCTGTACTTCTATCCGAAGGACGACACGTCAGGCTGCACCAAGCAGGCCTGCAGCCTGCGCGACAACATCAGCCGCGTGACCGATACCGGCGTGCGGCTCTTCGGCGTTTCGCCGGACAGCGTGAACAGCCACCAGAAATTCCGTGCCAAGTACGCGCTGCCGTATCCGCTCCTCTCCGACGCCGAGCACAGCATGGCCGATGCATTCGGTGTCTGGGTGCCCAAGAAGTTCGCCGGACGCGAGTACTTCGGCAACGAGCGGACCACGTTCGTCATCGGTCCCGATGGGGTGGTCGAGCGCGTGCTGCCGCGCGTCAAGCCCGAGGAGCACGTCGACCTGCTGCTCGAGGCACTGGCCGCGTGAACGACCACGAGCGTCAGGTCACGCTGCTCGTCTCGGTGGGCGTCGCCGCGGGCGGTATCGTGATTGTGGCGGTCGTGTTCGCCATGATGAAGCTGATGACGGGGTTTTAGACGAGATGCTGTGGATCATTCTTGCCGTGGTGTTGGTGCTGTGGCTCGTCGGGCTGCTGATGCAGATCGGTCCGATCGTCAACCTGCTGCTGGTGCTGGCTGCCATTTTGCTGGTGGTCCAGGTCCTCAATGAGCGCGAGGCCTAGCCCGCCCGGTTGGCATGGTGATCGCCG
Source organism: Candidatus Limnocylindria bacterium (assembly GCA_038250515.1). Taxonomy (GTDB): domain Bacteria; phylum Chloroflexota; class Limnocylindria; order QHBO01; family QHBO01; genus JAICUY01. The sequence goes on from JBBSCG010000027.1 coordinate 5,942, forward strand.
CGATCGTGCTGCTGTACCAGCTCTTCACCGGCCGCCGGGTAGCCTAGCCCTATGTGAGCGCCGCGCCTGCGAGCGCGGCGTCGTTGGCTCGACCTCAGTCGTGCGGGCTGAGGTCGAGCGAGTAGCACGTATCGAGGTGCTCGTGGCGGAAGCCGGCCTTTCGATAGAGGGCCACGGCCGCCTCATTTTCGGCATCGACGTAGAGGAAGCCCAGGCTGATTCCGCGGCGCCGCATCTCGGCCAGCCCTTCGAGCAGCAGCACGCGGCCCACGCCGCGACCCTGTGCCGTCGGCATCACACCGAGCATGTATACCTCGCCCACACCTCGCTCGGCGTCCAGCTTCATCCAGTGCGCACCAAGCGGATCGCCCGATGCCCGATCCTCGGCGATCAGGATCGCGCTCGCATCGAACCACGGCAGCGTCGTTCGGGCCGCCAGGTCCTCGGCGTCGAATGCCGCGTTCTCGGGATGGTCGGCGAAGGCGGCGCGAATCACGCGCACCAGCTCCTCGTCGTCGTCCCGCGGCTGAAAGGCCCGCAGCCGGATCCCATCGGCAATTTCGACTGACCGATGCCGCGGCGCCACGCTGTTGAGCCGCAGCGCCATCTGCCACAGCTGACGGCTGATCCGCATGCCATAGGTCGCGGCCAGGCCACTGGCTGCCGCGTCGGCATGGTGCGCCCATACGTCGAAGCGCTCGACGCTGCCGTTGCGCGCCGCCTCGAGCAGCCGCTCGAAGAGCGCGCGGCCGATGCCGCGACCACGATGCGACGGATCGACCAGCAGCTCAGCCGCGAGGCGTCGTGGGAGTGGCCCGCGGTGCGGGTAGTGGGTCGCCTGCGCGTAGCCCACGGTCGTGCCGTCGAGGGTTGCCAGCAGCCCAAAGGTGTCGGCCTCGCCCTCGACCAGCCGCACGAACTTGTGCTCGCCGATCGGTGAGTGGCGCTCATGGACGGCGGCCCGGTCGAGCATCGCCTCGACGGTCGCGGCGGTCCGTGGATCAAGGCGTTCGAGGTGCGCGATGTGCAGCGAGGACATTCCGCGGGCGAGTATATGTCCGCGCGATTACGCGGCCGGTCCTGACACCCGAGCTGTCATCGGCATCGGCTACGCTTGCTGGCGGTGCCGTCGATCCAGCCATTTCGCTTCCTGCACACCGGCGATCTCCACCTCGACAGCCCGTTCGAGGGGGTGAGCGCCGACGCGCCCGCGCACGTCCTCGCGCTCATTCGCGGCGCGACGACGGAAGCGTGGCGGAACGTGGTGCGCACCGCGATCGACGAGCGGGTCGACTTCATCGCGGTGGCGGGAGACGTGTTCGAGAACAGCAGCCCGACGCTGCTGGGCCAGACACGCTTCCGCGATGGCCTCAGCGAGCTGGCGGCCCGTGACGTGCCGAGCTTCGTGGTGCACGGCAACCACGACCCGCTCGACGGCCGTTCGTGGGCGCCAAGCCTTTCGTTCCCGGAGCTGACGCATCGGTTCGGAACGACCGCCGTTGAATCGGTACCGGTCATGCGCGGCGGACTGGAGATCGCGCGGGTCTACGGGCGCAGCTTTGACCGGCCGGCGGTCACCGCCAACTATGCCGCGGCCTACCGGCGCGAGGCGGACGTGCCGTTCGCCATCGGCCTGCTGCATACCAACGTGGGTGATCGGCCCGGGCACGGCAACTACGCGCCGTGCTCGGTCGGTGATCTGCGCGCCAGCGGCATGGATTACTGGGCGCTCGGTCACATCCACAAGCCGGGCGTCGTTCTCGAGGCCGATCCGTTGGCGGTCTACTGCGGCATCCCGCAGGGTCGCGATCCGGGCGAGACGGGCGCCCGCGGCTGCTACGTGGTCGACGTCGATGCGTCCGGCACGCCTTCGGCACGTTTCGTGGCGACCGATCTTGTTCGCTGGCAGCATGTCGAACGCTCGATCGACGGCCTGACCGATGACGAGGCGCTGCAGCGCTCGCTCGGCCGGTCGTTGGCGGCCGCGTCGGAGGAGGCAGATGGTCGCTCGCTGGTTGTCCGGCTGCGGCTCACGGGGCGAGGACAACTCCACGGCCATCTGCGGCGCAGCGGCTACCTCGACGACCTGCGCGAGCTGCTGAATGAAGAGACCGCCGCAGCCCCGCCGTTCGTCTGGGTCGAGTCGATCCGCGATGAGACGCGGCCCTCGATCGACCTCGCGGCGCGCCGTGACACGCCGGATTTCGTCGGCGACTTCCTGCGCACGGTCGACGCGGCGCGACGGGCGGAGCGCACGACCGATCCCGAAGAGCACGACGCGTGGATGGCCACGCTGCGCACCGCGGTCGCGCCACTGTTCGACGATGCACCACGTGGCCGCCGCCACCTGCGCGCGTCGCGGCCCGACGACGCCGCGCTGTTCGCCGAGCTGCTCGACGAGGCGGAGATCATCGGCCTCGACCTGCTGCTGGCCGCCGAGGAGGATCGCTAGCCGATGCGAATCGAGCGTATCGAGGTCGACGGCTTCGGGCGCTTCTCGGACGCCCACTGGGAGCTGGCTGAGGGCATGACCATCCTGCTCGGGGCCAACGAGGCCGGCAAGACGACGCTCCTGAATGCCATCCGGGCGCTGCTGTTCGGCTTCGAATCGACGCGGGACGGCCGCACCTGGTATCCGGCGTTTGCCGGAGGGCGCCGGGGCGGCCGGCTGGTGCTCCGGCTGCAGAGCGGCGAGCGCTGGACGGTCGATCGGCACGGCGATCGCGGCGGGGCCGGTGCGCTGATCGTCGAGGCGCCGAACGGCAACCGCGGTGGCCAGGAGCAGCTCAACGCCCTGCTCGGCGGCGCGGACCGCGACCTGTTCAACAATATCTTCGCCTTCGGCCTCGGTGAGCTGGAGGCATTCTCCAGCCTGTCGAGCGAGGGGGTCAGCAGCCGGATCTACGGCGCCGGCAGCGGCCTCGGCGGATCGAGCGTGCTCGACCTTGAGCGCAGACTACGCACGGACCAGGAGGCGGCCTACAAGGCGCGCGGGCAGGAGCAGACACTGACTCGGCTGCTGAGTCGTATCGAGGAGGTGCGCGGACGCATCGCCGAGCTGGAGCAGCAGCCAGCCGAGTACCAGGCCGCAGTCACTGAGCTTGCCGGGTTGCGCGATCGGCATGCCGAGCTGCGCTCCGCGCGGACCACGGCGGCCGAGCAACGCGAACGCCTGCGACGGGTGCTCGAGGCGCAGGGACCGGCCACGCGGCTCACCGCGCTGGAGCTCGAGCTGAGCCAGGGCGACGCCGGCGGCGACGAGCTGCCGGGCGATGCCGAGGCGGTGCTCGATCGGCTTCTCGCGTCCTTGCACGAGGCGGAGGCCGCTCTCGCCTCCCTCGATGAGTCGATCGTCACCGCGGAACGGCGCCGCGCCGCGCTGGCGGTCGACGAGGCCATCCTGTCGGAGGTAGCGGAGATCAATGCGCTGCGCGACGAGCGGCTGATCCAGGAGCAACGTGCCGCGCAGCACGAGCAGGCGGATGCCGCCGCCGCTCGGCTTGGCGGTGAGCTGACCGATCAGCTGCGACGCGTTGGCGGCTGGTCGGAGGATCGCCTGCTGGCGGTCGATGATTCGCTTGCCACGATCGAGGCCACGCGCGAGCTGGAGCGGCGGCTCGTCAGCACGCGGGCCGCGCTCGAGAGCCTGCAGCAGCGCACCGAGACCGGCCGCGCGGCGGTGGACGCGGCGGGGAACGAGCTCGACGAGGATGATCTCGACGATCGCGAGATCAGTGCGCGCCGGGCGGCCCTCAGCGAGCTCGACGATCTGCGCGTGACCTCCGCCACGCTCGATGAGCGAGCGCGCCTGACGCATGGGGATGTGCGCCCGGATCGCTCGTGGCTGCCGGCTCTGGTGACCTTGGGTGTGCTGCTCCTCGTCGGCAGCCTCGTCGGCAGCTACCTGGCGTTTCCGGTGCACGGCATGGTTGTGGGCCTGCTGCTCGGCCTTACCGCGGCCGCGGTGATGCTCGTTCGACCGGTCGCCGGCCCACCGGTGCGCGACCTCGATGACGAGCGCCGCGTCATCGCGACCCGCCGAAGAGAGCTGCTGGCGCGCGCTGGTGTTGATTCGGACGCTGACTCGGAGACGGTGTCCGCGGCCGCGGACGATCTCGCGGCGAAGCGTGCCGGCCTGCGTGCGGCGAGCCAGCAGAAGGTCCGGCTGGCGGAACGCCGCGAGGCACTGCAGCGGCTCGAGCGGGAGTGCGACGCCGCCCGAAGCGAGCAGGATGCGGCCGTTGCCGCGTGGCGTGGGTTTCTGGCGCAACGCGAGCTTCCCGAAAATCTCTCGCCTGAAGCCGCGCGGCAGGTGCTGGCGGTCGTGACCGCGGCGCGCCGGCTCACCGGGGAGCGCGACGAGCAGCTCCAGCGCTTGTCCGCGATCGCCGACGCGGCAAGCGCCTTCGACGATCGTCTTGACGCGCTCCTCGCCCGCCTCGGCCGCCCGATTCCCGATCAGGCGACCCTGCGACCGTCGACGGTCGTGGCACTTGCCGACGAGGTGCAACGGGCCGGCAGCGACCGACGACATGCCGAGGAGCTCGACGAATCGTTGCGGGAGCAACGCGGCCGTCGCGAGCCGCTGGCAGCAGCCATCGAAGCGGCGCGCGTAGCGCTTGCCGGTCATCTGGCGCAGTGCAACCTGAGCAGTGCGGACGAGCTCCGGCGCTTGGCAGCCGTTGCTGCGGCTCGGCGCGCACGGCGCCAGGAGGTTCGAGAGGTTCGCGCCACCCTGATCGCGCTTGCCGGCAACGAGGACGCGCTGGGCGGACTGGTCGATGAGGCGCGGGCGAACGACCCCGCCAGCCTGGAGGCACGTCGCGAGGAGGCAGCAGCAGCAGTGACCCGACTCGAGGCAGAGGAGAGCGAAACGCTCACGCGTGAGGGCGGCCTGAGCACGCGCATTGCGCAGCTGGAGACGGCCGAGGAGCTGGGCGCACGACGCCAGGAGCTGGCGCTGCTCCAGGCCCGCGCGGATGCCGAATCGCGGCGCTGGGCCGTACGGGCTGTCGCGCTGGCACTGCTCGGCGAAACGCGTCGTCGCTATGAGCGCGAGCGCCAGCCGCAGGTCGTCCGGGACGCCGAGCGCTACTTCGCGACCATCACCGACGGTCGCTATGCGCGCATCGTGGCACCGCCCGGCGAGGGTGACGTCCGGGTGGAGCCGCTGACCGGAACTTCCCGCACGACCGACCAGCTGAGCCGTGGAACGGCGGAGCAGCTCTACCTGGCGCTGCGCTTCGGCCTGATCGAGCAGTTCGGGCGCACGACGGAGCCGCTGCCGGTGGTGATGGATGACATCCTGGTCAACTTCGACCGGGATCGCGCAGCGCGCGCGGCAGGCGCCATTCGCGAGCTGGCGACGCGCCACCAGGTCATCTTCTTCACCTGTCACCCGCAGACCGCCGAGCTGCTCGATCCCGACGGCGTGGTCACGCTGAGCCTCGACTGACCGGTCCCGACTCGACGGCTGCTACGATCGCGCCAAGACCGATGCCGAACGACAAGCTGCCCACTCCCGAACGTGTCCTGGTCGTTGCCGCGCACCCGGACGACATCGAGTTTGGGGCGTCGGGGACCGTCGCGCGCTGGATCGGCGAGGGAGCGATCGTTCACTACCTGGTCATCACCCGTGGCGACAAGGGGAGTGACGACCCGACGGTCGACCAGCAGCAGCTCGCCCAGCTACGGGAGCGAGAGCAGCGAGACGCCGCCGCGGAGATCGGGGTCAACGGCGTCGACTTCCTCGATGAACCGGACGGCCAGGTGGAGCCGAGCCTCGCTCTCCGTGAGCGTGTCACCTTCGCAATCCGGACCTTGCGTCCCGAGGTTGTGATGACCCACGATCCAACCGTCCTGTTCGTGAACAACGAGTGGGTCAACCATCCCGACCACCGAGCGGTCGGCCAGGTCACCGTCGATGCCGTCTTTCCCACCGCGCGCGACCCGCTGAACTTCCGCCAGCATCTCGAGCAGGGCCTCGAAGCGTGGAAGGTGGCCGAGCTGTACCTGTGGTCGACCAACGAGGCGAACCAGATCGTCGACATCTCCGGGACGCTCGATCGCAAGATCGCCGCCCTTGAGCACCATCGCAGCCAGTTCCGCGACTTCGGCGAAACGGCAAAATGGCTCCGCCGCCGCTCCGAGGAGCTCGGCGAGCGTGCCGGCTATCGGGCCGCGGAGGGCTTTCGCCGGGTGATGCTCGCCAGATGAGACCGATGCGGGGGAGCGGACGACCGATCGCCGCGCTGCTGCTCATGGCCTTGCTGGCCAGCGCCTGCGGCCCGTTCCAGCCGACGCCGACGCCGTACCCGAGCGGCGCCGCCGCCGCGACGCCCGATGACGGCCGCCGGATCGCGACGGAGTTCACGGCCGCATGGGCCAAGGCCGACTACCGAACGATGTGGTCGCTCGTCGCCCCGGCCGATCGTGCGCGGCACTCACAGCAGGAGTTTGCGGACCTGTACGGCAGCTTCGCCACGCTCACGCGATTGAATGGCATGAGCGCGACCGCGGGAACGCCCGAACCCATCGCCCTCCCGCCTGAGCCACGGCCGCCCGATCTGCCGGCGCCAACGCCGAAGCCAATCGCCACACCGACCGGAGCAGCGACTCCAAGCGGGCCGTCGGCCACCGCGACGCCCGAGCCCTCCGGACCGCCGCCCGTGCTGCCCGGCCCGGTCCCTGGCCTGGGCGTCCCGCTCTCCATCTCGCTGCGCACCGACGTCTTCGGCAGCGTGACCGTTGACCGGCAGCTGCCGTTGACCCAGGGAGCGGACGGCTGGCAGGTTCGCTGGAGCCCGGCCCTGCTCTTTGCGGAGCTCGGCGAGGCCGGAACGCTGAAGCTCAAGCGCAGCCTGCCCATTCGCGGCAGGATCGTATCGGTCTCGAAGACGGTCTTTGCGCAGACGCGCAAGGACGGCATGCGGGTCTACCCGCAGGAGTGGCTTGCCGGCCAGACCATCGGCTACGTGAGCGAGGTCACCGCCGACGATCTGAAGACGCTGGCGGCCAAGGGCTACCGCACCGGCGACGTCGTCGGTCGCAGCGGGCTCGAGTACGGCGCTGAAGACCTGCTGCGCGGGCAGCCCGGCTTTGTGCTCAGCGCCGTGCCCGCCGAGGGCGACCCGGTCGCGGTGCTCGAGAAGGCGATGGTCCCCGGCGCCGACCTGACGATCACCATCCGACCGAATCTGCAGGCGACGGCCGAGGCCGGCCTGGCCGCGCACAACAACGGCGCGACTGCGGTCATCGATCCGAACAGCGGTGACGTGTGGACGCTGGCCAGTGCGCCGGCCTTCAACCCCAATGCCATGACGCTGGGCACGACGCTCGACGGGCGGTCCCTGGCGCAGCCGTCGGCGGCACAGCGGCTCAACCGCGCGGTGCTCGGCACCTATCCGGCAGGCTCCTCGTTCAAGCCGTTCACCCTGGCGGCCGCGCTCAAGACGGGCGTCGCGTCATCGCAGACCCGGGTCGCGTGTCCGCCGACGTGGCGGTACGCGAGCGACTTCACCGCGCATAACTACAAGGATCATTCGCTGCCCGGGCTCGTCACGCTGCTGCAGGCCATGGCGTTCAGCTGCAACACGACCTACATGCCATTGGCGCTCGAGGTCTACGGCAAGGACCCGACGGCGCTGACCGAGCTGCTCCACGAGTTCGGCTTCGGCGAGTTCAGTGGCATCCAGCACCTGGTCGAGGAGTCGGGGGTGGTGCCCGACGACGCCTACCTGTCGAAGCTCGATCCACCGCGCGCGTACGGGGCCTTCGACCAGATTCAGCTCGCCATCGGTCAGGGGCTGTACGTCGGCACGCCGCTCCAGCTGGCGAATGCCTTCGCGACCATCGGCAACGGCGGGACGCGCTGGGTGCCGCGCATCGTCACCCAGGCGGCGCTGCCCGACGGCAAGGTCGTCGAGAAGTTCGAGCCGACGGTGAAGACCAAGGTCAGCCTCAGCAAGGCGCAGGTCGGCTACGTGGTTGAGTCGCTGAAGGCGGTCATCAACCTGCCGTATGGCACCGGTCGGCCCGCCTTTGCCGGGTTCGGCGTCCCGGTTGCCGGCAAGAGCGGCACGGCCGAAACCGGCACCCCCGATCCACACGCGCTCTTCCCTGCCTTCGCCCCGGCGAACGACCCGCAGATCGCCGTCGTCACCATCTTGGCCTACACGCATCTCGGAACCGGTGGCGACGTCGCGGCTCCGCTTGTGCGTCAGGTCATGGCGCGCTTCTTCTCCGGCCGATGACGACGAGCGCCGAATGGTCTTTGACATGGTGAGCGTGGGGCGGTTAGCATCCGCAGGCCGCTCCTTCGACCTGCTGTCTTGTCGTGGAACCCACCTGGAGAGCGACTACCAACGCCTGTGATCTCTGAGAATGCGATCCCCCTGAGGTTCCAGACCGCCGAGGTCGGCGTCGACTGGCTTCAGTGCAACATCGAGTGCCAGGAAGGCTGCCCGGTCAATACGAATTGCCGGGGCTACCTGATGCTTGCCGCCGAGGGCCGCTTCGAGGAGGGCTACATCCTGGCCCGCGACCCCAACCCGGTCGCCGCCATCTGCGGCTACGTCTGCAGCGCACCCTGCGAAAAGGCCTGCCGCCGGGGCGATATCGACAAGCCGCTCTCCATTCGCGCCATGAAGCGCTTCCTGGTCGACTGGCACTACGGCAACAACATGCCGGACAACGTCGAGGTCGGGCCGCCGACCGGCAAGAGCGTGGCGGTCATCGGCGCCGGGCCGGCGGGCCTGAGCGTCGCCAAGGACCTGGGCAGCTATGGTCATGAGGTCCACGTCTACGAGGCGCTGCCGTCGGGCGGCGGCACCACGCTGATCGGCGTGCCGGCGTTCCGCCTGCCGCGCGACGTCATCGAGCTCGACGTCAACTGGGTCGCCAAGCACGGCGTGCAGTTCCACTACAACGTCGAGATCGGTCGCGACATCACGCTCGACCAGCTCAAGGAGCGCCACGATGCGGTCGTGGTCAGCGCCGGCTGCATGTACCCGGTCGCCATGAACGTTCCCGGCGAGGAGATCGACGGGGTGATCTACGGCGTCGACTTTCTGAAGAAGGCGAATCTCGGCGAGGAGCAATGGGTCGGGGATCACGTCGTGGTCGTCGGCGGCGGCTACACCGCCATGGACTCGTCGCGCACCGCGCTGCGGCTCGGCGCCAAGTCCTCGACCATCGTCTACCGGCGCGGGCCCGACGAGATGGTGGTCGACGAGGAGGAGCAGCACGAGACGCGCTTCGAGGGTGTCGAGTTCGAGTTCTTCGCGACGCCGGTCGCGATCGTCCCGGGACCCGACGGCAAGGTGAGCGGCATCACCTTCCAGCGCACCCGCCTGGGCTCGCCGGACGCCACCGGCCGTCGCTCGTCGGAGCCGATCCCCGGCAGCGAGTTCACCGTTCCGTGCGACATGGTCATCCCCTGCACCAGCCAGGCCTCGGACAACAACGTGCTCGGCGAATACGGCGCCAAGCTGAACGGCCACCTTGGGGTGACCGATACGCGCAACGTCCTGGAGGGTGGCTCCGTGTCGAGCTGGCGCACGCCGCCGCTCAATGGCTCCACGCCGACCGGGCCGAACGGCGAGAAGCTCAACAACCTGCAGTTCGACCTCAAGCGCGGCAACGTGGTGACCAACGTCGACACGTTCCAGACCAACGTCGACGGGGTCTTCGCCTGCGGCGACTTCGTAACGGGCCCGGCGACCATCATCGAGGCCGCCGGGCACGGCCGCCGGACGGCGCGCTCAGTCGACCGCTGGCTGGCCGGCGTGCGCGGCGAGGACCTCGAGGAGCTGCCGGTCATCAACCGCGCCACCATCACCCAGGCGCTCGAGCACGACATGCCGGAGAAATACGAGGCGATCGAGCGGCAGCACATCCCCATGGCTCCGCCCGAGCTGCGTCGCGACTTCACCAGCCTGGTCGAGGTCGGCTACGACACGCGCAGCGCGATCACCGAGGGCAGCCGCTGCCTGCAGTGCAACCACAACATCAACATCGATGGACCGCGCTGTATTCTGTGCGGGCTCTGCGCCGACGTGTGCCCTGAGGGCGTGATCTACATGATCGACAAGGCGCAGGTCGGCGGCGACGACCCGGAAGTTGAGCTCTTCCAGTCATGGCCGCGCGGGATTGCCATGATCATCGACGAGGAGCGCTGCATTCGCTGCAACCTCTGCGTCGAGCGATGTCCGACAAACTGCATCACCATGGATCGGCTCGAGCTCGAGCGCTTCACGCCTGACGGAAAGGTGCTGTTGGAAAGCTACAAGGACAACGTGCTGGGGCAGATCGGTCAGCAGGCCGGCGTGGCGGTTGAGCGATGAGCCTTCCGGGCCCGGGCGACCTCGTTCGCGTCGTCAAGGAATCGGCGGTCTGGCGCAGCCTGTTCCGGCAGCCGTATCCGACCACCAGCCGCACGCGTGCGCTGGCGGTGATGAACAACGTCTTCCTGCACCTGCATCCGGTGCGCGTCAAGAAGCACGCGGTTCGCTACACCTATACCTTCTGCCTGGGCGGCATCAGCTTCTTCCTGTTCCTGTCGCTGACGGTGACGGGGCTGTACCTGATGTTCTTCTACGTCCCGTCGGTGAGCCGCGCCTACCAGGACATCCAGGCGATCTCGACGTCGGTCGCTTTCGGCGACCTCGTGCGCAACATGCACCGATGGGGGGCGCACCTCATGGTGCTGACCGTCTTCCTGCACATGATCCGGGTCTTCTACCACGGCGCCTACAAGCCGCCGCGCGAGTTCAACTGGGTCGTCGGCGTGCTGCTGCTCTTCCTGACCCTGATGCTGAGCTTCACCGGCTACCTGCTGCCGTGGGATCAGATCGCTTTCTGGGCGATCACCGTCGGCACCCAGATGGCGCAGTACGCGCCGCTGCTCGGGTCACAGTCAAGCTTCTTCCTGCTCGGCGGGATCGAGGTCGGCCAGAACACACTGCTGCGCTTCTACGTGCTGCATGTGATCGCGCTGCCGCTCATCGCCGCCATCATGATGATCGTGCACTTCTGGCGCATCCGTAAGGACGGCGGGATTTCAGGGCCGGTATGAACCTATGACCATTGAGAAGCGACCAAACGCCACCGCGGACAAGAACGCACCCAGCCAGGCGCCGGCGCGTGCGCCGCTCGCCGAGCCGACCCTGCCGGGGCCCAAGCTGCCCGGGCCGCCGGGCGTGCCCGGCACGGAGCGCTTCCGGCTGCTGGCCTACGTCAAGCAGGAGTCGATGGTCCGCGTCGACAAGCGGCCCGACGAGACGGTGCTGACCTGGCCACACCTGCTGCGCGCCGAGTTCTTGATGGCGATGCTCATCAGCGCGCTGCTGGTGATCACCTCGTTCTTGATCCAGGCGCCGCTCGAGGAGATGGCCAACGCCGGGATCACCCCCCACGTCGCCAAAGCACCGTGGTACTTCCTGGGCCTCCAGGAGATCCTGAGCTACTTCAATCCGACGGTTGCCGGCGTCCTGGTGCCGACCCTCTACCTGGTCGGACTGGCGATGGTGCCGTTCGTCGACCGTTCGCCGTACAAGGCGGCGCGTGACCGTAAGCTGATCTGGGTCTTCTTCATGTGCCTCATGGTGACGGGGCTGCTGGTGACCTTCATCGGCTCATTCTTCCGAGGCCCGGGCTGGAACTGGGTCTGGCCATGGCAGGGGCTCTTCTTCAACCTATGACAACGCACAATTCGTATGGCGAGGTCCACGGACCGAATATTGGCGAGATCAGCCGGCGGAGCTTCATGCGTCGCATGCTCGGCGTCGGCGTCGGGCTGCTGAGCCTGGAATTCCTGGGCGGCACGCTCGCCTTCCTGTGGCCGAACCTGACCGGCGGCCTGGGCGGGCAGATCGAGATCGGGACGGCGGACGCGATCAACTCGACGAACCCCGACTGGCAGAACGGCCTGCCGTACATCTACACCAAGGCGCGGCTGTTCTTTGTCAATGTACCGGCGGGCGAGGCGCTGGTCGAGGGTAAGAAGCAGGCGGTTGCCGACCCCGGCACCAAGGTGCTGGCGCTCTATCGCAAGTGCCCGCACCTGGGCTGCCAGATCCCCCAGCTGTGTGACAAGAGCCAGTGGTTCGAGTGCCTGTGCCACGGCAGCAAGTACACCATCCTGGGCGAGAAGCGCGATGGGCCCGCGCCGCGCGGCCTGGACCGCTTCGACGTGACGATGAACGGTTCCATCTACGTTGTCGACACCTCGAAGATCATCACCGGGCCGCCCATCGGCACCGCGACCTTCGATAACCGGGGCCCCGGCGACATGCAGCACTGCGTCGGCTGACCGATGCGGCTCAAGACGCTGGGCGTATTCGTCGTCACGCTGCTCGCCCTCTTCACCCTCTTCTACTGGATGACCGATGGCCCTCGTCGCGCGGATCGCGCGGCCGCCGAGGAGAAGGACCTGCTGGCCTACGGCAAGGTCGTCTTCGCCAACGACAAGACGCAACCCACGTCGGCTGGCTGCGCACGATGCCACGGCCCCGATGGGATGGGCGGACCGGTGCCGAACGATCCGAACAAGGCCATCGCCCCGAACCTGCACAGCGCGAGCATCGCCAAGAAGCTCAAGGTGAATGCGGATTACGTGCACCTGGTGGTCAGCTACGGCGGTGTCGTCGTCTCGGGTAACGTGAACTCGCCGATGCCTGCCTGGAGCACCGAAGTCGGCGGCCCCTTGACCGTGCAGCAGATCAATGCCGTCGTCGCGCTGGTCACCAGCTGGGCCGAGGCGGCGCCACCGGCTCCATCCGAGGTGGAGAACACCGCGGCGGGCGGCAAGCAGGTCTTTTCACAGGCTGGCTGCGCTGGCTGCCACGGCGCCAACCTCGAGGGCGGCGTTGGCCCCAACTTGCAGAACATCGGCAACGAGCTCGTGACCGAGGGCCTTTCCATTCCACCGTCGGGCCTCGACCAGATGAAGGCCGATTATGCCAAGGATCCAAAGGACTTCCTGGACAAGTGGATTCGTGATTCGGCGAACAACTACAACGGCGGGACGCCGACCGGCATGCCTCCGCATCCGAAGGACACCCTCGGCGATTCGCAGCTGCAGGCGCTGATCACCTACCTGCTGGAGCAGAAGAAGTGACGGTCTATCGGCCCAGCCGGCAGCGCGGCGTCTTCGCGGCACCGCTCGCCTTTGCCGACGACTTCATGAACTGGATGCTCTACGGCCGCGAGACCTGGCTGGTGGCGCTGCTCAAGGGCGTGCCGCTGTTCATCTACGTCTACTTCCTGCTGACCTACGTCCCGAACTACGTCTACTACGGCGCGACGCAGTACATCCCGTTCCTGAAGTTCAGCGAGGACGTCGGCTTCCTGCTGGCGGCCATGATCGGCGGCGGCAACTTCCTGATCCTGATCATCCTGGCGATGTGGACCCAGGCGGCGCGCGGACGTCGAGGCTTTGCCTGGAGCCTGATTCGGATACTCAACCTGCTCCAGTACGTCGGCGTCGTGCTCCTGCTGAGCCCGCTGCTGCTCTTCAACCTCGGCGGCGGCACGTTCGTGCCCACCTCGCCGGCACAGGCCGCCAATCCGTTCCCCCTGCAGTCGCTCGTCCTCGGAGCGATCGGCTTCGTGATCGGTCTGGCGGCGCTTGGCTACCTGTATCTCGAGTACCAGCGCGTGATCAGTCGCGAGGCCCGCGAAGCGGAGGCCGCGTCGCGGTCGGCCGCGTACTCCGCCGGCTGACCCTCCCACGCCTGTCGCACGCCTGCTCGCAGCGCACCTCGCCTGGTCGGCATTCGTCGTCATCGGCGCGGGCCTGCTGATCTGGCTCGACGCCAGTGCTGTCTGCCCGCCGGGCGGGCCCCTCGACTTCGGTGACTGCCAGCGCGTGCGTCCCTTCGCCATCGGGCTGGTGGCGGCATCGGCGGCGCTTTACCTCATCGGTCTGTCGGCTGTCCTGTGGTGGGTCGGCGGACTTCGGTCGAGGGGTGTGACCGACCAACACGCAGCGCGCGACTGGTATCTGCTGGTCGCGCTGATCGGCCTGCTGATTGCACCATTGCTTGCGTTCACGCTGCTTTCAGCCCTCCGCTAGCATGGTGCTCAAGGAGACCGATTCATGACGTTCAGCTCCGCCGACGACATTCGCGCACGCCTCTCCGGCGTCGCCCGCATCCAGGGCGACCACCTCGAGGTCCTTGACGAAGGACGGCTGCGCGATGAGCTGATCGACGAGCTGGTCTTCGACGCCGCCTTCAATGCCGATGCCTCGCTCCGCGATGCGTGCCGCTGGCTGATCTGGTCGGCGAGCCAATCGCTCGGCTGCGGCTCTGCGTCAATTCACGCGCTGTACATGGCCCGCGGCCGCGAGGAGTTCGACCCGACGCAGTTCAGCGTGCCGGCCGTCAACGTCCGGGCCTCGACCTACCTCACGGCCCGCCAGGCCTTTGCCGCGGCCCTCGAGCGGGATGCGGGCACGCTCATCTTCGAGATCGCCAAGAGCGAGATGGCGTACACCGACCAGCGGCCGGCCGAGTATGCAGCGGTGATCCTCGCAGCGGCCATGAAGGAGCGCTGGCCGGGCCCGGTCTTCCTGCAGGGCGACCACCTCCAGTTCAACGCCACGAAATGGGCGTCGGATCCTGACGCCGAGATGGAGGGCATCCGCGACCTGTCCCGCGAAGCGATCGCGGCCGGCTTCTTGAACATCGACATTGACTCATCGACGCTGGTCGACCTCTCGCAGCCCACCGTCGCCGAGCAGCAGCGCGTCAACGCCGACAACACTGCCGCGCTCACGCGTCTCATTCGCTCGCTGCAGCCCGACGGCGTCACCATCAGCATCGGCGGCGAGATCGGCGAGGTCGGCAAAGAGAACTCGACCGAAGAGGAGCTGCGCGCCTACCTCGGCGAGTATCACCAACGCCTCGGGACCGATGCCTCCGCCTCGACCGGCATCAGCAAGATCAGCGTCCAGACCGGCACGTCCCACGGTGGCGTGCCCCTGCCCGATGGCAGCATGGCGGCCGTCAGCATCGACTTCGATACGCTGCGTCACCTCTCCACCGTGGCGCGCCACGAGTACGGGTTGGCGGGATGCGTGCAGCACGGCGCCTCGACGCTGCCCGACGACGCGTTCCACCATTTCCCGCCGACCGGCACCGCCGAGATCCATCTCGCCACGGGCTTTCAGAACATCCTGTACGACGCTGGCGGCCTGCCCGACGATCTGCGCGCCGAGATGATGCAGTGGTGCCACGACAATCTCGGCGATGAGCGCAAGCCCGGTGAGACCGACGAGCAGTTCGTGTACAAGACACGCAAGAAGGCGATCGGGCCGTTCAAACGGCAGCTGTGGACGCTTCCATCCGAGGCGGAGACCGAGGTTGCCGCGCATCTCCGCGACAAGTTCGGTTTGCTCTTCGACGAGCTGAACATTGGCGGCACACGCTCGCTCGTCGAGTCGTACGTCACGGCCGTGCCCATGCCGCGTCCGCTTCCGGCGGCACTGGGAGGTGTCGCACGCCAGGCAGTCAGCGCCGGCGCATCGGTATTCGACGACGACGGCTCAGGCGAGTAGCCGTTCAGTGCAGGAAGCGGGTCAGCCCCAATAGCCGTCGCGCCGACTTCGGTGAGAGGCGTGACAGGGCGGTTACGCCATCCACGATCTCGTCGGTCGGCATCGCGTCGAGCAGGCTCCACAGCCTCTCGACCGTTGCATCATCCACCAGGCCGATCACCTCGAAGAGCCGCTCGATCGAGCGCGGGCTCGTCTGCACCACGTCGGAGACGCCACGATCGAAGAGCTGCACGAACCGCAGCAGGCCGCGCAGCCGTTGCGTGAGGTCCTCGAGCTCCGGTCCGTCGCCGGCCTCTGCCGCCAGCTCGACGCATCGCTCGATGGCTGGAATGACCGGTGCCGTCTCGCGCTCCCTTCGCGCCGTGGCCACGCGGCGGAACCACTCCCAGTGGTCGCCGACCACGACGTAGGCCGCCGCCGCCGGCCCGCGCTGGCCGGATCGTCGCGGCTCCGCTCGTTCCAGGACGCCCCACTCCTCGCACTGCTTCAGCGCGACGCTCGTCGCCCTGTGGCTGAGGCCCAACGCGCGCCGGATCTCCGGCTCGGTGAGTGGCTCGGGGTGCACGAGCAGGTAGCCCTGGACGGCCGCGGTCGACGGAGCGACGCCCCACGCCGCGCCAATCTCGCTCCAGGCCGATGCGAAGGTCCGTCGGATATGTTCGGCGCTCGTGTGCGTCACCGGCTCGCGTGGTCCCAATACATGCTGCCTGACGTTAGCAGACAGAGGGGCAGCGGCGCGCCGCCTTCGCTGTTGGAACGCTGGCCGAGCGAATTGACGAACGAGCAAGCGGAAATCGGCCGAAATGGCCGGCTGGAATGGCCTGGCTTCCTCCGTCATCTGGAACGTTCAGCGTTCACTTGACGAACGAAAGCCTCCTCCTTCGGCTGCTCGCTCGCTGAGCGTTCCAAACGCAGCGGAACCCGGACGCGAAGGAGCAAATATCGGTCAGATTCGTCGTAACTCCCTCAAAGCACGGCTCAGGCCCGGCAGCATCGGCCGATCACGCTCAGCCACAGCTCGTGCGCCACCGACCCCACGAACAGCATCGAAAAAGCCCCGGCATCGCTGCCGGGGCTCATCGGTCGGTGAAGGAAGGCGTCAGTGAGAGCAGCCGCCCGCCTTGGACGGGGAGCCATCGGTATTGAACGAGGAGCCGCAGGCGCAGCTGCTGACCGCATTCGGGTTGTTGATGGCGAAGCCGGAGCCCATCAGCGAGTCGACGTAGTCGATCTCGGCGCCGTCGACGTACTGGGCGCTGAACTTGTCGATCACGATCGGGACGCCGCTGTGGTCCTCGACGCGGTCGTCGTCGGCCAGGCGGTCGTCGAACGCGAGGCCGTAGCTGAAGCCGGAGCAGCCGCCGCTCTTGACGAAGAGGCGCAGGCGGGCGTTCTCCTTGCCCTCACGCGAGCGCAGCTCGATCACCTTCTTACCGGCCGCTTCGGTGACGGTCACCAGTAGCTCCGTCGAGATCGGCGGAGGACTGACCGCGGTCTGCTCTTGCGGAGTCTCGGACATGGTCATGGTTGCTGTGATCTCCCTCTCGCCATGAGGCGATGGATGGAATCGCTGATTCGCTTCGGAAAGTATACCAGCCGCGCCCCGGCGTCCAGCAATGCGCCGATCTTGCTCACGCGCGCTCAGCTCGAGGACGCTCTCGGGGTGCCCGTGTTCGGATGATTCCGATGCAGCCGATGAGCACGATCGCGTACGCCAGCACGAACGCGGGCGGCACGAGATACAGATACAGTTCAGGGTTCTCGAGCCGGCCGGTCTTCGCGATGAACATCACGCTCCACCACAGCCACAGAAGGCCGAGCAGGGCGGCCCACGAACCGGCAACGAGGGCGGCGCCCCTCACCCGGGCAAGGATCCCCACCGCCAGCACCCAGAGCTGAGTCGACGACGTGTGGCCTTGTCCGGGACGCCAATCCAACCCTAGGAATGCCGAAGCGTTCCCGATGCGCTGACCGCCCTCAACAGATACCGTCATCTGAATCCGAGTTTCGCTGGCGCCTGCCTCGACAAATGGGATCTGGTTGTCGACATCAGCGGCGACACGCTCAAACTTGGGTTCCGTCAGCCCGCCAATCGGTTTCACCGTTGTACTCGGATCCCCAGGTTTGGGTCGCAGTTGCGGCCGTTCGGGCAGGATCACAACCGGCTGCCGCACGTCCGACTGCCGAACTGAGCAGGACAGCCAACGCAATTGCGCCGCCGAGCACCACGTGCGGTCGATGGGCGCCTTCCTTGCTCTGGACGAGTTTCAGCACAGGGACACCACCGCAAGGTCCGGTGGTGAAGTGGTCTGTCGAATCTCCGCAATGCCAGACTCGTCGATCGTCACGTGAAGATAAGCAATCGATCCGGATTCAAGCTGATCGGACTTGAACTGCGCCAAGACTGGGCCTTCTATGTCACCCGTGGCATCCGCCTTTCCGACCTCGGCGGTCCATTCCCCAGCCTGGAAGCCGTAGCTGAGTGTCCAAGTGCACGGTGCGATGGGCTGTCGAGCGCGCGGCCCCCACCTAATCACCATCGCGCTTCTGTTCTTGTTCTCGAGGATCCAGCAGGTCTTCACGAGCCCATAGCCAGCGCCCCCAAGGTCACCCGACGCCATTGGCCCGGGCTGGACTTTGCAAACGGAGGCAACAGTGGGTGCCCCACCGTCGCTGCCGGTCGGGGTCGCGGCTGCGGTTGATGGGGCGGTGCCGAGCCGTCCTGAGCAGCCAGACAACGCGGCCACAAGGAAGACCGCGCTGACGATCCGCATGGGTTGACTCTAGAACCCGCGTTCCGTCCCAGTCAAGTGTTATTTGTGCAATGACAATGGACACGAATCCAGCCATCAAGCGAACGTACCAAAGAGGATCGAGCCAGCCCCACGCGTTGAATCGCTGGCGACATCACCGCGTGGTGGCTCTAGCGGCCAACGACGCCGCCTGCCCTTTCCGAATCAAGGCCGCACTTCGCGTTCTGCGCCACGGGGCGGCGATTCGGCCAAGGAAGCCGGCAGAATCGGGTTGAGTCGCCTCCCTTCAGGCCTTCTTTCGCCGATAGAGCCACTGGGCGGCAACGCGGCCAGGGCGACCGCCACGGCGCCGACCGGCCAATCCAGCATCCGGCCTGCATCGGTACACTTAGGCGCACCGCAGTGAGGCTGACGATACACACGTGAAGCTTACAGACCGCATGGGCCGAATCGGCACCGAGACCGCCTTCGAGGCCGCGGCGCGCGCTCGAGCCCTGGAGGCGTCCGGCCGCGATGTCATCCACCTGGAGATCGGCGAGCCGGACTTCGACACCCCGCGCAACATCAGTGAGGCAGCGGCCGACGCGCTGCTCAACAAGGGGATGACCCACTACACACCGGCGACCGGGATTGCGCCGCTCAAGGAGGCGATCGTCAACGAGGCGCGCCTGCACAAGGGAATCGAGGCCACGCCGGAGCAGGTGATCGTCACCCCGGGTGCCAAGCCGATCATGTTCTACGCCATGCTCGCCCTGCTCGACGAGGGCGACGAGGCGATCTACCCGAACCCCGGCTTCCCGATCTACGAGTCGATGATTGAATTCGTCGGGGCAAAGGCGGTGGCGGCCGAGCTGCGCGCCGAGCGCGAGTTCCGCATGGACGTCGACGAGGTCGCCTCGCTGGTCACCGACTGCACGCGCCTGATCGTCCTCAACTCGCCGCAGAACCCGACCGGCTCTGTCCTGACCAATGCGGACCTTGGCGCCATTGCGAAGCTTGCCGTCGAGCACGACCTGGTCGTCCTGACCGATGAGATCTACGGCCGGCTGCAGTACTCCGGCGAGCCGCTGAGCATCGCGACGCTGCCCGGCATGGCGGACCGCACCATCACGCTCGATGGCTTCAGCAAGACCTATGCGATGACCGGCTGGCGCCTGGGCTACGGGATCGTGCCGGAGTGGCTCATCCCGTCGTTCAGCACGCTCGTCATCAACAGCGTGTCGTGCACCAACGCCTTCGCGCAGGCGGGCGCCATCGAGGCGCTGACAGGTCCGCAGGACGCCGCCGACGCGATGCGCGAGGAATTCATCGCCCGCCGCTCGCTCGTGGTCGGCGGCCTCAACGCCATCCCGGGCGTCAGCTGCGTCATGCCGCACGGCGCCTTCTACGCCTTCCCGAACGTGTCGTCGTTCGGCAGGTCATCGGTCGAAATCGCCGACCACCTGCTCTACGACGCGGGTATCTGCGTCCTGGCCGGCACCTCCTTCGGCCGATTCGGCGAGGGCTACCTGCGCCTGTCCTACGCCAACTCGCGCGAGAACCTGCAGGCCGCGCTGGAGCGCATCGGCGAGTCGCTCGGCAAGCTGGAGCGCACCGGCGAGCTGGTCGGTGCCGCTTCATGACGGTCGTCGGGGATCCGGTCGACCAGCTGTACGAGCGCGCATCGGCCTCGTTCGATCGATGGGAAGTCCTCAAGGACGTCATCGATGAGGCGATCGACCTGACCCTCAACTACCGGCAGAGCGGCCACCCCGGCGGCTCGCGGTCGAAGGTTCATATCCTCCTGTCGCTGATGCTGTCCGGCGCCATGCGCTGGGATCTGCGCCGCCCGTGGCGTCCGTTCGCGGACCGTTTCGTGCTTTCCGCCGGCCACACCGTGCCGCTCGTCTACTGCACGCTGGCGGTGCTCAACGAGGTGATGCGCGCCCGCCACGAGCGTGACCCGCGGGACGAGTTCGCCTTCCCCGATGACGGCCGCTGGGCGCTGACCTGGGAGGACCTGCTCGGTCTGCGCCATCGCGGCGGCCTGCCCGGTCATGCGGAGATGGAGGGCAAGACCCTCTTCCTCAAGTTCAACACCGGGCCGTCAGGCCACGGCATGCCGCCATCCGCCGGTGAGGCGGTTGCGTTGAAGTTGGCCGGTGCCGAGGAGGTCAAGGTCTTCGTGGTCGAAGGCGAGGGCGGCCTGACGCCGGGCGCCAGCCACGAAACGCGCAACACCGCCTGGGGACTGGGTCTCTCGAACCTCGTCTTTCTGGTCGACTGGAACGACTACGGGATCGACGATCCCGCGATCTCGGACGTTGTCCCCGGAACTCCGGAGACCTGGTTCAAAGCCTATGACTGGCGCGTGACCGGCACGATGGAGGGATCCGAGTGGGACTCGGTGACCCGCGCCGTGCTCGAGGCCGCGCGTGGTGCAAATCCGCAGAAGCGCCCGTCGATGGCCTGGTTTCGGACCCGCAAGGGCCGTGGCTACGGCAAGTACGACAACAAGAGCCACGGCTCGCCGCACGCCATGAACGCACCGGAGTTTTGGACCGTGCGCAAGGCCTTCATGGAGAAGTACGGGGTGCAGTACGTCGGGGTGGACGAGGCGGCACCAACCGACGTCGCCGCGCAACAGCAGCAGGCGCGCGCGAACTTCGCCGTCGCCATGAGCGCCCTCCGCTATGAC
>JBBSCG010000028.1:0-26654 GCA_038250515.1 Candidatus Limnocylindria bacterium
CATCAGCGGGAGGATCACATGAGGCGATTACCAATCGGCATTGCGATGGCCATGGTGGCCATGCTTGCCTTCACGGGGGCTGCATTCGCATGGTCTGCACCCACGCTCGTCGCGAAGTGCGCCCCGGATGCGGAGCACTACGCATGGACCATCACCCTGCCCACCGAGGCCGACTACAGAATCGAGTGGTCATTCGACCAGAGCACCTGGACCATGACGGACTTCCTCACGTCCGGCGCGCATGACTTCCTGACACCCCAAGGCGGTGACACGCTCTACACTCGTTGGGCGAGCGATCACGTCAACGGCAAGACTTCGGCGAACGCCAACAAGGAGTTGTGCACTCCTCCGCCGACCCCGACTCCGACTCCCGATCACGACACTGCATCGCTGAACATCAAGAAGATCGACGCGGACAGCGACAATGCGCTCAACGGCGCGGTCTTCAAGATCAAGGGCATCAGCGGTACCTTCAGGAGCGGCAGCGGAACCTGGACGGTCGACGGTCAGAAGGTGCCGGACGGCACCGACCAGGCTGTGACGAAGAAGGGTTTCGTCTGCATCATCGGATTCCCCAAGGACAGCAAGTGGCTGGTCACTGAGATCCAGCCGCCCACTGGCTACGAGCTCGCCGATCCTGCATCTCAGCTGGTAGAGGTCGACGACGACGGTGACTGCGCCAGCCCTGACGTGACCTTCGAGAACCAGGCCACGCCTGAGCAGAGTCAGGAGCCGACTCCGACGCCCACCGCGACGGCGACCCCCACTCCAGAGCAGTCGGTCCAGCCCGGTACGAGCACTCCGGCGCCGACCAAGTCACCTGAAGGCGGCGTCAAGGGCGCGACCGGGACGCCGGCGCCCAGCACGCCGGACACCTCGATCGATTCGGTCGGGGGCAGCAGCCCCTACCCGATCATGCTGTTCGTCGTGATCCTGTTGGGCTCATTGGGAGGACTCGCGTACGTGAATGTCGAAAGCGCCCGCAAGCGCGGCTGAACCTCCGGCAAGCGCCGGACTGCCCATAAAGGAGGCCCTCGAACGACTCGAGGGTCTCCTTCGCACATCGCGAAGGAGTGAGTCCGCGACGGCTTCCAATCCGGGCTCCGAAGAACGTATGGACCTCGCAGCCGCCGACGGTACTATGCAGTGTGGTACTTGAGCGCTATCCTCCCGCATAGTCGCCTCCACCGACCGGCACTGAGCTGGGGGAACACCTGGAGGGCTAGAACCAAGGAGACCGGAGTGAACCGCTCCCCGAACACATCGGTCCGAGGATTGGATCTCGGAAGAACGATTCTCATCGTCGTGAGCCTCGCTGCGCTGCTCGTTTCTCTGCTCGCAGTGGTCCGGCCGGTATCGGCCCAGCATGGCCAGGGCGATACCGCGTCGCTGAACATCAAGAAGATCGATGCCGACACGGGTCGCACGCTCAACGGGGCCGTTTTCAGGATCACGGGCATCGGCGGCACATTCGAGAGCGGCAGCGGCACCTGGGACGTCAACGGGAACCACATTCCCGACGGCACCAGCCAGGCCGTCACCAATGAGGGCTTCGTCTGCATCATCGGGTTCCCGAAGGACACCTTCTGGACGGTCACCGAGATCGAGCCACCGACCGACTATCAGGGTGCCGATCCCGCCTCACAA
The DNA here is from genome assembly GCA_038250515.1 of Candidatus Limnocylindria bacterium. Classification (GTDB taxonomy): domain Bacteria; phylum Chloroflexota; class Limnocylindria; order QHBO01; family QHBO01; genus JAICUY01. The sequence continues at coordinate 1,648 of JBBSCG010000028.1, forward strand.
CTGGTCGAGGTCGACGACGACGGCGACTGCGCCAGTCCGGACGTGAACTTCGAGAACGCCCAGGAATCTGCACAGCCCACGCCGACGCAGAGCGAGGCGGCGAGTCAGACCTCAACGGCTACTCCGACCACGGAACAGTCGGTCAGCCCGGCAACCGGTACGCCGGCACCGAGCAACTCGCCCGAAGGCGGAGTGAAGGGCGCGACCGGCACGCCGGGCGTGAGCCAGCCTGATACGGCGATCGGGTCGCTTGCGAGTGACAACCCTGCCCCGACTCTTGCGTTCGTCCTGATCCTGCTCCTCTCCCTCGGTGGGCTCGCCTACCTCAACGTCGGGAGCGCTCGCCGACGCAGTTGACAACAGCCAGCGATTGCAAGGCCGCCAGCTCCTTGAACCCGAGGCCCCCGGATCCGATCCGGGGGCCTCGGGTTGTGTCCGGCCACTGAACGTACCGTCGAGCTGACGGTGAGAGCCAGCTTGGCTAGATCAATGCGAGCTCGCGACCCACCTTCTCGAAGGCGGACAGGCACGTCTGTAGCTCCTCACGCGTGTGCCCGGCGGTGACAATGGTGCGTACACGCGACAGATCCTCCGGGACGGTCGGGAAGCCAATCCCCTGCGCGAACACCCCCTCCTCGAACAATCGGTCGGAGAGCTTCATGGCGACCGATCCCGTGCCGGCAATAACCGGCGTGATTGGCGTATCCGAATGCCCGATATTGAAGCCGAGCCTCGCCAGCCCGTCCTTGAAGAAGCGGGCGTTGTCCCACAGTCGCTCGATGAGCTCAGGCTCCGTCTCGAGCACGTCGATCGCGGCGATACAGGCCGCCGCCACCGCCGGCGGTGCAGAGGTCGAGAACAGGAACGGCCGCGCTCGGTGCTCGAGCACGGTCCGCAACGACTGGCTCCCTGCGACATAGCCGCCCAGCACGCCGATCGCCTTGGAGAGCGTCCCGACCTGGACCTGCACACGGCCATGGAGCCCGAAATGATCGACCGTGCCACGACCGTTACGGCCCAACACGCCCGAGCCGTGGGCATCGTCGACGTAGACGACCGCATCGGCTTCTTCAGCCGCCTCGACGATCTCAGGCAGCCTGGCGATGTCGCCGTCCATGCTGAAAACGCCATCGGTCAGCAGCAGGATCGTTCGATCGGCGCCACCGGGCGCCGCGCGGAGATCGCGAAGGATGGTGCGCATCGCTTCCATGTCGCCGTGAGGGAAGACCTTGCGCTCGGCCTTGGCCAGTCGGATCCCGTCGATGATGCTCGCGTGGTTCAGCGCATCGGACACGATGACCGCGCCCTCGGGCGCCAGGATGGGAATCACGCCGGTGTTGCAGGTGAAGCCCGACGGGAAGGTGAGCGTTGCCTCCACCTGCTTGAACTCGGCCAGGCGCGCCTCGAGCTGCTCGTGCAGCGTCATTGTCCCCGCGATGGTGCGCACCGCGCCCGAACCCGCGCCGTATTCGTCGACCGCACGGCGTGCGGCCCCCATCAGCCTGGGGTGCGTGTTCAGGCCCAGGTAGTTGTTGCTCGAGAGAGTGATGACCTCCTTGCCGTCGACGATGCAGCGGCTCTTCTGCTCGCTCTGGATCACACGCAGACGCCGGAAGATGCCCTTCGCCTTGAGGTCCTCGATCTCAGCGTCCAGAAAGGCGAGCGGGTTGCGAGCGCGTGCCGGCGCAGTCATCGGTTCATCTCCTCAAGCGAACAAGCGTGCATTGTCGTGCATGGAGCGGCCAGATTCAGCCTAGGGCAGCAGCACAACCTTTCCTGCGTGCCGTGAAGCGATCAGGTCAAAGCCGCGCTGCCAGTCGGCGAGATCAAGACGATGGGTGATGATGGGCGTCACGTCGAGCGCGCCCGAGCGCAGCAGCGCCTGCGTGCGCTCCCAGGTGTCGTAGATGCGGCGGCCGTAGATGCCGTAGAGGCGCAGGCCGCGCTGGATGACGTCATCGGAGAGGTCAACGATAACCGGCTCGCCGAAGATGCCGAGCAGGCTGACCCGACCGCCGCGTGTCACGAACTTGAACGCCTGGGTCAGTGCCGGCGCGGCGCCGCTCATCTCGAGCAGGACGTCGACGCCGTCGCCGCCGGTGGCGCCAAGCACCTGCTCGACGAGGTCGGCCGCGCGCGCGTCGAGCACCAGGTCGGCACCCATCCGCTCAGCCAGCTCCCGCCGGTACGGCTCGGTGTCTGTCGCGATCACGAGGCTCGCTCCGGCGGCCTTGGCGACGCCAACCGACAGCAGGCCGATCGGGCCGCAGCCGGTCACCGCCACGCTGCGCCCTTCGATCGGCTCGACGAACGCGGCGTGCACGGCGTTGCCCATGGGCTCCTGGAGCGCCACGACCGCCGGATCGAGGCCGTTCGACTCGATGGCGTTGGTCTCGGGGACCACCACATATTCGGCGAAGCCGCCGTCGACGTGCGCGCCGATGACCTTCAGGTTGCGGCACAGGTGCATGTTGCCGGCGCGGCACTGCGCACAGGTCCAATCGACGATGTGGCTCTCGACCCCGACCAGGTCACCTTCGCGAACGCGCGTCACCCCAACGCCCGAGCCGACGACGCGTCCGGCCAGCTCGTGGCCGAGCACAATCGGCGGTGTGAGCACCTCCTGCGCCCATGGGTCCCAGCTGAAGAGGTGGTAGTCCGTGCCGCAGATCGAGGCTGCCTCCATGTGCAGCAGCACCTCGCCCGGACCGGGCATGGGAATCGGTCGCTGGATCAGCTCGGCGCCAGGCTCGGGACGCGTCTTGGCCAGGGCGCGCATGGTCCTGGTGGCCGTGACGCTCATGCGGTCACGCCGCTCAACCAGCCGACGCCGGCCGCGGCGGCATGGTCATCGGTCCTTGGAAGTTCGTCCACCACGACATTCTCCAGTACGCCGATGCCCTCGATCTCGCAACGGAGCACATCCCCGTCGTGCAGGTAGCGTGGGGGATCCTGGTAATGCCCCACGCCGGCGGGTGTGCCGGTGGAAACGATATCGCCCGGCTCGAGGGTAAGGCTGCGGCTGGCGAAGGCGACCAGCGTTGCGACGTCGAAGATCATCTCCGCCGAGCTGCTCTCCTGCCAGACCTCGCCGTTGACGCTCGAGCGCATGCGCAGCGACTGCGGGTCCGCCATCTCATCCGCCGTCACGACGACCGGACCGATGGGCGCAAACCCATCGCTGCCCTTGGCGCGCAGCCACTGTCGATCCTCGCGCTGGAGGTCGCGCATGGTGATGTCGTTGAGGATCGTGTAGCCGAAGACGTGCTGCAGCGCTTCCTCTGGACCGATGCCGCTCGCCCGTCGTCGGATCACCACGGCCAGCTCGCACTCCAGGTCCAGCTGCTCGGTCGCACGCGGACGTCGCACAGCCGCTCCCGAGTGGTTGATCGCATTGGCGAACTTGGCAAAGAGCATCGGGTAGGCCGGTGGCGCGATGCTCTGCTCGCGGCAGTGGTCGTGGTAGTTGAGACCGACGCAGATGATCTTGCCGGGCCGGCCGATCGGCGCCCGCAGCTCGACGGTCGCCGGATCGATCGTCTCGCCGTGTGCCTCGGGCAGACCGCGCCGCAGGAAGGTGGCGACGTCGCCGGGCCCCAGGTCGACGATGCCCGCATCGGTCAGGCGCCCAAGGTGAGTGGTGCCGCCAGGTGCCTTAAAGGCGAGCAGCTTCATCCGGTCAGTCCTCGCTGAAGTAGGCGCGCGCCGCGGGACGCAGCAGCAGCACGATCAGCACGATGCTGATCACCACGCCGATCGGCACGAACAGAATCGCCCAGCCCAGCGCGGCGGCGGACGGCATGCGCAGCAGTGCCGGCGGCAGGCCTGCCAGGATCGGGACCGCCAGGGCCGAGATACCGATCGCGAACCGATGCGCGATGCGCTTCCGCTGCAACGCCACGGTGATGCCGAACAGCACGGCCGCCAGCTCCAGCATCATGAAGATGCCCAACAGCGAGAACGGTGCCTTCGCGCTGAAGTCGACGAACGCGACGATGCGTCCCAGCAGCAGGCCGGTGCCGGCGAGCAGCGCAAAGGCCCACCCGAACCAGAGCAGGACGCCGATCGGGGTCTGCTCAGAGGCGTCGTTCATCTCCTGATCGTACCGCGGCCTACCATTGCGAGCGTGGAATGGCTGGCGCACCTGTTCGAGACGAATCGGATCATCGTGCTCTCGGTCTACGGGCAGGTCTTCTTCATCACCGGGCTGGCGATCGCGCTGCAGTCACGCAAACGTAGCGAGCTGGCGCTGGCCAGGACGCTCCCCTGGCTGGCGGCCTTCGGCATGGTGCATGGCTTCGTCGAGTGGGGCTACCTGTTCATCCCGATCCAGTCCGGCTTCCTCCCGGCGCCGCTGATCCATGCCCTGCTGGTCGCGCAACTGGCATTGAAGGGCCTCTCCTACGCGCTGCTGCTGCAGTTCGGCGCCGAGCTGCTGCTCAGCACTCGTGACCGAGGAGGGCTGGCGCCGCGCGACGACGGCCCGTTCGGCCAGCCATGGCTGCGGCTCGTCCCGAGCGCCGCGCTGGTCCTGTGGGCACTGGGAACCGTAGCGCTTTCGATCCACGCCGCCGGCTTCGTGCCGAGCGCGCAGCCGTGGCTCAACGCCGGCCAGATCGACCGTGCGCTGGCTGTCGTCGGGGCACCGCTGGCGGTCGGCGACGTCCTCAGCCGCTACATGCTGGCGCTCCCGGCGGTCGCGAGCGTCATGATCGGGCTGTGGCGCAGCGCGGCGGCGCTCGGCCCGCTGGCCCGACCACCGATCGGCGGTGCGCTGCGCCTCGCCACGGTCGCCTTCGGCGTGTATGCCGTGCTGGCGGGGCTGATCGGCATGCCGGCACCCTTCCCGCCGGCATCGGTTCTGAACAGCTCGACCGTGCTGGACACGCTCGGCATCCCCATCGAGGTCCTGCGCTCGGCGGCCGGACTGGTGATCGCCATTGCGGTGGTCCGGGCATTGGAGCTGTTCGAGCACGAGACGGATCGCGCGCTCGCCGCCGCCCGCCGTCATGAGCTGCTGCTATGGGAGCGCGAGCGCATCGGGCGCGACCTGCATGACGGCATCATCCAGTCGATCTACGCAGTCGGGCTGCACGTCGAGGAGGCATCGGCCAGCCTCGACGAGCCGGCCGAGGCTGCGGCGCCGGAGGCTGGCCGGGCACGGATGCGCACGGTCATGGAGGAGCTGAACCGGATCACCGGCGACATCCGCGCCTACATCTTCGACCTGCGGACGACGTCACTCGATACGCTCGACGCGGAAGAGATCGTCGCGAGCGTCGCCGAGGAGCTGCGTGCCAACACGCTGGTGGAGCTCGACCTGCGCGTCGAGGGCGACTACCGGCCGCGCCTCACGCTCGAGCAGGCAGAGCAGCTGCGGCACATCACGCAGGAGGCATTCAGCAACGTGCTGCGTCACGCGCGCGCTCAGCACGTCGAGGTGGTGCTGCGCTGCACGCGGCGCCGATTCACGCTGGGCATTCGTGACGATGGCGTTGGGTACGATCCGACAGCCACACGCGGTGCGCGGCGTGGCCGGACGCAGGGGCTGACCAACATGCGCCGCCGGGCGGAGATCCTGGGGGCGGAGCTGGAAACGAGAAGCGCTTTCGGGCAGGGCACGGCACTCTCCCTTACCATGCCCGTGTCCTCCAGTCGCCGAGCCTGACCAGCCCCGAGTAACGGTGAGCATGAGCAGTTCCGTTCCGGGCGCCGTCGCGGCGCCTCCCATTCGCATCCTGATCGCCGACGACCACGAGATTGTCCGTATCGGTCTCGCCGCGCTGCTCGACCGTCAGCCGGGCTTCCGCGTCGTGGCCGAGGCCTCGTCCGGCGACGAGGCACTGCGCCTGGCGCGTCAGCATCGCCCGAACGTGGCCGTGCTCGACATCCGTATGCCCGACGGATCCGGTACCGATGCCTGCCGTGCCATTACCACCGAGCTGCCCGAGACCGCGGTGGTGATGCTCACCAGCTACGCGGATTCCGAGGCGTTGTTCGACGCCATCGCCGCCGGCGCCAGCGGCTACGTGCTCAAGCGCATCGGGTCGGACGAGCTCGTGCGGGCCATCCGCGCCGTGGCCGACGGCGGCTCGCTGCTCGATCCATCGGTCACGAGAAAGGTCCTCGAGCGATTGCGCTCGGCCAGCCACCTCGAGGAGGGCGGCGCGTTCGGTGAGCTTACCGACCAGGAGCGCCGCGTCCTGGTCCGCCTCGCCGAAGGACGCTCGAATCGCGAGATCGCCCAGTCAATGGAACTGGCCGAGAAGACGGTGCGCAACTACGTCTCGAATATCCTGTCGAAGCTCGGGCTCGCCAGCCGCGCCCAGGCGGCCGCGTTCGCCATCCGTAACCGCCTCGCCGAGCTGTCGCCCAATCATGAATAGACGGCGCGGGTGGTTCGCGACGCTTGCCGGCGCGATCCTGCTCGCCGGATGCGTGTCGCAGCCGTCGCCGAGCACGGTCCCGGGGTCAGCGTCGCCATCGTTCGTGCCCTCGTCAGCCACCGCCAGTCCGACGCCCAGCCAGAGTCCATCGCCGACCACCACGCCCGAGCCGGCACTGTCGCTGGCGTTGCCCGAGCGACGCGACGACCGCAAGATCCAGTTCAGCATCACGCCCAAGGTCTCCGCCGACGGCGACGGCCAGCTGGAGATCAGGGTGAAGAACCTCACCAAGCAGCGGATCGACGAGATCGTCCTGCGCTGGCCCACCAAGCTGCGCGACACGCTCTTCATGGCGCCCTTCCGGCCGACGAAAGATCGGGTCGCCGAAGGCGGTCCGCCGCTGCATTTCGCGTGGACGCGCTGGGTCGACGGACCGGGCGAGCTCCACGAACCGGCCGGCACGACGTCGCTCGGCTGGGGCCCGCTGCTCCCCGGCGCCGAACTCTCCATCCCCATCCTGGTCACGCGCCGGGCGCCCGGCCCCGTGGCGTTCGACCTGCAGTTCCTGGCCGGCGTCCCGCACACCGGAGCGGCACCGGCCGGCGGCGACGCGCTGCTCAGCAATGCCGATGGCGATTCCGCCGAGACACGCGTCGAGGTGCCGTGATGCACGCCATCCTGCCACCATGGACCGATACCGATCCCGAGCTGCATCGTCTTCTGGGCGAGGTGATCGATCCCGAGCGCAAGGTCCTCGCCGCGCTCGAGCGGATCACGCCGATCTCGGGCAAGCGCATTGCCGACGTGGGCACCGGCATCGGGCACTATCCCATGCTCCTGGCACGCCGCACCGCTCGCACCTACGGCATCGAGTCGGACCCGGCGTTGCTGGCGGCCGCCCGCGAACGGGCCAGCGATGCCCACCAACCGAACATCCGCATCATCGAGGGCGAGGCGAACCGGTTGCCGCTGCATGATGGTGCCGTGGACATCGTGCTCACCAGCCAGATCGAGCCCGACGACCGCTCTCAACCGATGATCGCCGAGGCGCTGCGCGTGTTGCGTCCGAACGGCCGGCTGATCGTCATCGGCTACTACGGTCGGGACGACGTCGCCGCCCTGCTCGAGCCGGAGGTCGTGGCGCACGCGCTCGAAGCAACCCAGCGGCGCACCGGTTGGTGGCTGCGCAACGGGTTCAAGATCAAGGTGGTGCACGCCAAGCTCGACTTGCGCGATGCCGCATTGGCGCACGAGCTGCTCCCGCGGCTGTACGGCGATCGCGGCCGTGCCTACCTGATGGGCGCCCACCGCCCAATGCTCGACCTCAAGCTCGGCCTGTATCACCGCGTTGCGGAATGACAACAACCTCTTGCATGGTCTGATAGAGCACCGTATGATCTGCATGCCGAAGACCAGGCTCTTCTCCCCCCGGAGCCTGGTCTTCGGCATGCCCGCGAGCGAACCGGGGCGATAATCAACGCAGCCAATTCCCGCACGCGGCTCCGTTCCGCGCCCATTCCTCGAGGAGGCACCCGCATGGCCACCAGCACGCCGCGCATGAAGATCACCTACTCCACCCTGTCGTCCGACAACGAGGAGCTGCAGTCGGCCTTCGACGCCGCGGTCGACACGGTGCGCGGAGAGCTTGGCCGCTCCTACCCGATGCTCATTGGCGGCGAGGAGCGCCGCGGCGAGCAGGAGTTTGAGGACCGCTCACCGATCGACACCGAGATCGTGGTCAGCCGCTTCCCGGTCGGCACGCGCCACGACGTCAAGGAGGCCGTTGCCGCGGCACAGCAGGCGTTCCCGGCGTGGCGCGACCTCGGCTGGAAGAAGCGCATCGAGATCATGCGCCGCGCGGCCGACCTGATCAGCGAGCGGCAGTTCGAGTACGCCGCGCTGATGACCTTCGAGGTGGGCAAGAATCGGCTCGAGTCGCTCGGTGATGTCGAGGAAGCCGCCGACCTGCTGCGCTACTACAGCGACGAGATGGAGCACAACAATGGCTTCGTCAAGCCGATGGGCTCGCTTTCGGACGCGGAGCACACGCGCAGCGTCCTGAAGCCGCACGGCGTATGGGCGGTGATCAGCCCGTTCAACTTCCCGATGGCGCTCTCCGGCGGACCGTGCGCCGGCGCGCTGATCGCGGGCAACACAGTGGTCCTCAAGCCCAGCTCCGATGCGCCGCTACTCGGCTACAAGTTCGGTGAGGCGCTGCGCGATGCCGGCATACCCGACGGCGTTTTCAACTTCGTGACCGGGCCGGGCGAGACGGTCGGTGCCGAGCTCGAGGAGAACCCCGGCATCGGCGGCATGGTCTTCACCGGCTCGTACAAGGTCGGCATGAAGCTGTACAAGAGCTTCACCAGGGACTTCCCGCGACCGATCATCACCGAGATGGGCGGCAAGAACCCTGCGATCGTGACCGCCAACGCCAACCTCGACGAGGCAGCCGAGGGCGTCATGCGCTCGGCCTTCGGCTTCGACGGCCAGAAATGCAGCGCCAACTCGCGCGTCTATGTCGACCGGACCGTCATCGGCGAATTCGTCGACAAGCTCGTGGCCCGCACCAGGACCATCGCCGTCGGAGACCCGACGAAGCGCGAAAACTGGATGGGCCCGGTCATCAACGAGGGCGCGCTCGGCAAGTTCACCCAGGCGGTCGAGGAAACAAGGGGAGATGGCGGCACCATCGCCGTCGGCGGCGACGTACTGCGCGATGAGGAGACTGGACGCGGCTACTACCCCGCTCCGACCGTCGTCACCGGCCTGCCAACCACGCATCGCCTCTTTCGCGACGAGCTGTTCGTGCCGCTGCTGGTGGTCGGCGCGGTCGACTCGCTCGACGAGGCGCTGACCCTCTCGAACCAGACCGATTACGGGCTCACCGCCGGCATCTTCAGCGAGGACCGCGGCGAGATCCAGCGCTTCCTGGACACCATCCAGGCGGGCGTGGTATACGTCAACCGACGGGCCGGAGCGACCACCGGCGCATGGCCCGGGATCCAGAGCTTCGGCGGCTGGAAGGGCTCGGGCTCGTCGGGCAAGAGTGGCCTCGGGCCGTACTACGTGCAGCAGTTCATGCGCGAGCAGTCACAGACGATCATCGGCCAGGAGCCGCCGACCGAGTGAACAACAACGGCCAGGTTCCGAACGACGACGCCGACGACGCCGACGACGCGCTCGAGACAATCGTCGACTCGTCGGGCTGGTTCAGCGTCGAGCTGCGCTACGCCTACCTGATCGCGTCGCAGAAGCGGCCGTACCTGATCGAGGATCGGGTGGTGCTGATCGATGGCGACGACGAGGAGACGGCGCTCGGTCGGGGCTTCGAGCTGGCCGCCGAGTACGAGGACGAGTTCGAGACCGACGAGGGCGAGGCCGGCACCATCCGCTTCGAGGGCATCGTCGCCATCAAGGAGCTCGACGACGTCCCCGCGGCGGGCACCGAGGTCTGGCACGAGTTCATGTCGCCAGAATTACCCAAGGCCGATGCCGACGCCGAGTCGCTCCCCCCGGTCCGGCCACTGGAGATGGCGTTCCCGCGCGGCCACGACGACTGACCTCCGGCCGATGAGCTGGCGCATCGGGGCATACCGCGCCGTTCGCCCGCTCCTCTTTGCGCTCGATGCCGAGCGCATCCATCACCTGGCGCTTGACGCGTTGCGCCTGGCCGGCTCTGTCTCAATGGGACGCCGGCTCCTCGGCTTCGCCTCCGGCGTTCCACGCGACGTCTCGCCTGTCGAACTCATGGGCATTCCCTTCCGCAATCGGATCGGTTTGGCCGCCGGATTCGACAAGGACGGCGTCGCGCTTCGTGGCTGGGCCGCGCTGGGGCTGGGCTTCGCCGAGGTCGGCACCGTCACGCCGCTGCCCCAGGCTGGCAATCCTCGCCCCCGTCTCTTCCGCCTGACCGATGCATCGGCGCTGATCAACCGCATGGGCTTCAACAATGCCGGAGCCGATGCCCTCGCCACCCACCTGGGTCGCGTCCGGCCGAAGCTGCCCGATGGTTTCGTGGTGGGCGTCAACATCGGCCGCAACAAGGAGGCTACCGACCAGGTCGCGGACTACGTCGCGGCCTACCGCGCCGTTGCGCCGGTGGCCGACTACGTGGCGATCAACGTCAGCTCACCGAATACACCGGGACTGCGCGGCCTGCAGGAGCCGTCGCGCCTGCTCGCGCTGCTCGATGCGCTCGCCGCCGAGCAGCCGCAGCGTCCGCTCGTCGTCAAGCTTGCACCGGATCTCCAGCCGGTCGAATTCGACGCCCTGGTCACCGCGCTCGGCGATTCTGCCGCTGCCGGCTTGATCCTGTCCAACACGACCGTGCAGCACGACGGTGAAGTCGGCGGCCTCTCGGGACGACCATTGTTCACCGGCATGCTGGCGGCCGTCGCCCGTGCGCGAGAGCTCGCGGGAGATCGACTGGTGCTCATCGGCTCGGGCGGTGTCTTCGGCGCGGAGGATGCGCGCGCTGCCATGAGGGCCGGCGCCGACCTTGTCGAGCTGTGGACCGGCCTGATCTACCGCGGACCGGGCCTCATCGGTGAATCCGCCAGATAGGCTGGTATCATCTGGCAACTTAGCCAGGGGCGCGGGCAGGACGCGCCGCTCGTCCTACGAGTGCTACCCATGACCACCATTGAGGCCACAACCTCGCCTGCGGCTGCCCAGAATCTGGACGCGCCGCATATCGTCACCGAGCTCCCCGGTCCGAAGTCGCGCGAGCTCATCGCCCGCGACGCGGCCGTCGCCAGCCCGTCGCTGACCCGCGCCTATCCGTTGGTCGCCGAGAGCGGCTCGGGCTATGTCGTCACCGACGTCGACGGCAATCGCTTCATCGACTTCGCTGCGGGCATCGCCGTGGCGAGCACCGGCCACAGCCATCCAAAGGTCGTTGCCGCCATCAAGGAGCAGGCCGACCGGCTGATCCATATCGCCGCGACCGACTTCTACGAGCCGCGCTATGTCGAGTTCATGGAGCGCGTTGCATCGGTCGCGCCGTTCGAGGAGAAGGCGCGCGTCTTCGTCACCAACTCCGGAACCGAGGCGATCGAGGGCGCCATCAAGCTCGCCCGATACCACACCGGACGCTCCGGCCTGATCGCCTTCGAGGGCGGGTTCCACGGCCGCACCATGGGCGCCCTGTCGCTCACCAACTCGAAGGTCAAACAGCGCGCCGGCTTCGGTCCGCTGCTGCCGATGGTCCACCATTCCCCGTATCCCCGCGTTCGCGCCTGGCGCGAGCAGAGCGGTGGCGATGGCGCCGCTGAGCTGGAAACGCTGCGCAGCACCATCTTCGGTCGGCTCATGGCACCATCGGACGTCGCTGCCATCGTGGTCGAGCCAATCCAGGGCGAGGGCGGCTACTTCCCGGCACCCACGGCATTTCTGAAGGGACTGCGCGACATCTGCGACGAGCACGGCATCCTGCTTATCGCAGACGAGATCCAGTCCGGCATGGGCCGCACCGGCAAATGGTGGGCGATCGAGCACGCGGGCGTCAAGCCGGACATCATCGCCACGGCCAAGGGGATCGCCTCGGGCATGCCGATTGGGGCGTTCATTGCGCGTGAGTCGGTCTGGACCTGGCCGCCCGGAGCCCATGGCAGCACATTCGGCGGCAATCCGGTGTGCGCCGCGGCCGGCCTTGCGACCATGGACCTCATCGAGGACTCATTGATGGCCAACGCGGCCGGCATGGGTGACCGCCTCCGCTCAGGCCTCGAGCGCGTCTGCGCCGATGCCGGAACCGTGCGCGACATCCGCGGCAAGGGGCTGATGATCGGCGTCGAGTTCGACTCGCACGACACCGCCGGCGCGGTGCAGAACGCATGCTTCGAGCGCGGCCTGCTGATTCTCGAGGCCGGCGAGTCGACGCTGCGCTTCAGCCCGCCGCTGATCGTGGACGAGGCGGCGGTCGACAAGGCGCTGGAGATCTTTGCCGCCGCCCTTCCGAGCTAGGCGACGGTTGCATTGGTTCAGTCGCCGAGCCGGCCGGCCCCCATCGGTCTAGCTCAGAAGGTCCGAAATCGTAGTCAGCGAGAAGCCGCGCTGGCGCAGGCCTGGCACCATGATCTGGAGCGCCGTGAGCGTCTCGTAGCCACCCAGGTGGTCGAGCACGATTGAGCCGTCCTGGGCCGCATTGATCACCTTGCTGGCGATCTGTGCACCGGTCGGGCCGCCCTGGCTGATTGGCTTCCAGTCGATGGTGTCGATGTCCCACATCAGCGTCTTGGTGTAGCCGACCGATGCGGCGGCATTCAGCAGCCCGGCGCTGACCGAGCCGTATGGCGGCCGCCAGTAGGGGCGCGGCTCCTGACCGGTGAGGTCCTTGATGATCGCCGCCGCGCTGGTCAGCTCGCTGCGAATGAAGTCGGCCGATGGCGCTCCGCCGGCGCACGGCGCGGTCGTCGGCGAGCCGAGGCCGCCGCGCACCAGATCGCAGTGATGCATGGTGTGGTTGCCCACCTCGAACAGCTCCGGATGCGCCCGCACGATGGCCATGATCTTCTTGCCTTCGGCCGTCTGCGCCATGGCCCCGGTCGGGAAGAGCGTCGTGCACACCTTGTTGGCGATCAGGAAGTTCAAGATGTCGACGCCCGGATCCAGCCGGCCGCCCATGTCGAGGGTGATGGCGATGGCCTTGCCGGCGCCCGGGATCCGGCTGAAAGTCTGCGGCTGGCCGGCCGTCACGCGGTTACCGGCGCGACAGCCAGAGGCAACCGACGGTGGATCAGTCGTCGGTCGCGGCGTCGACGGCGGGTTCGTGGCGACCGGCGTCGGTCGTGGGGTTGCACTCGGATCGACCGAGACGATCAGCACCCAGCCTGACTGCAGTTGTCCGGCATCGGCGAGCGCCGGATAACGGTCGAGGTTCCACGCCTGGAGCTGCTCTGTCGTCGTCCCGAAGCGCAGCGCGACGCGGTACAGGTTGTCCCCCGGCTGCACGGTATACCTGGCGCCAGTCGGTGGAGCGGCGGTTGGGTCAACGCTGCCGCTGGACTCACCGGCGCTGACCGATGGCGTTGGCGAAGGGCTCGCGGTGTCGGTCGCTGACGCTGTCGCCGTCGGCGCGTCCGAGACCGATGGCGTCGCCGTCGGCGACGCGGGATTGTTTGACGAGCAGGCGCTCAGCAGCAGAAGCGCGGCAAATGAAGCGTCGGCGATGCGTCCGCGGAATGACGGCACGAATCTAATTCGGGTTGTAGCGAAGGTCGGAGGTGCTGACCGGCGGCATGGCGCCATCGGCCAGGAGGCGTGACTCGCGCCGCAGGAGGTCCAGCTCGCTGCGCAGTCGGGTCGCCGCGTCCGGCAGCTCGAGGAGCGTTTGCTTGCGCGTCAGCTCGATCTGCAGCACGCCCCCGACCGCGTAGCTGGCAGCCAGTGGGTCGTCCGGCAGGCGAATCGGTTTGAGAACTTCGTCGAGCGTGGAGGCCACCTTGCTGATCTCCTGAGAGTCGTGGCCTACGGACGCCGTGCTGGTCACGAAACGTTTCACGGTCGCCATGTACTCGTCCAGCGCGGCCTGAACCTGCCAAAGCAGGCTGCCGCCCACCTCGCCTGCGTTCTCGGTGAGAGGATCCACCTCGACGGTCGCATAGGTGCCGCTGCGGTCGACGGCTCGCAGCCTCGCGCGGACCAAACCGGCGCACAGCAGCACCCAGCGACCGTCGGGCAACTGCTCGGCGCTGCGCACTTCGCACACGGTGCCGATCTGCCGCGTCTCGGCGTTTCGGTCGCCGGCCTCCTGGCCGCCAGTGATCATGCTCACCACGAACCTGCCGGCGTAGGGGCTGTCATCAGCGACGAGGTCACGTGCCATGGCGCGGTACCGCTCCTCGAAGATGTGCAGCGGCAGCGGCAGGTACGGGAAGAGCACGACGTGCAACGGGAAGTATGGAAGTCGCATGAGGCCGACTACGTCTCGTCCACGAACGTTGTGTCGATCTGCGCGCGCTGCAGCTTGCCGGAGTAGTCGATGTACACGCTCTTCCATTCGCTGAAGAAGTCGAGCGCGGCCTGGCCAACCTCGCGATGGCCGTTGCCGGTCGCCTTCGTCCCACCGAACGGCAGATGCGCCTCGGCGCCGATGGTGCCGTGATTGACGTAGCCGAGCCCGGTGTCGAAGTCGCGGATGGAGCGGAAGGCAAGGTTGATGTCGCGCGTGAACAGGGACGACGAGAGGCCGTACTTGACGCTGTTCACAACACGCACCGTCTCGTCCCAGGAGTCCACCGGCACGACCGTGGCGACCGGTCCGAAGATCTCCTCCTGCGCGATGCGAGCATCGAACTTGGCGTTGGCGAAGACGGTGGGCTGAAAGAAGGACCCCTTGGCCAGGTCGCCCTCACGCGCCGGCTCGCCGCCGATGACCAGCTCCGCCTCGTTGCGACCGATCGCCGCGTACGCGGCGATCTTCTCCACCGCCGTCTCGTTGATGACCGGACCCACGTCGGTCGTGTCGAGCAGCCCGTCGCCAAGCACCAGCTTCCCGACCCGCTCACGCAACCGCGACACGAAGTCGTCGTGGATCGAGCGATGCACGATCAGCCGCGAAGCGGCGGTGCATCGCTGTCCCGACGTTCCGAACGCCGACCAGATGACGCTGTCGAGGGCAAGATCGAGGTCGGCATCGTCCCAGACGACGATCGGGTTCTTACCGCCGAGCTCGAGTGAGACGCGCTTCAGCGTCTTGGCAGCCCGCGTCGAGATCTCGATCCCGGTTTCGGTGTGGCCGGTGAAGCTGATGACGCGCACGTCAGGATGGTCGACCAGCGCGTTGCCGACCTCTGCGCCCGAGCCGGTGACGACGTTGACCACGCCGTCGGGGATGCCGCCCTCCATCAGCAGCTGAACGAAGCGGACCAAACACGCCGGCGTATCCGAGGCGGGCTTAATGACCGCGGTGTTGCCGCAGATCAACGCGGGGAACAGCTTCCAGCCGGGAATCGCGACCGGGAAGTTCCAGGGCGTGATGAGGCCCACCACGCCGATCGGCCGGCGAACGGCCATGGCGAACTTGTCGGGCATCTCCGACGGCACGGTCTGGCCGAACAGCCGTCGCCCCTCGCCCGCCATGTAGTACGCGACGTCGATCGCCTCCTGCACGTCGCCGCGCGCCTCGGTGAGCACCTTGCCCATTTCGCGGGTCATCAGTCGCGACAGCTCTTCCTTGTGCTCGGCGAGCAGGCGGGCGACTCGGAACAGGATCTCGCCGCGCTTCGGCGCCGGCATCAACGACCAGGCGGGAAAGGCACGCTTCGCCGCCTCTACCGCGGCATCCACGTCCGCGGGGCCGGAGGACGGGAACTCGCCGATGACCTCCTCGTGATTGGCCGGGCTCACGCTGGTGAAGGTGGCGCCCGAGCGGGCGTCGACCCACTCGCCGCCGATCAGGTTCTGGTACGTATCGGACACAGGCTCGAAAATCTCCTCAGCAGGGCGCGCCCAGGCGCGCGCATCGGTCAAACGAAGGCGTTCAAAAGGGCCGCGCTGATTGTACCCGCGCCGGCCGAAGGCGAAGATTCCCGCCTCAACCGGGACATTCGCCCCTAGTCGTACGACCTGCGCGAAGTCACCATGCAGGCACAACTGAAAACCGTCGTTGTGGGCGTATCTGTTTCGTACCTATGGGGCTGAAGTAGTGGCACTCCCACCGCGACGTATCGAGAGGCGCCGGATCAGCGATGGTCCGGCGTTTCGCGTTGCGGTTGGGTCATCGCCAGCACATCGAGCGCCTGGTCGAGCTGCGCCTCGGTGATCTTGCCGCGTTCGACGTAACCGCGCTCGAGCACCACCTGGCGAATCGTCTTCCGCTCGGCGAGCGCCTGCTTGGCGACCTTGGCCGCCTCCTCGTAGCCGATATACCGATTCAGCGGCGTCACGACGCTCGGGCTGCCCTCGGCATAGTCGCGGCAGCGGTCTTCGTTCGCGACGATGCCGTCGACGCATCGGTCCGCGAAGAGCCGGCTGGCGCTGCTCAGCAGATCGATCGACTGCAACACGTTGTGGCCGATCATGGGCAGCATCACGTTCAGCTCGAAATTGCCCGATGCACCGCCGAAGGCGATCGCTGCGTCGTTGCCGATGACCTGCGCGCAGACCATGGCCAGCGCCTCGGCGATCACCGGGTTCACCTTGCCCGGCATGATGCTGCTGCCCGGCTGCAGGTCCGGCACGGCAATCTCCGACAGGCCGGCCCGCGGTCCGGAATTCATCCAGCGGATGTCGTTGGCGATCTTGACCAGGCTCACCGCGATGGTGCGCATCTGTCCGGAGAGCTCGACGAGAGAGTCCTGCGAGCCCTGCGCCTCGAAGTGGTTGCGCGCTTCGGTGAGGGGCAGCCCCGTCTCAGCACGCAGCTTGTCGATGACCTGCGCCGCGAAGCCCTCCGGCATGTTGATGCCGGTTCCGACCGCGGTCCCGCCCAACGGCAGCTCCGCGACGCGGGGCAGTGTGCTGTGCAGCCGCTCGACGCCGTTGCGCACCTGCGCCGCGTAGCCGCCAAACTCCTGGCCGAGCGTCACGGGCGTGGCGTCCATCAGGTGCGTGCGTCCCGACTTGACGACCTGCGCGAACTCCTCCGCCTTGCGCTCGACACTGCCCGCCAGGCGCTCGAGGGCAGGCACGAGGTCGTTGAGCACGCCATCGGTGGCGGCGATGTGGATCGAGCTCGGGAACACGTCGTTGCTCGATTGGCTGGCATTGACGTGATCGTTCGGGTGGACCGAGCTCCCGATGACCGCGCCGCTCAGCGAGGCCAGCACCTCGTTCATGTTCATGTTCGAGCTGGTGCCCGAGCCGGTCTGGAAGATGTCGAGCGGAAATTGCTCGTCCCATCGACCCTCGGCGACCTCGCG
This sequence comes from Candidatus Limnocylindria bacterium, assembly GCA_038250515.1. GTDB lineage: Bacteria > Chloroflexota > Limnocylindria > QHBO01 > QHBO01 > JAICUY01. The sequence continues at coordinate 18,899 of JBBSCG010000028.1, forward strand.
AGCAGCATCGAAAACCGAGCGCGCCAGGTCGGGACCGATGATCCCCAGCTCAGCGTTGACCTCCGCAGCGGCCGCCTTGATCAGGGCAAGCGCGCGGATCTGGCGCCGGCCGAGCCGCTGGCCGGAGACTGGAAAATTATCGATGGCGCGCTGCGTCTGCGCTCCCCAGCGGGCGTCGACCGGGACGCGCACCTCGCCCATCGAGTCGTGCTCGACGCGAAACTGGCTGTCAGCCGTGTCGGTCATCTGCTCCAGTCAGGCTCATCGTCTGCGGTCTTGATCACGGGAGGAATCAGGTACGGCAGAAAGCCCGCCCGCAGCTCGCCAAGCATGCGCTCACAGGCGCCCATCAGCTCGTTGACCACAATGCCGCGGTGTTTGGGCAGGTACGGCCGCAGCTTCGTCAGCCCTTCCTCGAGCTTGTTGCGCGCACCGCGCGCGTTGCGCTGCTGCAGATGGAGCAGCCCGGCGGCGATCTGGATCAGGCCCTGGTAAAAGTCGCGTTCCTCGTCCGGAGCAGCGCGCCAGAGCGTCTCCCAGGCCTCGTGCGCGTGCCAGTAGCGAGCCCCGTTGAACAGGGACACGCCCTCTCGGAAGAGCCGGTCCGCCTCGCGCTGGTCCAGCGGCGCGGCGCGGCCGCGTGGCAGGTCGGCAGTCTGATCGGTCACGCCGCTGATCGTAGCAGGGCGGATGCGCGGTCCGGCTATCCCTTCTGGCGAACGGGCCGATATCCCCCGTCGGCGGCGCGAGCCATCACGAACAGCAGGTCGGCGAGGCGATTGAGGTAGCGCACAACCTCCGAATCGGGTAGGCCGTCTTCGCCGGCCAGCGCCACGCAACGACGCTCGGCGCGGCGGATCGCGGTGCGCGCGAGATCCAAAGCGGCACCTGGCATCGACTCGCCGGGAATCACGAACTCGGCCGGCATCGGGTGGTCCGCCTCGAGCGCGTCGATCTCGTGCTCCAGCGCGCTGACCATTGGCGCGGTGACGCGTGAAACCCCATCGCTCAGACGTCCACGGCGATCGACGTGCGTGGCAAGCTCGGCGCCGACGACGAACAACTCGCGCTGCAGGCGCAGCACGAGGTCGGCGAGATCACCGCGCGGCAGCGCCGCACGCGCGAGACCGAGCGCCGAGACGGCTTCGTCGGTCGTGCCGTAGGCATCGGTCCGAAGATCGGCCTTGCTCACGCGATCGCCGCCGAAGAGCAGGCCGGTCGTGCCCGTGTCGCCCTTGCGCGTGTAGATCCGCATCGGTCAATGGTAGGCGCTGAGGGGCCGAGCGGCGTCGAAGGCCAGCGTGAGCGCGCGGGCGGCCTCAACCGAACGGTGGTCGAAACCGAGTCGCCAGCCTAGAAGAGGCCGGGCGGTGGCTCCCAGCGGTCCGCGAGGAGCGTGACCTTGACCGGTGGGCCGACGACTTCCTCAGCTTTGGTCTTCACGTTCTGGATCAGCTCGCCAGCCCATGGGCAGAACGGCGTGGTGAGCACCATCTTGATCTCGGTCGGCGTCTCGCCGGATCCGATCTCGACGTTCCTGATCAGGTCCAGGTCAACGATGCTCATCCCAATCTCCGGATCGAAGATGTCGTAGAGCGCGGTCATCACCTCGTCGACCTTTGCGAGGTTGGAGTCGATGGTCATGCCCACAGTCTAGACCAGGCGCGTATCGAACTTCGGATGAGGCGCTGGAACGGTCGGCCGAACGCGGGTATAACCCTCGAAGATCACGCCACGCTGGTCGAGGGCGTTGCGCAGCTCGCTCAGCTGCTCAGCTGCGTCGGCCTGGCTGGCATGGCACTCCAGCGCGGCCAGCTTTCGACCGGCGACGGGGGTGATGTCAATCCGATGCGTCGCTCCCTGCTCCTCCGCCGACAGGTCGAAGCGCTCGGCGCCCGGCGCGAAGATCGGGGACACGACATACACCGCGCGCGGTGCCAGCCCGCGCTCCGAGAGCCGCTCGACCGCCCAGCGCGTGGCGCTGCCCGTCACGACGTGGTCGGCGTGGCCGGTGATGCCATGCGGGCCGAAGGTGATGACTGCGTCAGGACGACGATCCGCCAGCCAGGTTGCGACCTCGTTGACAAGCTGGTCGAAGGACGCGTCCGCCACGCCACCGTCCGCGTAACCCTCGAGAACGGTCACTTCGTCCAGTCCGATCTTGCCGGCCGCGCAGCGCATCTCGTCCTCGCGGATGGCACCGAGCTCCTCGTTGGAAGTGCCCTCCGCGTTCCCCGCCTCGCCACGCGTGACGAGCAGCAGCCGCGTCACGCGGCCGGCGTCATGGGCGAGCGCCAGCGCCCCGGCACAACCAAAGCTTTCGTCGTCCGGATGAGCGAAGACGGCCGCCAGGCCGCCGGTTTGGTTTCCGCCGTTCACCGTTCCTCCTCGGATGTCGTAGCGTCCTCGTCCTCGTCCTCGGAGAGCAGCGTCCAGCCATTGCGCTGCACCGTCGTCCGCATCGTACGCAGAACGGCGAGCTTTGCGCCGGAGACCTCCGCCACGAAGCGGCGCGTTCCCTGTTCGTCGAGGGCCGTGCCGGGTGGCTGGCTGTCACGCCCAACGTTCAGCCAGGCCAGGTGATAGCGGTCCATCCGGCCCCACACCCGCTCGAGCAGCTCGTCCGAGTTGAGCAGCCACATGCGAAATGCATTCCAGTCGGGCTGCTCGACCAGCCGCTCACCCGTGGCGATCAGCTCGTCAGTCAGCTCCAGGAAGCGGCGGCGGCTCATGACGGCCCGACGTCGGGGCACGGCCACGCGGGACGGTTGGGTCACGAGGGCGAGTATAGAGGCGCGGGCCGCCGGCGGCCGCCTTCGTACTATTGCCGCGCGCGCGTGCCGCGCGAGAGACTCGCGGCGCCCATGAGCACCACGAGACATCCGATCCATTGGACTCCGGCGCAGGTCGCCGGGCGCCTGGTCCTGCTCGCGGCACCGCTGCTTGCACTCGGCGTACTGCACTCGGTGCCGCCACCCGCACTCGACGCGACGCCGCTCATGGCATGGGTCGCGCCCCTTGTCGCCGCGGTCGTGGCCGTGGCCGCCGCGTCAAGCATGCTGCTCGCCCTGGTCGAAGGCCTGCGCAGCGGCTCGGCGGCCGCCTACCTGAATGCCGCGGGCATGGGCGTCCTCGGCGGAACGTATGCCATCGAGGCGCTCCGCGGACCAGACTCCGCCGCGTTCCTGCCGAGCGCGGCAAGCGCCATCGGCGCCACGCTGGCCGCCGCGCTGTTATTGAGCGGTGCGATTCTCGGCGCGCGAGGAGCACGCGTCGCAGGACACCGTGCCCAGGCGATCAGCCTGCTCGGCATCTTCATCGCGACCGACCTGGCCCTCGGCCTCGTCACGCTGAGCGCCGGCATCACACTCGTGCACCCGGCGGAGACCGGTCTGTGGATCATCAGCGCGACCTTGCTCGCGCTGTGCGCCGTGCTGGTCGGCACACGCGCGCGCCACGCGCTGGCGCCAGCGATGCTCGCGGTCGGTGCGCTGGTCCTGGGACTGGCGCGCATCGGCTCGACCGATGTGCTGGTAGCGCTCGCGGCCCTGTCGATTGGAACCATCATCTTCGCCGTGACGCATCTCCGGCTGCTGACCGATGAACCGCGAATCGTCGTGCCCAATGCCGACGAGGTGCAGCCCGTGGACGCCGCGGCGGATCCGGACGAGCGCGACGCATTCGAACGACTGACCCGCGAGCTGCATGCCACCATCGACGAGCTGATCCAGGCGCGGCGCACCATCCAGCTCCAGCGCAACGAACTCGGGCGCGTCGCAAGCATCGACGAGCTGACCGGGGTGGCCGGTCGCCGCAGCATCCTGGATCGGCTCCGCTTCGAGGCGGCCGAGGCGCGGCGCTACGACCATCCGGTCGCGCTGCTGCTGCTCGACATCGACCGGCTCGGCGAGATCAACCGTGAGTACGGCGTGACCATCGGTGACGCGGTGCTGCGCGAGGTTGCGCTGCGCATGCGTCTGCGCGTCCGCGAGGCGGACGCCATCGGCCGCCCGGGCAGCGACGGCTTTCTGGCGATCCTGCCCCACGCCGACGAGCGCGGCGCGGCAGTGTTCGCCGACATCCTCCGCAAGCGCATCGGTCATCGAGAGATCCTGACCGATGCCGGAGCGCTGACCGTCACTGTCTCGATCGGCGTGGCGCTCGTGCGACCGGGAAGCCACCTCTCCAACGAGGAGCTGCTGGTGAACGCCACGGAGGCGCTGGCGTCGGCGCGCGCGGCCGGCGGAAACCGCATCGCGTTCGACCGCGCGCATGGTCTGGCGCGGCTCGAGGAGCGACGCGAACCGCATCGGCCAGGTGAGGCGGCAGCACAAGATAGCGGCGCCTGAGATATCCACACCGCTACATGTTGTGGATAAGGGACCTCACCGATCGGTCGCGCGGGGTACACTTCAGTGGCCATGCCAGCCACCTCCGCCGCTCTCTCCGCCAAGCTGATCTTCCCCACGGCCGAGATCGTGGAGGAGTACTACCTCCCTATCATCTACACCGCGTGCCGCACCTGCTACAGCGAGCAGCTGCCCGATCAGATCTGGGACAAGGCGGTCAGCCGCCAGGTCGCCGACGAGAAGCAGCAGAGCCTGGTGCGCAAGGTCATGGAGTCGGGTCACGGGTCGACCATCGAGCATGTCAACTTCACGTTCGCCATTTCAGGCGCGACCCGCACGCTGAGCCATCAGCTTGTGCGGCATCGGGCCGGGACAGCGTTCGATCAGCAGTCGCAGCGCTACGTGTCGTTCAAGCAGCGCGACAACTACACGGTGCCGGACAGCATCACCAAGGGCGACCTGCCTGACGATCTCGCCGGCCGCTTCCAGGCGGCCATGGAGGAGAACCTCGACCTGTACGGCCAGCTCCTGCAGGCCGAGGTGCCGGCCGAGGACGCGCGCTTCATCTTCCCCAACGCCATGCAGACCAACCTGATCATGACCGTGAACCTGCGTCAGCTGATCCATATGTCGGGACTGCGACTGTGCACCATGGCGCAGTGGGAGATCCGGCAGATGTTCAAGCAGATCCGCCACGAGATCTTCCGCGTCTCGCCCTTCTTCGGCTCATTCCTGGCCCCCAAGTGCGTGCCGCTCGGCTACTGCGACGAGATGGGCAACCGCGACGAGCACTGCCGCATTCGGCCGCATCGCGATACGGTGATGGCCGTCTGGGAGGCCTATCGCGGTGGCGCTCTGCAGGAGACCGATGGAGAAGTCGTTCCCCAGTCGTCTCCGTTCCGGCCGCGACCGCGGCGGGTTCCGCTGCCGGTCGCGAGCGACAATCAGGTCCGGGCGCGACCGATCGGAGCTGCCAGCGAGTCGGCGGGAGACGCGGACCGCGTGTAATGACTCACCAGTCCGGGCCGTGGCCCTCGTCAAGGCTGAAGGTGCGCAGCTCCTGCTCGCAGGCCGCGACCAGCCGATGAGCCTCTGAAACGAGAAACGTGCTCATCTTCGACGAGTCGATCATCAGCAGGGTGTGACCGCGTTCGTTGCGGTCGAGCACCATCCGATCCTCACCGTGGAAGCTGATCGACCAGTTCGCCTGCAGCTGCACGATCTCGGCGAGCACGACCTTCTCGCTGAAGGCCCAGTCGACGAACGCGGCGTTGAGCGCCACCACGACATCGCGCAGCTGGTGCGTCGTGTTGCGGCGAAGTCGCGACAGGAAATGAACGATGCGCAACTGGCCGAAGGGATCGCCGGTGCGCGCGATCTGGGGCGGAGAAAGGTCTGGGTCCGGCATCCCGTCGGGAGCCGGACCCAGCATCGAGGCCTGGGCAGAATCGGTCAATTGTTGGAGCCGTCTCCGGTCTCGATCGGCACACCGACCAGCGAGCCGTACTCCGTCCACGAGCCGTCGTAGTTGCGCACGTTCGGATAGCCGAGCAGCTCAGAGAGCACGAACCAGGTGTGGCTCGAACGCTCACCGATGCGGCAGTAGGCGACGATCTCCTTGTCGGGGCCAAAACCACGGCCGCCGTAGATGTCGCGCAGCTCGTCGAGCGGCTTGAAGGTGCCGTCCTCGGCGACCGCGGTCGACCACGGTATGTTGACCGCGCCCGGGACGTGGCCCTTGCGCTGTGCCGCCTCCTGCGGCAGTCCCGCGGGCGCCGAGAGCTCGCCGCTGTACTCGGCCGGTGAGCGCACGTCCACCAGGCCGCGGCTGGTACGACCGATGTCGGCCAGCACCTGGTCGCGATAGGCGCGCATCTCCTCGCGCGTCTCCGGCGCAACGGTGATGCTCCCCTCGGCGTGCTGAGGCGCGTCGGTGGTCAGTGGCAGGCCGATCGCCTCGACCTTCGTCCGGCCGCCGTCGAGCAGTCGGACGTTGTCGATGCCGTGGTAGCGCAGCTGCCAGTACGCCCAGGCCGCGAACCAGTTGTGGTTGTCGCCGTAGAACACGATCAGGGTGTCATCGTCGATGCCCGCGGAGCGCAGCAGCGCCTGGAGATCGTCGCGGGTCACGAGGTCGCGGCGGATGGTATCGGTCAGCTGGGTCGTCCAGTTGAAGCCGACGGCACCGGGCAGGTGGCCCTCGTCATAGGCCTTGGTGTTGACGTCGACTTCGACGAAGCGGGCCTTCGGGTCGTCGAGGTGATCGCGTGCCCAATCGACGGCGACCAGGGCGTCGGGCAGGGTGGGGGTAAGAGCTGTATTCACAGCTGGCATGGGTGGGTCGAGACTCCTTCGAGTCCGTGTTCGACGGGCGCGCGGGCTCTTGCCGCGCGGGCGGAGAGTGAGGCCGGTCGAATCCCGACCGGAATGGTCGGAGTATGCCGCAGCCGAGGCTTCGCTACAAGGAGCGGCGCTAGTGGTCCTTGCCCGCCTCGCGGACCGGTGCGCTCGCCCTGCCATTGGCCGCGCCGTGGCTGCGTCATACGTTACTCGCCGGATGGTCCTGTTCGTTGCGTGCCGGCACCGGAACCACCAGTACTCTCGTCCGGTTGGTCATCGCGCCGTGCACGCCTACCGTGCAGCGACACGACCCGCGGTTCAATCCGCGGCCGCTTCCCCAAGGAGGGAACGTTGACGTTCTGGAATTGGCGCCGTGGAACGGCTCCCGGCGCGACCGCGGAGAAAGCCGCCGTGGCGCTGGCGCCGGAGCTTGCGCCGATCGAGCTGTACACGGCTGACGCGCGCATCGTGGGCTGGATCGCCGCCAACGGCCGGCGCGTGACCGATCTGCTCAACGAGCAGGACGAGCTGCGGCTGTGGCAGCCGAAGCCCGGCCCGGTGGATCCAACGCCACAGCAGCTCTGGAACGGCATTGGTGACGATGGCGACGAATGGCAGTCACTCCTCACCGAGACGATGATCCTGGCCATGCCGCCGGAATGGCGCGCCAGTCGCCAGCTGCGGCTGCACAAGCGACTGCGCCGCGTCACGTTGACTGCCGGTCCGTTCAGCGTCACCGGCAATCTGCATCTTCATCCCGGGATCGAGGTCGGTCCTCATCTGCTGACGCGCGGGCAGCGGTTCCTGCCCTTGACGGACGCGTACATCCTGCACAACGCCGAACCGCGGTTCGAGCACGTCGTCTCGGTCGTCATCGTCAACACCGCTCACATCACGCACCTGGCGTCCCTGGTGACGCTGGCCTAGTAGTCGCGGTCTCCGGCGACGGTCGCCTCCGGATTCGAGGCGGACGTTTCGTCGTCCTCGCCGCGGTCCACCTCGACGGCGCCAGCATCGTCGAGCAGACGCCCGGCAACCTCCGGCTCGGCGGTTCGCACGGTGACCAG
>JBBSCG010000029.1:0-26335 GCA_038250515.1 Candidatus Limnocylindria bacterium
CCATGGCACGCGACACGGGCCCGGTCACGCTGCGCCGCCTGCGCCCGCAGCTCAGCGATGTTGCCAGCGTCGACCTGCTTGTCCGCCGCCTGATCGAGCGCGGTCTCGTGTACCGCACCGGACGCGCCACGTACGACTTCGCCCTGCCGCTCTTCCGCAGCTTCATCCGGCGGCGTCGCCAACTTACAAGACTTACACGAGCTGTAACAAACGGCCCGCGCGCTGAGGGTGGCCATGACACCTGAGCAACGCGCCCTGCGTGGCCGGCTGGGCGCCGCCGTCCTTCATTCTCGCTACGACTCGCGCTATCTGACCCAGGCCGCCCGCCGGAAGTTCTTGGAGCGCTTCATCAATGAAGTCGATCCACATCGACGGTTACCCGCATCCGAGCGGCTCCGTCGAGCTGAGCAAGCGCGCCGCGCGCACTTTGTCCGGCTGGCGATGGCCTCAGCTAAGGCGCGAGCAAGCCGGAGCGAACGACGCAAGAGGAGGGCGGATACCGCCTAGTGCGTCAGCTCGGATAGAGCTTCGGATTCGGCCCAAAACGGTCGCGGTTCCACGCTCGAAGCACAGCGCTATACGCCGCGCGAAGCCACAATCCGATGCTCTGCCTATTGAGCTAAGGCCACCACGACGCCCCGCGTGGACCAGCGGGAGCGGCGATATCGTCGCCGATCGGAGCAGGCCGGTCAACTTGCGAATGGCACGCGTCCTGCTTCAGACGGCACGGACGGCCGCTTGGCCGGTTCGGACTGACGCTTGGCCCGAAGTCCAAGCCAAGGAGGTAAGACCGATCATGAGTATCATCGCCTGGTTGGCGATTGGAGCGCTCGCAGGATGGATCGCGAGCAAGCTCGTTCCCGGAGACGAGGGATATGGCTGGCTCGGTGGATTGATCGCCGGAATCATCGGCGCGATTGTCGGTGGCTGGCTATTCGCACTGCTCACCGGCGGCAAGGATTGGCTCACCGGGATCAACATCCAGTCGCTGCTGGCAGCCATCGTGGGCGCCATCATCGTCGTGTTCATCTGGAACGCACTGACGCGACGGAATCGCACCACCACCTAGGATTGACCTGAGCGCATTCAGCGATAACGGAACTGGGACCGCGCCTCCGGGCCGGTCCCTTTCGTTTGCTCTGTTACGACCGCTCTTCGTCCCCGGAGTCCGGCGCTGGCAGATGTGGCTCCTCGCGGTAGGCCGGATCGGTCTCTGACAGGCCCTTCTCGGCACCTATGTCGTTCTCGCCCGCTGCCGCCGGATGGCGCAGCGGACCGGCGACACCGGCATGCCGCGGGTCCTCCATCTCCCGGCGCTCTGCCGGCACGAAGCCGTCGGGCTCGCCCGCCGGGCTGAGGACACCCGTCTCGCCGGTCATTGCCCCGCCCGTCGCCTCTCCTCGCGCCAACGGCTCGGCATCCGGCGTCGGGACGTGATCAGGTTGCGGCGGATCGGGGGTCGGGACGGTGCGGTCGCGCTTGGTGTAGTCCTTGCGGCTCATGACGACTCCTCTGCACGCTCGAGGAACACCTTCGGCAAACCCGCCCGCAGCTCCCCGCCGCCACCGGGAATTTCGGCCTGCTGCCCCTCATCGCGTGCAATGGATGCGGGCACGAACTCGTCGGCATCGACCGATGGCCGGCCGGCCGCCGAGGTCTGCAGGGTGTGAACCACCTCGCGCACCACGAACCGCTCGCAGACGCCACGCTCATTGAAGTACTCGACGACATCACCAACGCGCGGCAGCGGAGCCGGATGCTCGAGGTCGGCGGCGCGGGACTGTCCCTCGTCGCCGGGGAAGTAGACCGTATAGGGCATCCCGCTCGGCCACTTCAGCTCGAGCGGTCGGTCGAGGCGGCCCGTTGGTTCCCGCATTTCGCTAACCATGATGACGGTCCCTGCAAGCGACCTGCCGCCGTCGACGCATCAGCTGTCGAGCGAAGCCATCGCCTTCTGCTTCATCTTCGCCATCCGGTCACGGAGGTCGGTCAGCTCGGCCGCGTCGAACACCTTTCGGGCGGTCGGGAACATGTCGCCCTCCTCCTCGGTGATGTGGTGCTCGATGTTCTCCTTCATCACCTTGAACTTGGCCGGCCAGTACTCGTCCGAAGGCTCGGTGGTCTCGAGGTCATTCATGATCGTATCGACCACGTTGTGCTCCTCGATGCCCTCGAGGACCATGTCCTTGGCCTTGGGGTGCTCGCGCAGCTCCTTGTAGAAGATCTCCTCCTCGATCTGCTCATGAACCGTCATCTCGCGTTTGACCTCCTCGAAGATCGAGCGGCGCTTCTCCGGCTTGCTCTCGCCTAGCTTCTCGCCATCACTGAGGAGCTGCTTCACCTTGACGTGGTCTTCCTTGAGCAGGTCGATTGCGTTCACGATTGGGGTCCCTTTCCGTCAAAGCCTGGACGATGTCCGATCCGTTGGGCTGGTCCTCACGAACCTCTGCCGCGCCACGCGCCCCTGGGCTGACCGCAGCTCTCGATGAACTCTCCTTGATGCGCTCCAGATCGCCCTTCACACGGCGGGTGCAAGTGGCCTGCCAGACAATCCAGAGCGATTGGCACGCCCGGTGCGTTGCAGGTCGCGGTGACGCAATCACCCGACCATTCGCATGACGACGAGGAGCTCAAGAGAGACAAGCAAGAGGTCGAGGCCGACAAGGTCGACGAAGCAAAGAACGTAGGTAAAGCGCAGGAGAGATGATGGGCAAACAGGACGAGCCCGCGGCGGATCGCTCGCTGAACGAGACGTACGAGCGGGTCAAGCGCAGCGGCAAGGCCGAGGGACGCACCGAGGACGAAGCGAAGCAGGAGGCGGCGAACACGGTCCACCGGGAGCGACGCGACGAGCGAACGCCGGACAAGAAGGGACCGGCCCGATGAGCGGGACTGGCGACCGCGTGCGCGACCTGCTGCTTGGCGCCCGCGCCGGGCTGGTGGCGACGGCGCTCATGAGCCTACTGATGCTGGCCGCCAAGGCGGCTGGGCTCACTGGCCGCTTGCCCCCGGCGAAGCTCACGGACAGAGCGGCGGAGCATGTGCCATTCGGGAATCGGCTGGACAGCGATGATCGCAACGCCATCGCGGCGCTGATGCACTTCGGCTTCGGCACGGGCGCCGGCGCGCTCTTCGCCTTCGCCACATCGGGCCTGCGCCATGTGTGGCTGTCGAGTGCGCTGGGCGTCGTCTACGGGACCGTCATCTACCTGGTCAGCTATCTCGGCTGGATCCCGGCGCTCGACATCATGCCGAGCGCGACCGAGGACCGACCCGGACGCTCGCTGACCATGCTCCTCGCGCATTGGGTATACGGCGCCACGCTCGGAGGGCTCACAGCGCTCGGCGACGAGCGGCATGACGTCGCCGATGTGGTCAGGCAGCGCTTCGGCTGATCGCTACTTGACGGCGACGACCTCGACGTCGCCGCGCTTGTGGAGGACCGAGATCCCCACGTCGTTGGTGCGCCGCTGGAACGCGAGATCGAGCGAGGCGTCGCCGACCCGCAGGTCGCTGATCCACAGTTCCTCGATGAAGTCGGGAAGCCGCGCGTGCGTGAATCGCACCTGGCGACCGAGCACGTCGACCTCCACGCCGAGGCACGCCTGCAGCAGCAGAAAGACCGATGCCGACGCCCAGGCCTGCGGCGAGCAGGCCACCGGATAGGCGGTCGGCCCCTCACCGTGGCTGCGCGAGAAACCGCAGAACAGCTCGGGCAGGCGTCGCAGGTCGATGAACAGGCTGGCGGCATACATGCCCTCGAGGATGCGCAGCGCCGCATCGATCATGCCGTAGCGCGCCATGCCCGACGCAATGATGGCGTTGTCATGCGGCCAGACCGACCCGTCGTGATAGGACATCGGGTTGTAGCGCTGTTCGGTGGTTGCCACGGTGCGAACACCCCAGCCCGAGAAGCCCTCCGGCGTCAGGAGGCCCGCGACCACCCGCGCGGCACGCTCCGGCGTGACGATCCCGGTGAACAGGCATTGCCCAGCGTTCGACGTACGCACGCGACAAGGCTGCTTGTCGCCGTCGAGCGCTTCGGCATACGTGCCCAGATCGTCCAACCAGAACGCCTCCTCGAAGCGTCCGCGCAGCGATTCCGCCTGTCGTTCAAGCTGCTCGGCCCGCGGTCCGTGCCCGAGCGCGCGCGCCAGCTCGGCGGCGCCGCGACGGGCGGCGTAGGCATAGCCCTGGATCTCGCACAACGCGATCGGTCCCTCGGCCAGGCGACCGTCGGCATGGAAGACCGAGTCGAAGGAATCCTTCCAGCCCTGGTTGGCGAGACCGACGGAGGTCTTGCGCTGGTACTCTAGGAAGCCGTCGCCATCAGGATCGCCGTCTCCATCCATCCAGGCCAGCGCACGCTCGATATTCGGCCAGATGCCGCGCACCAGCCCGAGATCGCCAGTCCGGCGGTGGTAGTCCGCCGCGAGCATGACAAACAGCGGCGTGGCGTCGGCGCTGCCGTAGTAGCGGCGGAACGGGACCTCACCGAGTGCCGCCATCTCACCCTGACGCATCTCGTGCACGATCTTGCCCGGCTCCGCGTCGCGCGCGGGATCGACCTCGTCGGCCTGCGTGGCGGCCAGGACCGCGAGGACACCGCGGGCCACCTCGGGCTCGATCCACAGGCACTCCATGGCGGTGATCAGTCCGTCGCGACCGAAGATGGTGCTGTACCACGGAACCCCCGCATACGGGTAGTCGCCATAAGGCGTGTGCGTGGTCATCATCGCCAGATCGGCGTCGCTGCGCCGCAGCCAGTCGTTGAACTGATCGTTGCTGGTCTGGAGGTCTGCACCGCGCCGCCGAACCTGCGCCAGCGCCTCGCTGGTCGCCTGTGGCCCGGTCTGGATCGGCAGACGACGCGGCTCGTCGGATTCCTCGCAGGCCACCGCGATCTCGAGCGCCAGCTCGGACCGCGGCTCGAGGTTGATGCGATACGCGGCGCTGCTGCGCGTCAGCTCGTCGGGCTTCGGGTCGAAGCGCATTCGCGTCGAGCGGCTGCGACCATCGAGGCCGTCATAGCACAGCAGCACGCCGTCGTCGCTCACCTGTGGATCGCGCTGCGTGCCGCGGCGATCGCGCTTCGTGCCGCGCACCTCGAAGATGTCCGCGAAGTCGGCATCGAAGCGCAGCTCGACCGGAACGCTGATCGCGCTCAGGCCGTAGTTGCGGAACGCGATGCGCTGGTGCAGGACGCCCTGCCACAGGAAGGCGGTGCGAGCGACGTGCAGCGTCCCACGCGTCACCAGCACATCGTCACCCTCGGACACGTCCGGATTGGTGAGATCGACCGCCAGAAGCGCGTTGTCCTGGCGGATCGTCGAGCCGAGAAGCATCGGCCGCTCATGCGCCAAGCGCAGCAGCAGACCCGACAGGAAGCGGGTGCCTTCGTGATACAGCCCTTCCTCGCCCAGCCCGACCGGCTTGATGTCGCCGTATCGGTCGAAAACGACGAAGGTCTCGCCCTCTTTGAGGACGCGGTCCTGCTCATCCGCCAGCGACGACGTCGCCAGAATGTAGTAGCGGTCCTCGATCTCGACGATGTCCTGCGGCAGGTCGGACAACCCCTCAGACCGATGCTGTCGGGCGCTCACCATGTCGATTCTCGGGCATTCCGCCGGCTCGCGCAGCATTGGGTCGCACACTGAAGCTCACCGTCCGACGCGTCGAGCCCGATTCGATCAACTCGGCGTACAGCTCGACGTAGTCGCTGGCCATACGGCGCGCCGTGAAGCGCCGCTCAAAGGCGGCACGGCATTCACGCCGATCCAGGTCGCGGACCCGCTTGACCGCCTTGACCGCTGCGTCGAGGTCATCGACCACGAAGCCGTTCACCCCATCCTGCACGATCTCGGGCACCGAGCCGCGGCGGTAGGCGATCACCGGCGTGCCGCAGGCCATCGCCTCGGTCATGACCAGGCCGAACGGCTCCGGCCAGTCGATCGGGAAGATCAGTGCATGCGCGTTGGCGAGCAGGGCATCCTTGGCCGACTCGTCGATCTCGCCCAGGAACTCGACCAGCGGATCGTCAAGCAGCGGCCGTATCCGCTGGTTGAAGTAGGCAAGGTCGTCGAAGCCCACCTTGGCTGCGATCTTGAGCGGCATCCCACAGCGTCGAGCGATCTCGATGGCGCGGTCGACGCGCTTGTCGGGCGAGAGGCGCCCCACGAAGACAAGGTAGTCGCCGTGGCGCCGCTGGAACGTGTAGCGATCCGGCGGGATGCCGTGGTAGACCGTCCCGACCCAATTTGCGGCGGCCAGCGGGCGCCGCTGCGCGAACGAGATGGATGACAGCGGCAGGTTCGGAAAGCGTCGCAGCAGTGGCGGCCATTGTCGTCCGTCGAGACGGCCGTGTGGCGTGCTGAGACTCGCGCGGGCGCAGCTCCGCAGCACCGGAAACGGCAGATAATCGACATGATTGTGGATGACGTCAAACTGGTCCGCCTCCCGCATCACCTGCTGGACCATGCGCAACTGCGTGCCCAGCGTGTCGACAGGGCCGCGCGCCAGGCGCAGCGCTTCGGAGCATGACGAAACGAGCCGGGCATCGGTCCGCGAGTCGCCACTGGCGAACAGCGTCACCTCGTGACCCTGTGCCACCAGCTCCTCGGTGAGGTACGAGACCACCCGCTCGGTGCCGCCGTACAGGCGGGGCGGGACACTCTCGAACATGGGCGCAATCTGCGCGATCTTCACTCAGTCAACCCTCAAGACTTTCTCGAGACCGATACGCATGGGCTGCGCGGGTCGTGGTGCAATGCCATGCAGCCTGCTTGCCATCTCAGTCGCCGCTGGCGGCGAGGCGCGTAAAGTCGACCACGATCGCGCCGGCGCGGATCGCCGCCGGAAAGCGCCGCAGCGGCGCTGAGGCCTCGATCGGTGTGCCGTCGAACGTCCACGTCAATCCTGCGCAGTCACGCAGCCGATCCCCCGCTATCGCCACCGCACAATCGTTCGCGACGCTCCAGGCGCTCACCGCAGCAATCCCGCCGACCGGCGGCTCGGAGATGACCACGCTCACGGCGGCGCGCCGCCCTTCCGGACGCTCACCCGCGATGGCGTGCGATTCGTTGAGCAGCAGCTCACGCTGGATCGCGCCGTTCGCAAGATCCGTGACGGGTGCGACGGAATAGTTGGCGTCGCCGCGTTCCGGTGCGACGCTGAAGATCAGCGGCCGGACGAGCAGCATGGCGCCGACCAGCAGCACGAGGCCGAGCACCGCCACGAGTGCGTAACGAGCGAGCGGCACGTCGCGATTCACGTGCCGGGCGGGACCAGCTCCACGAGCGTGGCGCCGGTGCAGTTGTACAGAAGCGTTCCTTCGTGGCGCAGGCAGCGCGCATCGAGTCCGCGACGGACGAGCGCCGTGTGACCGTGCAGCCAGAGCGGCGGCCGCAGTCGATCGATCAGCCAGCGGAACGCGGTGAAGCCGCGATGGCTCAGGTCGGAAGCGTCGTTCAGGCCGCGCGGTGGCGCGTGGCTGATCACCAGCAGCGGACGGCGGCGGCCAACGACGGCCAGCCAGCCGCGCATCGAGCGCAGCCACATGCCGGCCGCCGAGACCTGCATCTTCTCCTTCGGGTCGTTGTACGCGGGCGAGCCGCTGAAACCCAGGATCGCCAATCCCTCCTCGATGTGCACCCGCCCGTCGGTCAGCGCGTGCGGCAGCCGTTCCGACTCCGCCGCCCGCCACGCTTCGCCGATGTCATGGTTGCCGCGCACGTAGACGAGCGGCACGTCGCGAAAGGCATCGGTCACGAAGGTCAGGTAATCCGCGCGCAGGTCACCACAGCCGATGATCAGGTCGACCGGCTGAAGCCCGCGGCGCGTGGCCTCCGAGTCGAGTGCTGCTTCAGGCTCGTCCGAGATGGCCAGGATGCGGAGCGGCCGCCACGCGCGGCCGGCGAACAGCTGCGGATCAGGCCAGACGACGCGGAGCCGATGCGTCACCGCCGCTCGTCCGGGGCGCCGGGCAGCCTGTCGCGCCGAACGTCGTCGGGCGTGGTGTGCTGCGCAGCGGTCGGCGACAGCCGACCCTCGCCGGCGCTGCGCAACGCCTTGGTCTCGAGCATCGAGGTCGACACGGAGGATGGCGTGGGATCCGCTTCGGTGCCGGGAACGACCAGCTCGGTGACGTCTGCGTCGATGCCGACCATACCCGCACTGCGCGCGGCGGCAACTCGGTTGTGTCCATCGGTCACGAAGTAGTCCTCTCCCACCTTGATCAGGTCCACCGGAGGCAGAACTGCCAGCCGGTCGCTCGCCCCGCGGATGCGCTGCCAGCGCGCTCGCCAGTTCTGCCCGCGCAGCTCGGGAAGCGGCAGGAAATCGCCGGTCACCTGCGACGGGTGCCTAGTGGTGCCGACGATCTGGTCGACAGGCACGATCTGCACCCCACGCATGCGGCGCGTGGCCGATGACGCATGAGGATGAAGGTCGTAGAGCGAAGGTAGAAGTGCCGGTTGGCGAAACGTGCGAAGCCGATTGCGGACGGAGCGCATGATCTGTCTGGTTGTAGACCTTTTGTCGGGTACTATGATGCTCCTTTCACTCGTGCCTCGCTCCGAATGCCGCTGGCGTTCGGTCCTTTCAGGACTCGGAGGACCGCACTGATGGCGACCGTGACGTTCGACCACCTCACCAAGCGCTACAGCGCGGACGTCGTGGCGGTCAACGACCTCAACCTCGAGATCAGCGACGGCGAGTTCCTGGTGCTGGTCGGGCCATCGGGCTGCGGCAAGACCACCGCGCTGCGCTGCGTGGCCGGTCTCGAGGAGATCTCCGACGGACAGCTGCGCATCGGCGAGCGGGTGGTGAATGACGTGCCGCCGAAGGACCGCGACATCGCCATGGTCTTCCAGTCATATGCCCTCTATCCGCACATGAGCGTCTACGACAACCTGGCCTTCGGGCTGAAGCTGCGCAAGACCCCCAAGGCCGATATCAAACGACGCGTCGATGAGGCGGCCGACATCCTGGGCCTCGACAAGCTGCTCGACCGCAAGCCGAAGGCACTCTCCGGCGGCCAGCGACAGCGCGTCGCGCTCGGTCGGGCGATCGTCCGCGAGCCGTCCGTCTTCCTGATGGACGAGCCACTCTCCAACCTCGATGCCAAGCTGCGCGTGCAGACCCGCGCCGAGATCGCGCGGCTCCATCAGCGCCTCGGCACCACCACCCTGTACGTTACCCACGACCAGGTCGAGGCGATGACCATGGGCGACCGGATCGCGGTCATGCGCGACGGGCTGCTGCAGCAGGTCGGCAGCCCGCAGGATCTGTATGACCACCCGTCAAACGTGTTCGTAGCTGGCTTCATCGGCTCGCCCTCGATGAACTTCGCGACCACCCGCACCGATGGCGAGCATCTGATGCTGGGAAACGCCCGCCTGGAGCTGACCGGCAAACCCGCGCAGGCGGCCGCTGAGCGGCCGACGGGCTCGAACCTGCTCATCGGCTTCCGCCCCGAGCACCTCGAGCTTGCGAACGGCCAGGGCCCCGGCGCGGTGCGCATTCCGGCCAAAATCGATGTCGTCGAATACCTCGGCAACGAAGAGCTGATCCACGCGCAGTCGGAAGGCCACGAGGTGGTCGCCCTGGTCCCCTCGGATCAGAAGGTAACCGTCGGGGAGAGCGTCGAGTTCGCCATCCCCGTCGAGAAGCTGCACCTGTTCGATCCGGAGTCGGAGAAGAGCCTGGCCGAATGAACGGCCGGCGTCACTGGGAACGTATTACCACAGAGTGGAATCGTATGGAGGAACCTGAATGACACGTTGGCAGCGTTATGCGGCACCGTCGCTGGCACTCGTCCTACTGCTCGCCGCCTGTTCGGGCGGCGGCAACACCACCCCGAGCTCGTCGGGCGGGGCAAGCGGCAGCGGAGATCTCGGCGGCGGAGATCTCAGCGGCCAGGAAGTGACCGTCATCGGCACCTGGGGCGGCGACGAGCAGGCCGCCTTCCTGAAGATGGTCAAGCCCTGGGAGGATCAGACCGGCGCGAAGGTGAAGTACACGGGTACGCGTGACCTGAATGCGGTCCTGACGACGGGCACCGCATCGGGCGTCCTTCCGGACCTCGCCGGCCTTCCCGGACCGGGGCAGCTCCAGGAGTTCGCCGCAGGTGGCTCGCTGAAGCCGCTCAACGACGTGTTGGACATCGACACCTACAAGAACGAAACCGCTCCCGCCTTGGTGGATCTGGGCACAGCGAACGACCAGATCTACGGAGTCTTCATCAAGGCGGCCGTCAAGGGTCTGATGTGGTACAACCCGAAGACCGCCAATTACGGCGACAGCACGCCGGCCACCTATGACGACCTCACGGCGGCACTGGCGTCGAACGCCAGCAAAGCCCAGGCGCAGTGGTGCCTTGGCATCGAGTCCGGAGCCGCTTCCGGCTGGCCGGGCACGGACTGGATCGAGGACTTCGTGCTGCGGCAGTCCGGTCCTGACGTTTACAACCAGTGGTGGCAGGGCAAGGTCAAGTGGTCCTCGCCAGAAATCAAGCAGGCCTTCGAGGCGTACGGCGACATCGTCAAGAACAGCCTGGGCGGTGCGACGACCGCGGCCGCGACCAACTTCGCCAACGCCGGCGATCCGCTCTTTGACAGCCCGCCTGGCTGCCAGCTGCTCCACCAGGCCAGCTTTATCACCGGCCTGGGTGCGTTCAAGGACAAGAAGGCTGGCACGGACTACGACTTCTTCCCGTTCCCCGACATCAACTCGGAGTTCTCTGGCGCCGTCGAGGGCGCGGGCGACCTGTTCGGCATGTTCCACGACACGCCGGCAGCGAAGTCGCTGATGAAGTACCTGGTTACGGCCGATGCCCAGTCGATCTGGGTCGGCATCGGCGGCGCATTGTCCGCCAACAAGAACGTGACCGACTATCCGGACGACATCGCCAAGCGGTCGGCCGAGCTGCTCACCAAGGCCAAGATCTTCGTGTTCGACGCGTCGGACCTGATGCCGACGTCGGTGAACAACGAGTTCTGGAGCTCGATCCTGAAGTACACCCAGGACCCGAGTCAGCTTGACGCGCTCCTGGCGAACCTCGATCAGGTGACGGCAGACGCGGCCGCCGCGCAGTAGCAACGGCCTGAGCTAGTCCATTTCCCAGGGAGGGCCGTCACGAGACGGCTCTCCCCACATCCGCACAGGCAGGAGGAGGGCCATGGATCCTCGGCTGCTGACCGCGATCGTCGTCGTGGTCGGTGTGCCGGCCGTGCTGGTCGGCTACATCTGGGGCACAGAGCAGGTGCTGAAGCTCCTGCCCGAACGAGCCAAGCCTCGCATCCGTCCGTGGCTCTGGCTCGCGCCAGCGCTGCTCTTCCTCGGCATCTTCCTCGTCTACCCGACGATCGGCACGATCATCCGCAGCTTCCAGAACCGTGCCGGCACCGAGTTCATCGGCCTCGGCAACTACGCCTGGTTCTTCGGCAACGCCGGAGCACTGTCGGCGCTCAAGAACAACGTTCTGTGGGTCGTCCTGCTAACAGCCCTGACCGTCGGGCTGGGGCTCCTCATCGCGATCCTGGTCGACCGCGTCCGCTACGAGTCGTTCGCGAAGTCGGTCATCTTCGTGCCGCTGGCGATCAGCATGGTCGCCGCGGCGGTCATCTGGAAGTTCATGTACGACTACCAGCGCCCCGGGACCCCTCAGATCGGGACGCTGAACGCCGGGCTCAGCCCGCTAGGCATCGGACCGATTCCGTTCCTGCAATTCCCCGATTTCAGCGTCAGCACGATTGCACTGATCGTGATCATGGCCTGGATGTGGACCGGCTTCGCGATGGTCATCCTGTCGGCCGGGCTGAAGGGCATCAATGCCGAGCTGCTCGAGGCGGCGCGCGTCGACGGCGCGAACGAGTGGCAGGTCTTCAAGGGGATCGTCTTCCCGCTGCTGCTGCCGACGATCGCCGTCGTCGCGACCACGATCATCATCACGGCGCTGAAAGCCTTCGACATCGTGTACGCGACCAACAACGGCGCGTATGACACCGAAGTGATCGCCAACCTCATGTACAAGGAGATGTTCAGCTTCACGAACTTCAGCCGGGCGAGCGCCATCGCGGTCATCCTGCTGCTGGCCGTCATCCCGATCATGCTCTTCAACGTGAACCGCTTCCGAGCACAAGAGGCCATCCGATGACCGCCGTCGCACCCGCCATCCCCACTGCCGACGAGATCGTCAAGTCGACCACCAAGGCCACCGGCGAGAAGCGCGGCTCGTGGGGGGTTCACGTTGCGCTGGTCGTCCTGATGGTCGTGTGGCTCATCCCGACCCTCGGCCTCTTCATGAACTCGTTCAGGCCCGCCCAGGCGGTTGCCAGCACCGGGTGGTGGAACGGACTGCTCCCGCCTTGGAACCTGTCACTCGACAACTACGCGCACGTCCTGTCGACCAGCGGCATCGGCGACGCATTCGTCAACAGCCTGTTCATCAGCATCCCGGCCACGATCATCCCCATCTTCGTGGCGGCCTTCGCGGCGTACGCCTTCAGCTGGATGAACTTCCCCGGCCGCAACATCCTGTTCGTGGTGGTGGTCGGACTGTTGGTCGTGCCGCTACAGACGACGCTCATCCCGATCCTGATCCTGTACGCCGGCTGGGGCATCAATGGCCAGTTCCTGGCGGTCTGGCTCGCGCATACCGGCTACGGCCTGCCGTTCGCCATCTACCTGCTGCGCAACTTCATGGGATCGCTGCCGCGCGAGGTCTTCGAATCGGCAGCGATCGACGGCGCAAGCCCGGTGACCGCCTTCTTCCGTCTCGCCATTCCGATGAGCGTGCCCGCCATCGCCGCACTGGCGATCTTCCAGTTCCTGTTCGTCTGGAACGACCTGCTGGTGGCGATTACCTACATCGGGTTTGCCAACCCGCAGAACCTTCCGCTGACGGGCGTGATCGCGAACCTGGTGAATTCGCTCGGCGGCGGCTGGCAGTTCCTGAGCGCTGCTGCGTTCATCAGCATGGCGCTGCCACTGGTCGTCTTCTTCAGCCTCCAACGCTACTTCGTGCGCGGCATCGTCGGAGGATCGGTCAAGGGCTGAGCATTCGACGGGATGTGGCGCACATCGCGCTCGACGCGGGCCGCGGCGTGCGTCGCGGCCGCGCCGAGCGGTCCTCGAGGCCGGCCAGCCCTTCGGCTCGGTAGCGGCGCAGCCACTTGTAGGCGGTCGCCCGACTGACGCCCAGCGTCTCGGCCGTGGTCGCCGCGGGCCAGCCCTCGATCACGATCCACTCAACCAGCAGGCGGCGCCCAAACGGGGTGAGCTTGGCGCTACGATGGAGCATGAGAGCCCTCCCTCGGTGTGGAGCTTCAACAACCCCAAGCCGAGCACGAGGGCTCTCAGTCTGTCAACAACGTGAGTGGGAACGACACCTAGGCCTAGCGCGTCTACCAACGATTCGCCTTGCCCCCGGGCTCGGCGTTCTCCTCCTTGACCTCAGTGGGCGTGGTGCCCTCGTGCTCGGCCTGCACCTCGTCCGCGTACGACTCACCCTGTGAGCCGGTGTAGCGGTTCGTGCTGCCGCCGCCGTCGGGGCTCAGGGGCTGGCCGGATTCGCCCGGCGCATCGTCGGATGCGCGTCGCTTGTCATCGTCGGACGCAGCGGGAACCACGCCTTCGTCGCGGACGACTGATCGCTCGTCTCGTGTTTGCTCGTCTCGTGTTTCCTCGTCCATCGGTTGCTCCTGTCCTGCTCGGCGATTGCTGTGGCGAGAGTGCAGGAGGCGCGCCACCTCGGGCGCGGCATGCGCAACGGTCCTCTGAGGAACCCTTATTCCACGAACGGAACCCGCGGTCGCGGGCTGGTACGCTAACGCACCCCGCAGGGACCATTATCCGCGGAATCGGAGGTGATGTACGGCTGAACGGGAGATAGCGATCCCTGAGGGAGTCGATATGGCTCAAATCGTGGCGGAACTCGAGATACGGGGTCCTGACGGAGCCGGCATCGGCCTCAGAGCCGGCATCGACCTCAGAGCCGGCATCGGCCTCAGAGCCGGCATCGACCTCAGAGCCGGCATCGGCCTCAGAGCCGGCATCGGCCTCAGAACCGGCATCGGCCTCAGAACCGGCATCGGCCTCGGAACGGGCATCGGCAACTGGCCCACGCCGATCAGCCCAGGCGCGTCAGAATCTGCTCCCGATCGAACGCCCAGGCCCCGACCACCAGCACCACCCCGATCAGCCCCGCCACGAGCAGGTCGCCGAGCAGGACCTGCGACATGCTGAAGGTCGCCTGGCCACCGAAGAACTGCACGACGGCGACCGCGATGATCGGAATCACCACGAAGCCACCAATCTGCTGCGCCGTGCGCGGGTCGCTCACCCGGGAGCTCACCACGATCCCGAGCAGCACGCTGAACAGGCAGATGAGCGGCACCAGCGTGACCATCGCGACCAGCCACACGTCGATGAAGACCAGCCGCGTCAGCCGCGGGTCTGCGATCGCGCCGTTGACGAAGCCATACAGCGCGAAGACACCCCAGGTCGCGGTCACCGCCGGAAGCGCCGCGGCCAGGGTCTTGCCGGCAAGCAGCTCGGGCACCTCCATCGGCGTCGCGAGCTGTGGCTCGAGCGAGCGATTGACCTTCTCGCCGATCACAGACTGGGTCGCGATGGCCATTGGCACCATGGCCGGGATCAACAGGAAGTAGGCCATGAAGTTGGTGACGATGAAGCCCTGCGCCGCGAGCCTGGCCGGCAGGTCCGGGAAATTCGCGATGTACTGCTGGATCTGGCCAAGCTGCTTAGGATCGAGGTCGTTCACCTGGATGAACGCGACGAGGCCGGTCGGAATGGCCGCGAAGATGAGCGCCGGCAGCCACACGGCGCCGAGCAGCAGCCGGTTGCTGAGCAGGTCACGCCACTCCTTGCCGAACACGGCCCACACGTAGCCCGCTCGCATCACGCCGCTCCTCGATCATTGGCCGATGCGCCGTCTCGCTCCCCCGCCTCGCCCACCAGGTCCAGGTAGACGTCCTCCAGCGAAGCCGATTCCTCGCGAACCGCGACAATGCGCGCGCCATCGTGAACCAGCGCGTTGACCAGGTCGGGGTTATCGCCGGAAGGGTCGCGCACCTCGATGAGCAGGGAGTGATCGTTGGCCTGCACGCCGATTACGAACGGCAGACCCGCGAGTGTCGTCAGGAATGACTCCGCGTCGCGCGCGCCACCAAGCTCGACGCGCGTCGTGGCCGCGCGACCGTGGCGGCGCAACTCGGCCGGCGTGTCAACCAGCAGCAGCGTGCCGCGCATCACGCCGATCCGGTCGCACAGCCGCTCGGCCTCATCGAGGTTATGGGTGCAGATCACGATCGAGCGACCGAGCCCGCGCAGCGTGGCCACGAAGTCGCGCACCGTCTTGGCCGCCGACGGATCGAGGCCGGAGGTCGGCTCGTCGAGATAGATCACCTCGGGCTCATGCAGCAGCGCGCGGGCGATGGCGACCTTCTGGCGCATCCCCTTGCTGAAGCCGCCGACACGCCGATCGCCGACTGCCGAGAGGCCGACCACGCCCAGGTATCGGTCCACCGCGTCGCGCAGCTGCGAGCCACCGAGGCCGTACAGCCGGCCGTAGTAAGCCAGGTTCTGCCGCGCGGTCAGCTTTTCGTGCAGGCCGGGGCTCTCGGTCAGGATGCCGCTGATGCCGCGGATCGCCTGGGTATGGTCGCCGAGCCGATGCCCGTTGATGACTGCCGCTCCACCGCTCGGCGCGATGAGCCCGGCGAGCATGCGCACCGTCGTGGTCTTGCCGGCGCCGTTCGGCCCGAGCAGGCCGAAGATCTCGCCGTCGCCGACCGTGAACGACAGGTCGTGCACGGCGGTCAGCGAGCCGAACTGCTTGGCAAGCGCATCGACTTCGATCATTCCTCCGCAGCGTAGCAGCGCGCGCCGCTACCATGCGTCCATGCCCGAACGAACGCTGAGCAGCCGGCGAGCCTACGAGGGACGCCTCGTCTCGCTGCGGGTCGACGACGTCGAGATGGAAAGCGGCCGCCGCACGACGCGCGAGGTGGTCGAGCATCCGGGAGCGGTCGGCATTCTGGCCTGGAACGGCGAGACGCTGGCAATGGTCCGCCAGTGGCGCCAGCCCGCAGGACGCGAGCTGCTCGAGATCCCGGCCGGCACGCTCGACCCCGGCGAGGACCCGGAGGCGACCGCGCGACGCGAGCTGGCCGAGGAGATGGGCATCGAGGCGACGCGCTGGGAGGCCGGGCCTAGCTTCTTCACGGCTCCGGGCTTCTGCACCGAGCGCCTGTCGCTCTTCCTGGCGACCGAGCTGAGCGCGACCAGCGACGCCACCGCAGCCGACGACGAGGCGATCGAGCGCTCTTGGTTGACGCTCCAGGGCGCGCTCGACGCGGTCGATAGCGGCGAGATCGCCGATGCCAAGTCCGTCGCCGCCATCCTGTGGCTTGCCCGGCGGGTGGCCGGCGACAGCGCGCCGTCGGCCACCGGCTGAGGCGCCGCCAGGATGTGGAATTTCGGCCTGCCACCGTGGGAGCTCGCCTCCCGTTCCGCACTGATCTACGTCGCCATGGTGGTGGTGCTGCGCATCTTCGGGAAGCGCGAGGTCGGCCAGTTCACCCTCTTTGACCTCGTCATGATCCTGCTCGTCGCCAACGCGGTGCAGCCAGCCATGACGGGCAACGACACTTCGCTCGTCGCCAACGCGGTGTTCATCGTCACGCTGGTGCTGGTCAACCGCGCGGTCGCCATCGCGCGCGCCAAGGTGCCGCTCGTGGAGCAACTGCTCGAGTCGCAGCCCACCGTGCTGGCACGCGAGAGCCGCTACGCGGCGTCGAGACGGACCAGTGCGCGACGGTAGTCCTCGTTCTCGGGCCTCAGCGCCACCGCAAGCTTGAGGTGACGGCGGGCCGCATCGGTATCGCCCATGCGGCGGTACGCCAGGCCAAGACCGAAATGGCTGTAATGCGCCACCGGATCGCGATCGACGATCTGGCGAAAGCGGTCGGCGGCGAGCTCCGGCTGGCCCTGGTTGAAGTAGGCGCGGCCGAGCGCCTCGAGGATCGAGGCCTTGCCCGGCTCCAGCCGTGCAGCACGCTCGAGGACGACCGCCGCGGCGCCGGGATGGTGCGCCGCGAGCAGCCGCGATCCATGTCGAAACAGCTCGTAGGCTGACTCGCGCTGCATCGATTCCATGGCCAACGCTTCTGCGAATCCGATGCCGGACCGTCAGGCGTGGAGGTCGATCCGCTCGAGCCGCGGATTGGTGGTTCGCCCGGGAATTCGGCCGCGCTTGGCGATCGGCTTGCCGTCGATCTCCTTGAGGTCGCCGGTGAAGTCGATGGGGCTCGCGTCGGAGATCGCCGACCCCACGGCAAAGGAGTCGACCGGCGCGCCGGCCTCCTTGAAGTACATGACTCGCTCGACATCGAGGCCGCCCGAGACGACGATCTTGACCAGCGGGTGTCCGGCCTGGTCGAGCCGCGCACGGACCTCCTTGACCAGGTCCGCCGTGACCCGTCCGCGCTCGCTTGGGGTGTCGAGGCGCACGCCCCACAGGCGCTCACCCAGTGCGTCAGCCACCCGGACCGATTCCTCCGCCTCATCCTTGAAGGTGTCGACCAGCGCGATGCGGGGCACGTCGGGATCGATGTGACGGTCGAACGCCTCGACCGCACGAACCGTGTCGCCGAAGATGAGGATCAGGGCATGCGGCATCGTTCCGGTGGGGCTGAGGCCCGCCAATCGCGCACCCGCCGGGGTCGACGCACCGATGCAGCCGCCCACGACGCTGGCATAGTCCATCTGATCGGCCACGCTGGGATGAACGTGGCGCGCGCCGAAGCCGATCACCGGGATGGGTGCCGCCGCGTCGACGATGCGCCGCGCGGCAGTGGCCCAGCCGGTCGACTGCGCCAGGATACCCAGGATGGCCGTCTCATACAGGCCGAAGGCCGAGTAGCGGGCGTTGATCCGCATCACGACCTCCTTGCGGCTGACGGCGTCGCCATCGTGCAGCGACTCGACGACCGGCTCATGGTCGAAGCGCTTGCCGTTACCCAGGATCTCGCGCAGGTAGGCAAGCGACTCCTCGGCGCCGCACAAGTTCGCATCGGCCCGCGCGAAGATTTCCATGGTCACCACCGGATCGAGGTGCTCGGCCTTCAGGATCGCGACGGTGCGTTCGAAGTAGACGTCCGCGGTCTCGCCGGACAGCACATCGGCGGCAGGCTGGAAGCGCGGCGCCGATGCGGCTGTCTTCACGGACTCTTCACGCGTCATGGCGCCGCAGTGTACGACGGCGCCGCAGCAGGTAGATCACCACCGCCAGCGCGACCAGGATGATGACGGCGACGCTGGCCAGCCGCAGCAGGCCACTCGTCTGGGCGCCAGCCAGCCGCAGCTTTGCCTGCGAGGTCGCATCGGCGGCGCCACGCAGGTCGCCGTCGGCGAACAGGCCGTGCGCCGAAGCCAGCAGCGCATCCGGGTCGGTGCCGGCCAGCAGCCCCAGCCGCTCGACGAACGATCGACTGCCCGTCGTCCGATCGAGCACCGCCTGATAGTCGTGCACCACGGCACGCTCGGCCTCGAGCTCGACGCGCGAATCGGCGTCGCCGCCGCCGGTCTGGTACTGGTCACGCAGGCGGTCCGGGCTCGACAGCCCGGACTTCTCGATGGCCGCCAGCAGCTCGTCGCGATCGCCAAGCCAGGCTCGTGCCTCTGCCATCTGGGCCGTTGCATCATCGAAGCGCCACTCGGACATGGCGGCCCGGGCGGGCTGCGGCGCCCCCCAGTCGCCGGCCGCGGCCAGCAGTTTGGCGTACGCGTCGCGTGCGGTGAATCGCTGCGTGATCAGTGGCGCGGATTGCTCACCGAAGACGGTCGTCCCGAAGTCCGCTGCGAGGTCCTGATTGGTGACGGCCTCGAGCTGATCGAGGAATGACCGCGAGTCGAGCGGCGTGACCGGATGCTCGGTCGTGGCGGCAGCGGCCTTCGGACCGGCCGGATCGTACGCGCCGACCCCCGTCACGACGCGCTGGAGCACCGTCGCGAGCGCCCCCTCGCCGCCCTTCGCCGGAAGGCCGTCGATGAGCGACCAAGATGCCGGGTAGCCATAAGCCGACTGATCCGGCGTGCCGTCGACGGTCCATTCCGCGAGCGGGAAGACGTGGTCCTTCTGCGCAGCTGCCTGCTTCACTGGATCATACGGCGGCTCGAGCTTCAGGTCACGCGCCACCAGTTGCGCGTAGTGCGACGCGAGTCCCTCGCGGATCCAGCGGTCGGCAATCAGGTCCGGCCCGAGCCAGATGTGGGCGGCCTGGTGCAGGACGGTGAAGGGCGGCTGATCGAAGCCAATCTGGAGCTCCTGCTGTCCTGCGCTGGCGTTATCGATCCCCGATGCGTCGGACGGCAACGCCTCGGTGACGACCAGCGGGCCAACCCCCGCGTACGGCAGGCCGATGCGCGCCTGGAGGCGCGGCAACGCATCGGTCAACAGCTTGAGCGTGCGCTGACCCCACGCCTCGTCATCGGCCCATGAACGAACGTTGAGGTCGACCGTTCCGCCGTCGAGCGGTACCGTCTGGGAGACGGTGACCATGGTCGTCTCACGGTCGGCGGTAATGAGCGCAAGCCAGTGCTGCGGATCCGCGATCTTGCCACTGCTGAGCGTCGTGATGTCACCGGTCCGCGCCGCTGTCAGCGGGTCGCCATCAGCGCGCACCTCATACGCCGCGGGAAGCTGGACGCGGACCTGGCTGCTCGTTCCGAAGCTCCACACCGGGAAGATCACCACGGACGGGCGGACACGGATCGAGGCGTCCTTGCCGTCGGGCAGCGTGTAGCTCAGCGTGAACTTCGCCGCCTTGTTGAGGCGCAGCGGCGCGCGCAGCTTGACGGTGGCCACGTTGACCGGCTTGCCGTCGGCGCCATTGCGCGCCTTGAGCGCCACGTCGAGCTTGCCGGCGCTGTCCCGGGCACCGACCGACGTGGCAGCATCGTGCACCGCGATTGGGACCTCGTTGAAGACGCTGAACTCGCCCGGTGGATTCGGCGTGAGATTGGTGAAGGTGACGTCAACCGTCACTGCAATGGCGCGCTCGTCGGCCTGGACGTCATAGCTGGCGCTCGTCGCCAGGGTATACGGCGCGGCGGCCAGCACGGGTACGGGAAGCGCGATGGATGCGATCGGCGCGATCAGTGCAAAGGCGAAGGCGAGCAGCTTCGGGAGTGACCGCCTCATCGGGTGCCCAGCAGGCGCGTCATGATCCCCCGCCGCCTGTGCTTGGGAAGCGGCGGCTCCCAGGCGGGCATCGCCGCCTCGACCTCGGCCCGATGCGCCCGCAGCAGCGCCCGGTTGCGACCCTGGCGTTCGCTCCAATCCGGCAGTACGCCGCGATCGGCGATCGCCGGTGCGGTCTCCTCCATCAGGCGGTCGGCAACCACCACGAGGCGGACGAGGCCGCGAGCCAGCTGCTCGCGCTCGACGGCAGTGGCCGGCAGCTCGGTCATGAGCATCGGCCGATCATCATCGGTCATTGCAAACTTCACGAAGGGATAGTCAAAGTTGGCACGGAGCATCCGTCCATAGGTCTTCTTGGGGATCTCCATCGCCTCGAGGCCATAGTATGCCCACAAGGAGAGGCCGACGCCGCTGACCCAGGCGACGGTGGCGCGCAGATCGAAGCGTCGTTCGCCGTCGAGCACCACGTCACGGCTGAACGCGGCATCGCCGAGTGAGCCGCTCGCTCCGACGACCTCGAGACCCAGCTCGGCCAGCCAGACGTCGAGCGGCGGCGTGACCTCAGACGGCATGGCTCACCGTCTCTCCCGATGCGATCCGGCGGCGACGGCGGAAGTCGCGCTCAGTCACGCCGGGGTCGATCCGGCAGTTGCGCCCGATCGTGACACGCGGCGGGATGCGCGCCTGCTTGCCGACCAGCGTCAGGCCGGCGTACAGCCGCTCCGGCTCATTGCGGTTGGGGCGCAGATCATCGCCGTGGCCCACCACCGCTCCGGCGCCGACGACGCACTCCTTGTCGACGATCGCACGATCGAGCACGGCATCCTCGCCGATCTCCGAGTCGAACATGACGATCGAGTCACGTACGATCGCACCGCGACCGACGCGCACGCCCGGCGAGAGGATGCTGCGCTCCACGCTGCCCTCGATCACACAGCCGTGACTCACCATGCTGCGCTGCATGCTCGCCCCCGGACGGATCATGGCGGGGGCGCGCTCCTCGCTGCGGGTGTAGATCAGCCAGCCACGGTCATACAGGTCGATCTCGGGCTGATCGCCGAGCAGATCCAGGTTGGTGCGCCAGTAGCTCTCGACCGTGCCGACGTCCTGCCAGTAACCGCCGAACTCGTAGGCGTACACGCGCCGGCCGGTGGCCACCATGCGCGGCAGCACGTCGCGACCGAAATCGACGCGCTCCGGGCTGAGAATCTCGCGCAGGAAGGGCCACGAGAAGACGTACACGCCCATGCTCACCAGGTTCGAGGGCGGGTTCGCTGGCTTCTCGATGAAGTCGGTCACGCGTCCGTCAGCGTCCACGTCGAGGATCCCGAACCGATGCGCCTCCTCGATCGGAACGGTCCGCACCGCGCAGGTGACCTCGGCACGCTTTGCCCGATGCAGCTCGATGAACGGCCGGTAGTCCATCTTGTAGACGTGGTCGCCGGCGAGCACCAGCACCAGCTCCGGGTCGCGATCGGCCACGAAATCGAGGTTCTGCAGCACGGCGTCGGCGGTGCCGCGATACCAGTCGCGCGCGCGGCCTCGACCGATGTACGGCTGCAGCAGGCTGACGCCGCCTCGGGACCGGTCGAGGTCCCACGGGCGGCCAACGCCGATGTGGTCGATCAGCGAACGGGGCGCGTACTGGGTCAGGATCCCCACGTCGGACAGGCCGGAGTTCACCGCGTTGCTCAGCGCGAAGTCAATGATCCGGTACTTGCCGCCGAACGGGACGCCAGGCTTGGCGCGCACCTGCGACAGGATGGACAGCCGCTCACCCTCGCCCCCCGCGAGAATCAGGGTCAGGACCGATGCAGGCACGGCCCGATTCTGCGGCGACGGTAGCATCTCAACCGCGCCGCATAGGGCAGCAAGCCCAGCATGGCCGGCAGCCCGAAGATGGGGATCAGGACGCCGGCTCCGGTGGAGCCGGTTGCCGCGACCGGCTGCGGCGGGCAGGTCGGCTTGGGGGGCTTCTGATTGCACGGAGGTGGCGCTTTGGTCGGTTTTGGCGTTGCGGACGATGGCGCCGAGGAGGACGGGGCCAGCGTGGCACTCGGTGCCGGCGTCCGCGTGAATCGGCGCTGACCGCAGATCGGTGCGCCGAACCCGTCGTTGCCCGGGACGGGCGCAATCCGCAGCCGCACACTCCCGAACTGCTCCTTGAGCTTCTTGGCATCACCACGGCTGCCCGTCTGGCCGTTGACGTAGCGGTCCGCCCAGTCCTGCGCGGACGTGATCCACTCCGTTGGGCGACGCGAATCC
This sequence comes from Candidatus Limnocylindria bacterium, assembly GCA_038250515.1. GTDB lineage: Bacteria > Chloroflexota > Limnocylindria > QHBO01 > QHBO01 > JAICUY01. The sequence goes on from JBBSCG010000029.1 coordinate 22,490, forward strand.
TGGCGAACCTCCTGGACGATGTCGAAGCAACCCTTGCCATGCACATTATCGAGCGGCGGCTCCGTCCCCTTGAGCAGCGGAATCTCGCGTGTCGGGCCGCAGCTCGATGTGGGGCGCATCCCGCTGAACCTGCAGACGGTGGTCATCTGCACGTCGGAAGGCATCGCGAAATCGGTCTGCGGCACCGGCTTCTTGCCGTTCCAGTCCCACGGCCTGTTGAGCGCCAGCTCCATGAAGTCATGCCAGAGGTAGAGGGGTCCATCGGCCGAGAACAGGCCCTGGCCCAAGATATTGGACATTGGCGCCTGGTTGTTATTGCCCATCCAAACGCCGGTCACCAGGCTGTCCGGGACGTATCCGAATCCTGAGACGTCGCGGAAGTCATTCGTCGTTCCGGTCTTGAAACCGGCGTGACGGCGGTTGCCGGCGGCGTCGAGCAGCTCGGCGCGCGAGCCCCACACCACGTTGGTCCGCGGGTTCGTGTTGCCCTCCAGGATCCAGTGCATGAGATACGCCTCGCCGGGCGTCAGCGGCTTGGCGGTCGGCTGCTTGTTCGTCTGCGGTGAGTAGACGATCCGGTTGTCGCGATCACGGATCTCGCGGATGGTGGTCGCCGGGTGGAGCTGACCCTGCGCCGCGAAGACACCGTACGCCTGCGTCATGTTCGTAAGGTTGACGGGCACCGAGCCAAGGGTGAGGGTCAAGCCCGGGTCCTGGTCCAGGATGTACTTCGCGCTGGCAATGCCCATCGACTCGGCGAACTTCGCCGTCACGTCGGCGCCGACCAGGTACTGCATCTTGACCGACGGCACGTTGAGCGAGTAGCGGATGGCGTCCATCGCCAGCAGCGGGCCGTGGTCCTCGTTGTCGGCATTGGTCGGCACGTAGGCCGAGCTCGGATCGGTACCAAACTGGGTGGTGTTGTCGACGAGGAAGGTCGCCGGCGTCGCTTCGCGCGCCTTGAAGGCAGAGCTGTAGGTGATCGGCTTGAACGCCGAACCCGGCTGACGACGGCCGAGGCCGGCAACGTCGAACTGCCCCTGGACGCGCGGGTCGTCACGGTTGTAGTAGTCGACGCTGCCCACGTACGCCACGATCTCGCCGGTCTTCGAATCGATCGAGACCAGCGCACCGTTGTGCACGTTCTTGTCACTGAGCGCCTCGACCCACTTGGCGACCTGCTTGTGAGCCACGTCCTGGAGGCCCATGTCGATGGTCGTCGTGATGCGCAGGCCGCCGGTACGCACCGCCTGCTGCGGGTTCTTGTAGCCGAGTGTGGCCAGGATCGACTCGGCCTCCTTGCGGACGCGGAAGGTGAAGTGAGGCTCGCGCAGCGGGGTCGAGATGCGGCTTGGTTCCATCCGCTCCCAGGTCACCTTCAGCGCGTCGTCGTGCTGCTTCTGGGTGATGTACTTGTCGGCCAGCATGCGGCCGAGCACCTGGTCGCGGCGCTCCATCGCCCGTTCCGGCCCGTGGTTATCGAGGTACGGGTCGTAGGCTCCCGGCGCCTGCGGAATGCCGGCCAGGAAGGCTGCCTGTGACAGGCTGAGCTCCCCGAGGTCCGTGATGCCGAAGTAGTTCGCGGCGGCCGCCTTGATACCATATGAGCCATTCCCATAGTTGATCAGGTTGAGGTACGTCGAGAGGATCGTTTCCTTGCCCGCGCGGCCCGGGTACGCCTCGGTCACCTTGGTGGCCATGATCTGCTCGCGGATCTTGTCCTCGAAGCTGCGGCTGTCGAGGAAGGTCAGCTCGGGTGGCTTGCAGACGTCCTGCTCACTTTCGTCGGGTTTGGCGCTCGGATCAAGCTCGGCGGAAGGGCGCGGGGCGCCGCTCGCAGGCGGCGCAGCCTGCTGCTGAGTCTTGATCGAACCGGCGTACTTGATGACCTGCTGGGTGATGGTCGAGGCACCCTGCACGATCTTGCCGGCCTCCAGGTTGGCCATGACGGCCCGGCCGACAGCCTGGAGATCGACGCCATTGTTCGTCCAGAAAGTTCGATCCTCACTTGCAACCGTGGCGTTGACCACGAGGTCGGGCAGCTCATTGAAGGTGACCGACTCGCGGTTCTGGCACTCGAAGCGCGCCAGCAGGATCTTGCCCGTGCGATCGTAGACGTAGGTCGACTGCGGCAGCTCGATGCTGTCCAGGATGCGCGCATTGGGCAGCCCGCTGGCGAAGTAGTTGTAGGCGGCCAGCATGCCGCCGGCCGTGCCGACCAGCGAGCCGCCGATCATGATGCCGATCGCGGCCAGCGTTCCCAGCAGGAACGTGGCAAGACCCCTGCGCGGGGCGTGACGACGGGTGGTGCGGCGCAGCATCAGGCGATGCCGGCGCCGTTGCATGGCCGGATGCATCCGGCGCTACGGTAGCAGCCGGCGAGCCGACGGTCGAATCGCGCGGCGCGCAGATCGGCCTATGGCAGGTAGTTGCGGGGATTCACCGCCTGGTCGTCGAACATCACCTGGAAGTGCAGGTGGCAGCCGGTGGCCAAACCGGTAGCACCCTCGTAACCCATCAGATCCCCTGCCTTCACCTTCTGGCCGACGCTGACGACCTCCCGCGACAGGTGCCAATACCAGCTCTGGAGGCGCTGGGAGTGGCCGAGGATCACGCCGATGGCGGTGTCGCCGTAGCTGGTGTTCGGTCGTCCGTCGGCGAGCACGGTGCCATCACCCGCCGCGTAGACCGGACCGCCGCAACGGGGAGAAACGTATGCCATGTCCATGCCGGTGTGCGCCACGTTGAACGTGGTGTGGCCGAACTCCTGGGTCACCAGGAAGTGCCCCTTCTCCGGCCAGGCGAACCGGCCGCGGTAGGCGATGTCGAGCTTGCGCGCCTCCTCCTTGAGGCGATCCACGATTGCCCGCTGGCCTTCCAATGCGCGCTTCTGCTGTGCGACCAGCTTGGCCTGCTGCGCCGCGTTGTCGGCGGTGCGCGCCAACTGCGACTCCTGCGCGTCCTTCAGCTTCGCGAGCTCGGCACGCTTGGCATCCAGCTTCTTCTTGGCGGCGGCCACCCCGCGCTGCTGCTGGTCGAGCGTCGCGGTGCGTTCCGCGGCTGCATCCCGCAGCTCACCGAGCGTCTTGCGCCCGTCCTCGAGCGTCTGCTGCTTGATCTCGAGTCGCTGTCGCGCCTGCGAGATCTCCTCCGCGAGGCGCGTGTCCTCATCCGAGAGGGTGAGCATGAAGCCGAGCTGGCTGGTGGCGTCGCTCAGCGAGTCGGTGGAAAGCAGCACCTCGAGCATCGAGGTCTGGCTCTGCTCATAGGCGACCCGCAGGTGATCCTGCAGCAGCGCCTGGCGCGCGCTGAGATCGACCTTGGACTGCTCGATGCCGGCCGCGACCTTCTCCAGGTCCGACTGAAGCGTGGCGATCCGCTCCTCGTAGTGCTTGAGGTCGGCGCGCGCTGCGGTGAGCTGGGCCGTCAGCTGGTCGAGTGCCGCCGCAGCCTTGTCGATCTCGACGCCGACGCTGTCGAGGTTGCCTGTGATCCACTCCAGGCTGCTCGTCAGCGATTTCGCGTCACGCTTGAGATCCGTCAGCTCCGCCTGGTGCTGCGCGAGCGCGGCCTCCATGCGCTGCTGCTCGACGATGGCGTCGTTGACGTTCGGGTCGTCGGCGCGAACCAGGCGGCTCCCGACGCCGGGCAGCACCAGCGCGGTCACCAGAAGGGCGGTGGCAAGCGTCGCAAAGCGACGCCGGGGATTACGCGACATGAGCTCCTTGGACTGACCGGAGCCAGACTGGCGCCGCGCGGCGGGCACCATGCGGCTCTGGCTGATAAGACGCGGAAACGGGATGGTGGGCTCAGCGCCCGGCGCCCGGCGGACATGGACGGAGAAGC
>JBBSCG010000030.1:0-26097 GCA_038250515.1 Candidatus Limnocylindria bacterium
CCGGCTATCGGCGTCCAGTACGCCGATCACCTCTCCCCGCGTGAAGGGTTGGGCGAAGGCCAGCACGGCGCCCTTGGTGCGCTGCCCGCGATTCTCGCGGCGCACGACGCGCACCAGTGATTCGCTGGCCATGCCCCGAACGCGATCGCCGGTGCCGTCGCTCGATCCGTCGTCTACCACCACGACGTCGAAACGCGGCTCCCCACCGACGTGATACGCCTGTGCGCACAAATCGCCGACAAGGCGCTCGATCACGATCGCCTCGTCGTGCGCGGGAACGACGACCGTGACCCACGGCAGATCGTCGGCGCGGCCGGTGCTGATACCGGAGCCGGAAGCCGCGTCACGCAACGCACGGCGCACCGTCTGCCAGCCGCGGTAGGCGAGATACCCGACGTAGATCATGGACAGAGCAATGACCGTCTGGAGCAGCCGCGCGGCGAGCGTGAAGGAGATGGCCAGCCAGGCCAGCAGGCCCGATGCGAGCAGGACGCCCCCGGCGAGGAGCCTACTCCCCATCCGAAGCCAGCGTGGCGTCCGCGTCGGGTGGTCGGCGGCGACGTCGATGCCCGCCGGTCGGCGGCCGAGGAGTGTCCTCACGGTGGAGCCCGGCTGCCGCGTTATGGCGCCACGACAACGTCCCGGCGGCGAGCGTGGCGACGCCCAGCAGGGCCATGACCACCGGGATCCCACTTCCCGGGAAGAAGATGTTGAGAATGTCCGCGGCGGCGGGCGCGACGATCACCGGTAGGAACGAAGCGAGGCTGAGCAGCGTGTTCAGGATGCCGAAGATGCGACCGCGAACGTCGGCTGGCAGCTCCTCCTGAAGCGCGGTCTGGGATGGGATGGCGACGAACGCGTACTCGACGCCGGCAGTCAGGGCAATCACCACCACCACCGCGATGAGCGACACGATGGGGCTCAGCAGTTGCGGCAGGTTCGCCTCGAGGGGATGCACCGCCGGTGCCACGAAACCGGTGATCGGCTTGACGATCGCCAGGCCAATCAGCGTGACGCCCATCGCCAGCAGGCCGATGTCGATGATCAGCCGCTTCGGCACCTTTCGGGCATACGCGTTCAGAAACAGGATGCCGATCACGGCGCCCAGCCCTGCGGGACCCATAATGAAGAAGAAGTCCTTCGGCTGGAGACGAAGGATCTCGGTGGCGAATCCGGGCCCGATGGCGCCCATCACGCCGATCAGCGAGGCGGCGATGCCCAGGTATGTCAGCGACCAGGCGATCTGGCGATTGCGGCGAACGAAGCTGACTCCCTCGGTCAGCTGGCTGCCCATGGCACGCAGGGCGCGGCTCGCTTCGACGCCGGCCGCGCCGCGCCGTTCCGGCGGGACGCTGGGCAGCGGCACGATTGCGATGGCCGCCAGGCCGAACATGACCGCCACCACGACGTACACCGCTGTCGGCCCAGCGATGTTCAGCAACAGCGCGCCCAGGAAGCCGAAGCCGATGGCAAACGTTGCATTGACGGTCAGCACGAAGATCGAGTTGGCTGCCATGAGGTGCCGACGCTCCACGATCCTGGGCAGCGCCGTCAGCTCCGCCGGGGCGAAGAAGGCGGTCACGGTGGCGATGAACAGGTTGATCACCAGGATCAGCGGCACGTTGCCGCCGACCACGATGAACAGCACCGTTCCCAGTGCGCGCAGGATGTTCGAGCCGAGCATGATCAGGCGCGCGTCGGCCCGCTCCACGATCACTCCGGCAATCGCCGAGAAGAGGACCGCGGGAATGAGGAAGGTCAGGATCAGGATCGCGTTGGCGGTGTTCGAGCCGGTCGCGCCGTAGACGACCGCAATCAGCGCGGCCAGCACCATGTTGCTCGCCAACTGGCTGAGCACCTGCGCGGACCAGAGCGCCGCGAAGCCGCGGTTGCCGAACACGCTGCCGGTCTCGCTGAGGTCCTCGACACTCACGTCCGGCGGAAGGTTGAGCTGAGACATCGGCCTAGATGGACGCCTGCGGTCCACGTTGCAGGTAGCCGGTGAAGCGACGCTCGACGGTGAGCCGGTCGATCAGGATGTGGTGCCCGCAGCCTGCGCACACCAGGCCGATATCGGCGCCGAGCCGCACCACCTCCCAGGCGTGGCTGCCGCACGGATGCTGCTTGCGCAGGCTGATCCGATCGCCGAGACGCAGCTCCACGAGCGCCATGATCACGCGCCTTCCTCGCGGCCCGTGACGCCGGTGAAGTTGAAGCGGCCGATACGCAACGCGGGAACGCGGGCGTTCACCCCGGAATACTCCGCAGCCACCAGCCGTGTCTGGGACGAAATGGCATCGATGGCGCTGAACGCCTCGGGCATCGACTGCGTGAAGCGGAAGTTGGCCAGCGGTCGCACGATGCGCCCGTGCTCGATGAGGAAGGTTCCATCCTTGGTCATACCGGTCAGGATCGCCTTCTTGGGATGGACGATGTTGACGTAGTGGAAGCGGGTGACCCAGATGCCGCGCTCGGTGTTGGCCAGCATCGTGTCCTTACTGCTCGACCCGGGTGCCATGAACAGGTTCCAGGCGATTGGCCCCCAGATATTCGGCGATGGCAGTGCGTGGCCCGTCGAGGCCGTGCCGGCGCGCCGTGCGGTGGCTGCGTCGTGCACCACGCCGGTCGCCACGCCATCGGTCACCAGGTCGACGCGGCGCTTGGAAACGCCCTCGAAATCGATCGCCGAAGGCAGGCCTGTCGGGTCGTGGCCGTCATCCCAGATCGTGACGTTATCGCCCATCACCCGCGCGCCGAGCTCCATGAACGAGCGTCCTTCCTGGAGCGCCAGCGCCGAGAAGCCGTCATAGGCGAGATATTCGAGGATCGTCGCGACCGCGTACTCCTCCAAGATTACCTCATACTCGCCCGGGTCGAGCGCGCCCGCGCCGGCCGAGCGGACGGCCTTGTCCGCGGCTTCCTCGCCGACGGCTTCCGCATCGATGGCTCGCACGTCGGTTCCGGTCGACTGCGCATAGCCCGATGCGCCCCGCTCCCCCATCATCACCGTCACCAGCTTCGCCTGATTGGTCGTGTAGGCTCCGCTGACGCCATTCGAATTCGCGACGGCCACCGTCGATGTCTCGGTCGAGAACGCGCCGCTCACCGCGAGGCGTGCTCCCTGACCAGCGGCGATCACGGCCCGCGCCCCGGCGGCGCGCATCTCCGGATCCGCCTGCGCCGTGGCGGAGACGTAGCCGAGCATCCCGTCGACCTTGCCGTCCCGTGCGGGAAGCGCCGCCTGGTTGGGGTTCGGTGCCGCATGCCTGCGAATCGCTTCGGCACGCTCGATGACCTCGCGCAGGCCATCCGCATCGAGCCGGTTGGTGGATGCAACCCCGGTGCGATCCTCGTCGACGATGCGGATACGCAGCCCTGCATCGCGATCCGAGACGTTCTGGTGGATCCGGGAGTTGGCGAAGCGGGTCAGCGCCAGGTCATGCCCGGTATACAACGCCTCTGCCTGTCCGCGCCCAACCATGCCGAGCACCGTTGCGAGCAACGCCTCGATGGCGGCATGGTCGTGAATCTCGGCTACCATCGGCCGACTCCCACCTGCACCTTGCGGAAACGCGCCGGTGCGGCGCCGTGACCGACGTGGCCGGTCTGGATCGGCTCACCCTTGCCGCAGTTCGGCACGCCCCACAGGGTGTAGGCCTCCAGTCCGCAGATGGCATCGCAGCTGCCCCAGAACTGCGGCGTGATGCCGGTGTAGGTCGGGTTGCGCACCATCTGGGTCAGCTTGCCGTCGCGGATCAGCCAACCGGTCTGCGTGCCGAACTGGAAGTTGAGCCGCCGGTCGTCGATGCTCCAGCTCTTGTTGGTGCTGACGAACAGGCCCTCCTTCGTATCGGCGATCAGGTCGTCGAGCGTGCCCGCGTCACCGGGCCGCAGGTTGATGTTCGTCATGCGGATGATCGGAATCCGATCCCATGCCCAGGCGCGGCTGCTGCCCATGCTGCGCTGGCCGATGACCGGTGCGGTCTCGCGGCTGGTCAGATAGCCGACGAAGCGGCCGGCGGATACGATCGGCACGTTCTGGGCCGGCACGCCCTCGTCGTCAAAGCCGAAGGTCCCCAGGCCGCCGGGAGCCGTTGCATCGGCGTCGATATTGACCACCTCGCTGCCGTACTGCAGCTTGCCGAGCTTGTCGACGGTCAGGAAGCTCGTTCCGGCGAAGCTGGCCTCGTGGCCAAGCACCCGATCGAGCTCGATCGGGTGACCGCATGACTCGTGGACCTGCAGCCCGACCTGGCTGGCGTCGATGATCAGCGTCATCTCGCCGGACGGGCATTGCGGCGCGTCGAGCAGAGCGACCGCCTCTTCCGCAATGCGCTGGGCGTTGCCGGCGAGATCCATGGCGCGCACCGCCTCGAAGCCACCGGTGACCACCTGGCCGCCCGCGGAGTTTGGATAGCTGCGCGACTGCGATTCCTCGGTGCTCACTGCGGTCGCCTCGATGCCCGCGCCCGCCTCGACGATCTGCTGCTCGACGCGGGCGCCCTGGCTGGACGCGAATGTCTTGCGCTCCCGTCCCGACTCGATGCTCCCCTGCCGCACGGCCACCCCCGGCACGCGCGCCATGGCGGCATCCGCCTCGAACAGCAGCCGCAACTTCTCGGTGAGCGGTACGGCGAACGGATCCTCGACGTGCGGCGTGGTGTAGCTGCCGACCTGCGGCGCTGTGTCGTCGAGCACGACCGGTTCGCCTGGAGCCAGGCCGCTGGCGCGTGCGATGGCGACCGCCTGCCTGGTCACGCGCTCGACCTCATCGGGCTCCAGGAGCGCACTGGCGCTGAAGCCCCACGCACCGTCAACCAGGACGCGCACGCCGAAGCCCTGCGAGCGGTCCGAGTTGGCAGCCTCGAGCGAACCGTTTTTGACGGTCAACGACTCGCTGTCGCGTTCGACGATGCGGATGTCGGCATAGCCGGCACTCGCGCGCTGGGCGGCATCAAGCGCGCGATCGATGAGCTCGTTCACCCGCTCACTCTATCGGGGTTGCCACCGTCGGGGCGAGGTCGAGGCGCGTGGCGGGCACGCTGAGCGTCGTTCCATCGGCCGCGGTGCGCTCGTCGACTTGAATGCTGGCGCTCACAAACTGCTCGAGCTGCGCCACGATCCCGCCCGGCCGATTCAGCGTCGCGAACAGTCCGTCCGGACTGCCGATCGCCTTCAGGGTGAAGCTGCGGCCGATGTCGACGCCGTCGATCTGAATGGCGCGCGCACCCTGCACCGCAACCGAGCGGGCCGTGATGCGCACGTCGTCGATGGCGATCGCCTCCGCCGAGGCATTGCGCAGCTCGTTGATCAGGTCGTTCACCGCGATCCCGTCCAGCGATCCGTCGACGTGCACGATGACACCCTGGCCTTCGACACCGACCAGTCCGGCGAAGGCGGTGATGCGTCGCAGGTCCTCACTCTGGAGCGTGAGTGTGCTCTGGCCCTGCGACTCGCCGACCCGGTATGAGCGCAACTGCTCGTTGAGGTCCGCCAGTCCACTGGTCAGCTCCCGGTTGCGGCCGGACAGGGTCTCGATCAGCGTCGACAGCTCCGAAGCGGACAGCGTGCTGAGCTCACGTGGACGTGCCTGCGACCGCAGTTGGCCGACCAATAGGAGGCCGATCAGCAGCGCCACGCCGAACAGGCTTGCCTGCGCGATTCTACGGCGCACCTACTTGTCCCCCACCGGCACGCCCCAATGGAAGCCGGTATTGCCGACGTACGGCGGCAGCTTCAGATCGTTCTGCCGCGCGGTGGCGAACTCGAGTCCGAAGCTGTCGATGCGCTGCGCCACGCGCGACAGGAAGGCGGGATGTGCCATGAATCGGTCGAGCAGCTGGTCGGGGCCGATCGCCTCGATGCGAAAGACCGGCGACAGGAACGCCGTATTGACCAGGACCGATGAACCGACGCCGTAGATCGACGAGTTGGTGGCGAGCCGCTCGCCGTTGATGCTGATCGCCTCGGCACCGGACGCCCACAGCGCCGTCACGATGTCGCGCAGGTCGTCGACCAGCACGATGTAGTTCGACGGATTGTCGCCGGCCGGCGTGATCCGCTTGGAATCGGCGATCTCGATCACCACGCCCGGTCCGCCGACGGCGGTCAGTCCGGCGGCCAGCCGCGCCGCGTCGAGATCCTGCTGCATCTGCTTCCGCACGGTCTGTGACCCGGCGGCCTGCGCCTGGAAGGTTTGGACCTGCGTTTCGGCCTCGGCAATGTCCGCTCGCAGTTGCTTCTGCTCGTTCTCAAGACCCGCCACCTGGCGCGAGAGGATCTCCTGTGCGGACGTCGTGAACTCCTGGCGACCCAGGGAGCCGTTCCACTGCGCCGCCGCTACGAAACCCACGACGGTCAGCGCCGCCGCGAGGCTCAACGCCCACTGCGGACGCACGATGAAGCGCCGCCGCCGCACGTGCTCCGGATCCACCTGCGCAGTGCGCATCAGTCGCTGCCCCGATTTGCGCGCCGCGATACGCGCCACGCCACGATGAGCGCCGCACCGACCAAGAGCAGCAGCGGCACGACGAACAGCCAGTCCGGCTGGCTGTCGCTTCCCGATGCGGGCGCGGCTTCTCCGGGCCGCGCCGTCGGCAACACGGCGGGCTGCGACGCTCCCGATGCGATGCTGCCGTCCGGCTTGCGCACGGTCGAAGGCAGCAGCGGGTCCGGCTCGACGGGTTGCGGTGGATCGGCGCCGAACGAAGCGAAGTATTCGGCGTACAGCCGTTCGAGCGGCTCCCCCGTCGCGGCGCGGAGCGCCTGCGCATCGGTCCCGCCGCCGCGATAGGCGGCTGCCAGCCGAGCCACTGCCTGGCGCCCATGGTCGGCGATGATGATCCCGATGAGCGTCGTGCCCTCGGCATAGGCGAGCTGAGCCTCATCGGCACCAATCGGGAACTGCCGGGTGATCGCGTCGAAGGCAAGCAGCGCGCCATTGCCCGCCTCCGACCGCACGAAGGAGCGCTGCGCGTCCGCACTCTGCTCCTCGGACCAGGTCGCCAGTCCTTCGTTCAGCCAGCGCGCCGGCTCGTGAAACGGATTCTTGGTCGCGTCATTGAACACGACGTGGGTCACCTCGTGGGTCACCACCGTGTCGAGGTACGTCTGCGCATTGCCCTGCAGGTACATGAATACAGTGCGCAGCTCGGGGTACGCCGCGGCGCCGGTCCATTCGCGCGCGCCAGGCCCCAGCGCGCCGAAGAACTGGTCCTGGGTCTGATAGACGAAGATGTCGACCGGCGCGTCGAGCGAATGACCCAGCAGCTCCTCCGCCCGGTTCGCGGCTCCTGCGGTCAGGTCGCCGAAATGCCGCGCCTGGTCCTCCGCGCCGCCGACCCAGTGCAGCACCGCATCACCGACGGTCGCCGTCTGCCAGTCGAGTCCCGGCCGGTCGTCGTCGTAGAGCAGCGTTCCGGGCTGGCTGACGACCTCCTCGGTGCCAATCGTCGCCCGCCAGCGATACGCGATGCGGGTGTTGGGCGTGACGTAATCCGCCGCCGCATCCCAATGGAATGTGGCCCTGTCGCCGGTCGCCGTGACGGGCGCGACGAACGTCGCATTCGCACCGCTGAAGTCGAGCAGCAGCTCGAGCTGCTGAGGCGCGCCGCCCTGCAGCTTCACCGTGAAATCCATCGCTCGCCCATATGTCGCATCGGCCGTTGCCGGACCGAACCCGGAAAATGCAGAGACCGATGCCGGCCGGACCATGGCCAGTCCGGCGCCCAGCATCACGATCAGCAGCAGACGTCTGATCACGGGTCCCATGAAACCCTCCCGAAGTCGAGCAGCCCCACGGCGAGGTTGCCCAGGCCGCGCAGTCCCTTCGCGCTCAGCCACCAGCTCTGGTCGTACGACCATGGGATGAGCGGGGCCTGGTCGTCGACGCGACCCTCGACCGCGGCATAGGCACGCGCCTGCTCCTGCGGGTTGTCGCTCGCGGCTGCCGACTCCAGCAGCTGCACGAACTTTTCGTCCTTCCAGCCACCGTAGTTGCTCGCCGCGTCGGGTAGCAGGAGCAACGAATAGAGCGCGTACGGCGACGGGTAATCGGCGATCCAATTGATGGTGAAGATCTGCGGCGTCTGCGACGCCACGCCGGTCAGGTATGCCTGGAAGTCCATCGTCTCGACCGAGAATTTGGCACCGAGCTCGCGCTCCCAGGTCGCCACGGCGGGACGGGCATCCAGCGCCGTCGCATTGACGGTGATCGTGCCGAGCTTCGATCGATCTGCGTAGCCGGCTGCGGCGAGCAGACGACGCGCCTCGCCGACATTCGCGCCCGGATCGGGCGGCAGCCCCTCGGGCTGCAGAGCCGGCGGCACGATGCTGGTCGCCGGCTGCGCCGCGGTCCCGGCGGCGAGCTCGATCAAATGTGGCCGATCGAGCGCCAGGGCGAAGGCGCGACGCACCGCGGGATCGTTGAACGGCGCGCGGGTGGTGTCGAAGCCGAAGTACTGGACATCCAACGCGGCCCCTCGGTGCAGGTGTGGCCCGAGCTTGTGATCGTAGGCGATCCAGCCTGCATCGGCAGCTGAAACGCCGATGAGATCGATGTCGCCCTTGTCAAAGGCGGTCACCGCGTCATCTGCAACGTCGGTAACCCAGCGCACCTGCTCGATGGGCGGCGCGCCGGCGACGTACTGCTGGTTGGCCTTGAGCAGCAGGTCCTTGCCGTCGCGACGATCGATGACGTATGGACCGGAACCGACGAAGCCGTCCACGCGTTGCCAGTCCTGGCTGGCGGTGGCGGTACGCGGCACCACGAAGGTGCTGGGTGTCGCCGTGATCGCCGGGAAGTAGGCAGCGGGATGTCGCAGTCGCACGACGAGCGTGTCGGGCGACGGCGTCGTGATTCCGACGGCGTCCTCGGGCCCGCCGGCGAACCGCTCCTGCACGCCCGCAATCAGGCTGAGGACGTCCGGCGCCGTGGCATGCGTCGCCGGATCCAGCAGCCGCAGCCAGGAACGACGCACGTCGCCGGCGTCGAGCTGGCTGCCATCGGAAAAGCGCAGGTCAGCGCGCAGGTGGAAGGTGTAGGTCAGCTCGTCGCCGCTCACCTCCCACGAGGCGGCGAGGGAGGGGTACGGTTCACCCTGCTCGTCGAGCCGGGTCAATCCCGCGTAGAGCTGAAGCAGCAGCTGTACGTCACCGGCGTCGGCGATGAATGCCGGATCGAGCGTGCCGATCTCGCCGCCCAGGTACCGCAGCGGCGCACCGGCGGCGCGCGCCGGAACCGTGGCGGCGGGCCATGCCACGGCAAGCATGAGCAGGACGGCGAGCAGCGCACCCAGTCGCCGGGTGAGCGAGCTTGGCACGCTCGCCGCGCCATTTCGAAGAAAGAATGGGATGCTTCGCGCCGACGGGCTCGGCACGTCTCTTCCCCTCGGGTCGCGGTGCACGGCGGGTAGTATACGGGCGTGGTGCAGCACGTCCACGAGCACAAGTTTCAGCCTCAGCCGCCCGGCACCCTGACCCTTCGACAGTTCGTTGAGTCACTGCGTCGCTGGACGCCGGAGATGCGGCAGGTCGCGCAGATCGCGCTCACCCGCAGCGAGGCGGAGCGGCAGAACTACCTCCAGGGATTCCATGCCCGGCACCATGAACGAGAGCCCCAGGCGATCGACTCGTTCGTGCGCTGGGCCTACTCCGACCCGCGCCTGGATCACGTTCCCTCGCTGCTCGCCGAGGTCGATCGTCCTGAGTCCGACTATGCCGGCGCGCTCGAGCATGAGGCCGATGTCCTGGTCCGCATGCGTGCCGAGAGCAAGACAGCGGTGCAGCGGGTCCACGACTACCTAGCGCTGCTCGGTATCGAGGGCAGCGATCCGGTTCGCGCGGCGATCGCGCGGCTGCTGCCCCCGGCCACGCCGGAGGCCGGCGTGCTGGCGACCATCCGCCAGATGCGTCGCCGCTGGCTGGAGCTCTACGGTGACGACCCGTTCTTCGCCGAGTAGACCAGCAACCCGACGCCATCATCCTGGACCTGCATTTCGGCGGTCAGCAGTTCGAGGGCTGGCGCTTTCTCCAACTCTTGCGCAGCGATCAGGAGCTTGAGTCCTCAGCAAGGCGTTGAGCGCCGGAGTGTCAGCCGCCGCACCGGGCTGACCGGGCTGTCCGGTCTATCACCGGCTGTCACCTGCACGACGCAGGTCGTCGTCGCTCACATCGTCGCCACGCCGATGCCCGCCAGGCCAGTCGTCAGTCCGGCCCTGGACACGCTCATCCTCGGCACCCGCCCCGGAAGACTGGCTGTCCTCGCCGGCCACGCGTTCGTCATGCGGTTGGACACCACCCGGGATCGTTTCGGCCGCAAACTCCGGCTCGCGACCGATATAGGCGCCCGCATCGGGCTCATCGGGCGGCGCGTGGTGCGGCCCGGACGGCGACTTGTCATGTTCGTTCATGTCGTCCCGCAACCGCACGCCGCGTGCCGCGCCGCAGAAGGGACCTAGACAGGCTCCATCTCTGGCTCCGGCCCGCTCGAACCGCGCATCGCCCGGGTACCGATCCAGTAGACGAGCGCCGCCACCGCGAAGCCCACAACGTAGGCAAAGTCCGCGTAGTGCAGGACCTCGTCACTGATGGCGTTGATCGGCAGACCCGTCGCCTTGCGCAGCTCCTCGCCGAACGCCGACTGCTGGAACGGCAGCGATACGACAAAGCCGATCACCAGTGACGCAAGCGCCAGCAGGCCGGAAGGCAGCGACCCGAAGTCCATGAGACGCCCGAGGTTGAGCGGGCGACGCCGCTGCAGCCAGTCCACGAGCACCACGGCCGCCCAGGGAGCAATCCAGTAGCTAATGAACAGCAGGTAGCTTTCAAACTTGCCCGCGAAGTCCCCGGTGTTCAGATAAAGCGTGAAACCGAACCCGAGCACGGCAACGATGAGCGCTGACGCAACCCGCGGGATCCTTACGCCGGCCGCCTGCAGCGACAGCGAGCCTGTGTAATCGTTGATCGCGTTGACGGCCACGGTGCCGAGGGCGATCGCAACCATCGCCAGCCCGCCGAGCACGCCGCCCCCGAGGATGTCACGGATGGTGCTGACGGATGGCCCGGTGGCCTTGTCGGCCACCAGCAGCCCGAGCGCCTCAATCCAGCCCGCGGACAGAGTGAGCGCCACAACGGTGACCCAGAAGATACCGAAGCGCGACGTGCTCGCCGGCAGATACCGGCTGTAGTCCGATGCGTACAGCGACCAGGCGAGCACGAAGCTCGCGCAGATCGTGCTGAACAGGACGAAGGCGCCCAGCTGGTCGAGCCCGGTGAAGCCGTCGGTCCGGCCGGTGCTCGCCTGGCCGAGGATCGCGAAGGTGAGTACAAGGAACATTGCTCCCAAAGCGACGGCCATGTACTTCTCAAAGGTGTGGATGGCCTCGTAGCCGACGATGCCAAGCATCGCCTGGAAGATAACGATGATCACCAGCGAAATGACGAACGGCAGCCCGAACAGAAGCGTCAGCGCGGCGGCCCCAAAAATCGAGTTGATCCCATCCCAGCCGATGCAGCTCAGCCAGTTGAGCATCCCGGGTAGCACGATGCTCTTCCCATACGCCAGCCGCGCGAGCGGCATCTGCCCCATGCCGGTTGTGGGGCCCATGGTCCCCAGCACACCGACCAGCATCGAGCCTACCAGGTTGCCGACCAGGATCGCCAAGAGCCCGGTGACGAAACCAATCTGCAGAAAATCGGCTGCCGCGAGTGTGCCGATGAAGAACGCCGCGGGAACCAGGTTCGGGGTGAACCAGACAGTGAAGATGCGCCCCAGCGAGCCGTACCGCGCATCAGCGGGAATCGGCTCCATGCCGTGACCCTCGATCGACATGTCCCCGGCATGGGTCGGCATGCCATCGCGTGTGAGTGCCTCAACTGCCATCGGTCGTGTCTCCTCCGTTCGTTGCCCCCTTCAGAAAGCTCACCGGCAGGTCCGCATCACCCGCGTGAATGACCGATGCCGCCGGTTGGGTCTCGGCCACGATTCGCCCGTTGCGCACCACCCAGCGCGCGGCGGGCCGCAAACGGATCGCCTCCGCCTCATCAGTGCAGTCGAATACCGCGAAGCTGGCCGCGCACCCCTCGGCAATGCGCCAGTCATCGATCTCGGCCGCGCGCGCCGCATTGGTGGTCACCATCTCGTAGGCGCGAAAGAGCTCGCCACGTCCGGTCATCTGCCCGACATGAACCAGCATCGAGAGCGCGTCGAGCATCGAGCCGCGTCCCAGCGGGTACCACGGATCCATGATCGAGTCATGGCCGCACGCGACGTTGATCCCCGCGGCGTCGAGCTCCTTGACACGGGTCATCCCGCGTCGCTTGGGGTAGCTGTCGAACCGTCCCTGCAGCGTGATGTTGTCCAATGGGTTGGCAACGATGGTCACGCCGGCGCGACGCAGAATCTGGAACAGCTTGAAGGCGTAGGCGTCGTTGTAGGAGGCCATCGCGGTGGTGTGTCCGGCCACCACGCGGCCCTGCATCCCGTCACGGATGGAGCGCGCCGCAACAACCTCCAGGAAGCGCGACTCAGGATCGTCCGTCTCGTCGCAGTGGAGGTCGATCGGCCGACCGGTCTCGCGCGCCAGGTCGAAAATGAAGTTCACTTCAGCAACGCCGTCCTCGCGTGTCAGCTCGTAGTGCGGGATGCCGCCGATCGCGTCGCAGCCCAGGCGCATCGCCTCGCGCATCAGCTCCTCGCCGTCGGGAAACGAGAGGATGCCATCCTGCGGGAAAGCGATCAGCCGCAGGTCGACCAGGTCGCGAACCTCGTCGCGCAGCTCCAGCAGCGCGCGCAGCGCGGTGAGCTTGGGATCGCACACGTCGACGTGGGATCGGATGAGACCGGTGCCCTGCGCCACTTCCCAATGAATCGCCTCCCGCGCTCGGCGCTTGACGTCTTCGACGGTGAGCGACGCCTTGCGATCCGCCCAGGTCAGGATTCCCTCGATCAGCGTGCCCGACTCGTTGTAGCGCGGCTCGCCTACGGTGAGCACTGCGTCGAGGTGGACATGCGGGTCAATGAGCGGCGGCGACAGAAGTGAGCCCGCGGCGTCGAGCTCGAGCGCACCGTCGGCAGCCAGCTCGCCGCGAGGGCGGATCGCGACGATCCGCTCGCCGCTGACGCCGAGATCGACCGGCTCCGTGGGGGCGCCACGGGTAGGGTGCAGACGCACGCTGCGAACGATCAGGTCCATCACACCGCCGCGCTGAAGTTTGGCAGCGAGTATGCGCGAACGACGGTGCCGAGGTAAAGAGGTTCACCGCTGCATGCTGATGCCGAAGTCTGGCGCGAAGCCGTATCCGGACTGGTCCTCAGGACCGCCTGCCATGCAACTCATAAGCACGCCGAACACGCTGAAGGCGATCGGCAGCGCACTGGGAAGCATCGGTCGCGTCAGTGCGTTGTGGCGAGCCAGTGGCGCATGGCGATGCCGCATCGGGTCGCGGCTAGGCTGGGTTCCAGGCGTGCCAGAGGGTGTGACCGGCAGGGAGGGCACCCTCCGACGATGTCAGCGTCAGCAGGCAACGCTCGATATCGAACTCGACCAACGTCTCGCCTCGAACCCTGGCCACCGTGACTCCAGGTCGCGTTCTGCGAGGAACCGCCGATGCCGTTGGACGACAACGACCGGCAATCGATGACACGACCACGGCAGCAGGCCTCGTTCGAAACCTACTCTTAGAGGCACACGAGCTGACCGCGGTCTATAAGGGCTGTGTCAAGGCCTGACTGGTGAGATAGATACCGGCGCCGAGGACGACGACCGCGGTCAGCCACGGCACAGCGGGCGTGAGCCTCCACAGCGGCCCGAGCCGCGGCACGCGCTCGACGAGCTTGGTTGCGTGGACCATGAGGATGCCGATGCCGCCGAGCACAACGGCCATGCCGGCCCCGAAGGCGATCGCCAGCACGACGCCGTACGCGGGTTGTCCGACAGCGATTGCGCCGAGCAGCAGCAGCAGTGCTGATGCCGAAGGCACCAGCCCGCCGGCAAGACCCAGCGAAAACAACGCGCGCCAGCTCAGCTTGGTCCCGGCGGGCAGATGGTCGTGATCGTGGTCGTGGCCGTGAGCATGTTCGAGCCGGTGACGACGGGCTCCGGTCACCGCGCTCCATCGGGCAAGTAGCAACCACACACCGATCGCGATAACGATGGCTCCCGATGAGAGACCCAGAATCGGGTAGAGGCGCTCGGGTGGAAGGATGTCGGAAGCCAGCAACGTGACCAGGGCAAGCCCTACGACGCCCATGGTGTGCGCCGCCGTAACGACCAGACCCAGGACGACGGCGTGTCGTGCGGTTCCTCGGCTGCCCACCAGATAGGCAGCCATGACGGTTTTGCCGTGACCTGGCGAGAGGGCGTGGAGCGCCCCCAATCCGGCGGCCAAAACGAGCGAAAGCAGGATCGCCAGCGGCGACAGATCGCCGTTGCCAAGCAGAGCGGTCAGCTGCTCGCCACCCGGAATGCTCGCTGCGAGCGACGGCGATCTGCCGGCAACCTGATCGAGCGGCTGAGCATCCGGGACGTTCGCCGGCGCAAGACGCTGGCCGCCGGGGGTGACGCGCAGATCGATCGATCGATCGTCACGAGGCGTCGCGAGCAACTCAGTCGGGTAGCTCGTCAGGCGGCGTGAGATCGACGCGGTGAGGTGCTCGCCGTCGATCGCCACGCCATCACCCTCGACGACGATCTCGCGCCAGCCGATCCGCTCTGCATACGACGCGTCATCGAAGTGCAGGCGCTGATCAGTACGAAGCCCGTCGACAATCAGCGCACGATACTCGCAGACGAGGCGCATCGTGCTGAGGCCGCCTGCCCCTGGCGGGAAGCTGAGCCCGGCCGCCGTGACCTTCAGCTGCAGTTGCGATGCGGCTACGACAAGGTGCAGGTTCGGAGCGAGTCGATCGCATCCAGCCAGGCGCTCGCGCGAGACCTCCGCATCGGACACGTTGCCATTTCCATCGGCGTCGATCCGCTGTCGTTCCTGGAAGGTCGGAATCTCCGCCATGTCGATCACGACGTCGAGTGTCACCGCATCGGCCGCTACGCGTAGGCTGGCGTAATGGTTGATGGTGAAGTTCCCGAGCGGATGTGCTGACGCCACCAGCGGGAGCATCGCCATGAGGAGTCCCAGCGTCAACGCCCGTCCCCAGACGCGCCAATTCATGTCGCTGGAAGCGCGTCGAGCGCGCGTTGAGCCTGTGGCGCGTAGAGTGGCGAGAACGCCGGATTGAGGCTGAGCGCAGCGGTCAGTCGTTCCCGAGCGAGAGACGCCCACCCGTTCGCTTTGGCGATCATCCCGGCATGGAACAGGATCATGGGATCCTGTGTCCCGAGCCGCACCGCCCGATCCGCGTAGTTCGCGGCTTCTGACAGTTGACCGTCGCGATACAGCGCCCAACCGAGGACATCGTCGCCCTTGATGCCCGGACGGTCCCGGTAGCCCAGCCGCGCGGTCGCGACCGCTGCCTTGGAGTCATTGCCGTGGTCGGCGTCGAACAATGCCAGCTCCAGGTCGACGTTCACTCCATTTGCCCGGAAGAGCTGCTCGATCGCCCGCACCAGATCGTATTGTTTCTTCGCCGCAGTCAGGCGGCCCGCCGATTCCTGCAGCTCCCCCAGACCGATGACGAATTCGGGGAAAGGCACCGCAGCAATCGCTTGGTTGTATAGCTCCACGGCGGCATCCGTCTCGCCCCGTGCTGCCTGCACGCGGGCCAACCCAGCGAGGGCGTACGCGTAGCCAGGCAGATGAACGAGTGCCTCGCTGTACGCGGATTCAGCCTTAGCGAGGTCGCCCTTGGTAAGATACAGGGTGCCAAGCTGAACGCGCAGGTACTCCGTGTTCTCGGTGGCCGGACCGCCACCGGCGATCGCGGCCTGCATCGCCTGAATCGCTCCATCTAGGTCACCATGCAGCTCGCGGGCATACGACACGCGGCTGTACGAGCTGAGATCCGGCCGCATGTCGACCATCTCTTGGATGGTCTCGACCGATTGTGGATACATTCCCAGCTCGACCTGCGCGTCGGCAATGATGCCAAGGATCCGTGAGATAGTGCCGTTCAAGGCTCGAGCCTGGTCGCCGACCAGCAGCGCTTCGTGAAAGCGATGCTGTGCCAGCAGGAGGGTACCGCGGCCGATCAACGCTTCGAGGTTCCTGGGATCGCGTCGAATGGCCTCATCGATAACCTGCTGTGCCTTGGTGTAGTACGTGGGATCGACCGTCTCTCGCGCGCGCTGCAGGTACGCCTCGCCCAACTGGGCATAGGCGACGACTTGGGTCGGGTCGCTTCGAAGCGCCGCCTCCAGCTTGTCAACGAGCTTTGCGGCGACGGTCGCGCCCGCGGCGGACGAGGCTGACGCTGGCAGCGCAGTGGGCGAGGCTTCTACCGAGATCGGCGGCGTGTAGGGCGCGCTGGCGGAACTGCACGCACCGAGCGCGACAACGCCCAGAACGGCGACGGCAGTGCGTCGAAGACGGATCATCTCGATGACGACATGTGATGGAGCTCAGCTAGAACAGAGTGAAGTCTGTCGGCGGCCTCCGGGGAGACCGCCGACAAACCGACCCTCAGGGCAAGAAGCCCGTGCTCGTGGATCCCACCTTGTGATGGGTGTGACTGTACGAACTGTTGGGAGTGGCCACGTACGGGAAATGGCCACTGAACGGCATGTCATTGGTGTTCACACCGTCGCCGAGTAGGTTGTTGGGTGACTTATTCGGCAGATGGAAGTTCGTGGCGAGGAAGCTGCCATAGCCCTGTGCCACGGCCCTCAGCTCAATATCGGTCACGTCATCTGTCAAACGCCGCCCGTTCGGGAATCCGGCCAAGTCTCCGGAGAGTACCCCGAGCCGGGAGCACTTGCCGGTGGTATCGGTCAGGCTGTCGGCGGTGCACGGCGGGATGCCGGTGTTTAGCCTCAGGAGGTCCGATTGAGTCGTGCCCGTGTAGTTCAGGCCCGGAACGCCGGTCAGCAGAATTTGCACAAGGTCAGCACGGCTCGTCGTCGCAATATCCGGCAGCGACGGATAGAGCTTGTTGATCAGCCCCGCCAGCTCGGGTGAGCTGTAATACTTGGCGAACTCCTTGTCGTTCGCAGGCCGCTGGGAGTTCCAGTAGTCCTTATCGCCAAGCGGGATGATCACCTCGTTGATGAGTGGATTGCCCAGCCGGGACACCTGCTGCCATGGACCCTGCCCTTGCTGACTGCCATCCGCCTGGAGGACTCGGACCTGCTGGCGGCTGGCGCTTGCGTACACGCCGATCGTTGCCTCGCGGGCAGTCGGCTTGTTCAACTTGTGGTTGGAGGTCAGCTCAGTGATCGGCACCTGGAGGATGATCGAGTGGACGTTGAAGCCGCCCACTGAATCGATGCCGGGAGCAGCGCCCAGCGGAATCACATGCGCCGGATTGAAGGGGCGCAGCCCAAGGAGGTCGAAGGCCGAACCGATGTCCACGAAGAATGGGTCATCACGCTGACCGACGAAGGCAATGCCACCGTTGCTCAGCTTGTTGATGTTCGCAGTCTCAAGGGCGGAGTAGTTCGGGGTCGACCGAGGCCCGACCTTCACCGGAGTGGTGAGATCAAAGTGATCGAGCTGCGTTGCGGTGCCACCCATGATCCGGGTGACGTTGTACGTCTGCGGCCGATTCCAGTCCTTGTCGCCCTGCGAGGTGATCGGCCCCGTGTTGTAGAGGAAGGTGTTGGGGTTCCGGGTAGTCGTCTTGAAGCGGAACTGGTAGGTGACGTCGTCCTTCGCGTCGCCGTTGCTGTCGACGTGGATCTCGTACAGGACGTTGTCGTCAAAGGCAAAGAAGTTCGGCCCACCGGTCGGTTCTTCGACCGGAATGTAGTTGGCCACGATCGTCACGGTGTTCGGCTTGTCTGGGCTGACGAAGGCGTACACATCGGTGTTGTCGGCCGTGGGGTCGTTGGCGATCAGCGGCGCCTCGCGGTGGCTGGACGCCAGCGCCGAAGCAGGAAGGAGCAGCAGGCTGAGGCTGGTCAGCCCTGCGAGCAGTCTCGGGAGCGAGACAGCAGAATTACGCATGGGTTTTCCTTCTAGAGGTGGGTATTGACATTCGAGCTACCCGACGTGAGGCGTGCGACCGGTATCCAAATGCTGCACTCCTTCCGTTCATGTGGAGCCACGAGGATCGATGTGAAACCGGAGCATCCGAGGCTTGCCGAAGGAGATACGGCAAATGTGGTCCGGTGCACTACTGGGAAGTTAGGCGGGGTGACAGCAAACCTAGTGCCGCGTCAGCCGCGACGCAATGGGGATGCGATCCCAGGTGGTGACGATCAGCACCAACATCCAAACGCGTGGGGCGGCGTGCCTCAGTCGTCGATCGGGCCGCTTCAAACCGCCGAACGCTCGACGGACGGTAATGAAGCTGTACCGCGTACTCCCAGGTACATCTGCATGAGCCGCCGCACGTGGTCATCATCGAGCTGTTCGTCTGCACGCAACGCTCGCTCCACGCGGGCTATCGGCTCCAGACCGGGATGCCCCATCGCCAGCAACCAGGGGGAGTCGGGTTCGCCGTTCGAGCCTAGCGCGCCGGCAAGCCGGGTGGCCGCCTCAAAACTGGGCCGGCGTTCGCCGCTCAGCAATCGCGAGATCGTGCTCCGATGCACGCCGCTGCGGTGCGCCAGCTGCGCGTGCGACAGTCGGCTCTGGCGCATTCGCGTTCTCAGCCATTCCCGAAAGATGTCGTTCGGTATCTGCTCCACGTAACGAATACGAGGGAGCAGTTCGAATGCATGCGCCGACTTGGTACGGCCAAGGCGCCATGCTTACATTCGGGCGTCCGCCAACTGGCCCAGACGGCAAGCCGGCGATAGACTCTCGCCAGTGGGCATCAGCCGTGCACCAGGAGCGCGAATGCAGCAGCGCGAGTGCGTCCTCGTCACAGGCAGCAGTGGTTTCATCGGCAGCTCGGTGATGAAACGATTCGCGGAAACGTACGACGTCGTGGGCTTCTCGCGTCACCGCCGGCCCGGGATGAAAGGAAGCTGGATCGAAGTCGACATGAGGGACGACGCGAGCGTCGCGGCTGGGCTGGAGCTGCTGCGCAGCGAACATGGGACGCGGCTCGCATCGGTCGTGCATCTCGCGGCGTACTACGACTTCTCCGGTGCGTCCAGTCCGCTGTACCAGAGCGTGACCGTGGACGGGACGCGGCACCTGCTGCGCGGACTGCGGGGCTTCGAGGTTGAGCAGTTTCTCTTCTCGAGCAGCATGCTGGTGCAGGCGCCGTCCGACGGCCCCGGCGATCGGATCGACGAGGATGACCCGCTGTCGGCCGCGTGGGATTACCCGCGCTCGAAGATCAGGACCGAGCGGCTGATCCGCGAAGAACGCCGTGACATCCCGGTCGTCATCGAACGCATTGCAGGGGTGTACGACGAGTGGTGCCATTCCATTCCGATCGCCCACCAGATCGCCCGCATCTTCGAGCACGATCCGGAGAGCTACCTATTCCCGGGAAACCCGGATCATGGACAGGCGTTTCTTCATCGCGCCGACTGCGTGGACGCGATCCAATCAGCGGTCGAACGGCGCTCCCGGCTGCCCGAGGAGCTGACCGTGCTCGTCGGCGAACCCGTCACGCTGGGATATGACGAGCTGCAGGACGAGATCGGCGGCCTCCTGTACGGCGAGCGCGACTGGCCGACCGTCCAGATTCCGAAGGTGGTGGCGCGCGCAGGGGCGTGGGTGCTTGACAACGCGCCGGGGCTCGGCGAGACGTTCATCAAGCCGTGGATGATCGGCATCGCCGACGATCACTACGAGCTGGACCTGCGGCGCGCGCGCGAGACGCTTGCCTGGCACGCGCAGCACCGCCTGGGTGCCGTGCTTCCCGAGATGATCGTAAACCTGCGGCAGGACCCCGTACGCTGGTATCGCGAGAACAACCTCGATCCGGCGCGCATCCCGCGCCGCTCGCCGGTACCGCCGCGCTGAATCAGCTGCGGCACGCGCCATGCTCCCTTACCGCGACATGAATGAATCGAAGAGAGAGGCACCGGTCGTGGTGGTGACCGGCGCCTCGGCTGGCGTCGGGCGTGCCGTGGCGCGCGCCTACGGGGAGCGCGGCGCGAAGGTCGCACTGATCGCGCGCGGCGTCGACGGCTTGAACGGAGCCCGGGGCGAGATCGAGCAGAGCGGCGGCCAGGCACTGGTGTTACCGCTTGACGTCGCGGACGCGGCGGCGGTCGAACAGGCCGCCCAGGAGATCGAGCAGCAGCTCGGACCAATCGACACGTGGGTCAACGTGGCGATGGTCTCGGTCTTCTCGCCGGTCAAAGAGATGACCGCCGAGGAGTACAAGCGTGTCACCGAGGTCACCTACCTCGGGTACGTCTACGGCAGCCTCGCAGCGCTGAAACGGATGCTGCCGCGTGACCACGGCACGATCGTGCAGGTCAGCTCGGCGCTCGCGTATCGGTCCATCCCGCTGCAATCGGCCTACTGCGCCAGCAAGCATGCCATCAAGGGCTTCACCGAGTCGCTGCGCACAGAGCTGCTGCATGACCACAGCAACGTGAACGTCACCATGGCGCACCTACCGGCGGTCAACACGCCGCAGTTCAACTGGGTCAAGACTCGACTGCCGCACAAGCCGCAGCCGGTGCCGCCCATCTTCCAACCCGAGGTCGTGGCCAGAGGGATCCTGTACGCGGCCGATCAGGCCGGCAAGCGACGCGATCTGATCATCGGCTTTCCGTCATGGAAGGCTATCTGGGGCGAGAAATTCGTCCCCGGATACATCGATCACGTGCTCGCCAAGGCGGGGTACGACTCGCAGCAGTACGACGGTCCGATCAGTCCTGACCGGCAGAACAACCTGTGGGAGCCGGTGGCCGGTGACCGGGGCGCCCACGGTGACTTCGACGACCGCGCCCAGGACTCGAGCTGGCAGCTGTGGCTCGAGATGCATCGCGGTCCCGTCGCTGCTGCGGCGGCGGGAGTCGCGGGCGTGGCTGCGCTGGTCGGCCTCGCACTGCGCCGCGATTGACTGCGCCGCGATTGATGGATAGGCCGCAGGGCGGCTGGAGGCCGCTGTTCGGCTGACTCGCTGAGGCATATCGTGCCCGGAACCGTATACTCGATAGCACCCCTACCACGCTCATACCGTGTTCGCGCGACCTGCCAGAGGTCACAGCCATCAGCCTGCGTCGCTTCACGCAATTCGCCTCGCCCGCTCTCGTGCTCGTGGCAATGCTGCTCTGGTTGGCCTTTCCGGCGATCGTCGCCGCGCATGCCGAGCTCGTGTCGTCGACGCCGGCGGCCAATGCCAGCCTGACCGAGGCTCCAAACCAGCTCACGATGACGTTCACCGAGCCGATCGATCCGGCGACGGCATCGGTCCAACTGCTGGATCAGAATCAGACGGCAATCTCCGGCGCCGGGCAGGTCGAGGCGCCGGGCCAGGGTACGACCGCGGCGGTCGCGCTGCCGAAGCTCGACGCGGGCGTGTACACCGTGAGCTATCGCGTCACCTCGGCGACCGACGGCCACGTCACGTCGGGGATCTTCGCGTTCCTGATCGACCCGACCGGCACCGTTCCCGCGCCGAGCGGCTCCGCCAGCAGCACCTCACCATCGTCGGACCCGCTGACCGTCGCAGCCCGCTGGGTGGCGCTGGTCGCGGCGCTGCTGCTGTTCGGCACCGCGCTGTTCTGGCTCGCCTCCGCTCGGCCGGCGATGCGCGCGGCCGGCATGACCGACCTTGGTCGCCGCGCGTTGTGGGCGGTGCTCGCCGGCGTCGGGGCACTGACGGTAGGTGGCCTGTCGATCTACCTCACCCTCGCCTCGCTGCCCTTCCTGCAGCCGGGTGTGGCCACGGCCGGCGGGCATGCCGGGCACGAGCTCGGGCCGGCGGGTGCCTTCCCGCTCGACTTCGCGGCGCCGTTCGGCTCGACGCCCTTCGCCTATGCCATGCGTTTGGCACTGATCGGTGCTGGACTGGCCTTCCTGGTGGCGACCGGCCGCTACTTCTTCGCCGACGAGGCCGCGCGCCACGGTCGTCGCCTCGACTCGTCCGCGATGCCGGTTCTGCTGGTGATTGCGCTGGCCGCCGCGGCCTCGCTGGCCGGATCGAGCCTCGCCGGCCATCCCTCCTCAATCGGTGGCCCATTCTTCGCCGTTATCGACTGGCTGCATCTGCTGGCGGTCGCCGCCTGGCTCGGTACGCTGCCGGGTCTGCTGCTCCTGGCATGGCTGCTCGGTCGTCACGACGCAAGCCGTCGCGAGCTGGTCGGTGCCGCGCTGCGGCGGCACTCTCGGATTGCCCTCGTCGCGGCGCCCATGGTGGCGATCACGGGCCTGGCCAACTCGCCAATCGTGCTCGGCGATTCGCGCGGACTGGTGGCCAGCGGCTACGGGAACCTGCTCATCGCCAAAGCACTCCTCTTCAGCGTGGCGGTGGCGATCGGCGCCGCGAACTTCTTCCTCGTCAAGCGCGGCTCGTTCCGTCGAACGCTGCGGCTGGTGCTCGGCGAGGTACTCGTCGGCGCGCTGGCAGTGGTCGTCGCGGCCACCATGGTCACCATCCAGCCATCGGCCAGCCGCGTACCGATACTGTCGACCTCCGCAATCGGCACCGCCCACCTCTACGGCGCCGCCGGCTCGGTGAGCGTGCACGCGGCGATCAGCGTGCCGTCGCCGGGTGAGCAGCAGTACCAGCTCTCGGTGGCCGATGCGGCCAGCGGTGCCTACCTGAGCGACGTGCAGAAGGTCTTCCTGGTCTTCACCCCTCCCTCCGGCGGCAACCTGCCGCCGGAGCGCATCGAGCTCCGAAAGGAGGCATCGCCGGGCCTCTGGTCGACCTCTGGCGCGTACACACCGGTGGTCGGCGACTGGACGCTGGACACGATCGTCCGCCGCGAGGGCCAGCTCGACGTCTCGACCAGCTTCGATCTTCCCGTCGCTCAGCCACTGCCGCCGCAGCGCGTGGCACCGCCGGACGACGGCATCAGCGTTCCCGGACCGATCGCCGCGCTGTGGCTCGTCCTGCCCGACGGCGCGGCTGGCTGGGGCATACTCATCGGGCTGCTGCTGCTCGTCGCGGCGCTTGCCGTCGTGGATCGGCAGCGGCAGCATGCCGGGCGCCGCCGGCTGCCGTGGAGCGCGGCGCTGCGCGTCGGGCTGGTGGTCCTGCTGCTCATCGCCGGCCTCGGCGTCGGCTCGCGCGCGGTGGTGGAAGCGGCGAACCGGCCGAGCGGTGCGCTGGCCGCGAATCCAGTCACCGCGGACGGCGACTCGATGGCGCGCGGCAGCGACCTGTACCTCGCAAACTGCGCGAGCTGCCACGGAGTGGACGGCAATGGCTCCGGTCCGACATCGGCCGGCATGCTACCCGCGCCGCGGCCGCTCGACCGGACCGTCCGGACCTCGACCGATTCACAGCTGGCCTACCTCATCACCAGCGGCGTGGCCGGCACCCAGATGCCTGCCTTCGCGACGAGCCTGTCCGAGAACGATCGCTGGGATCTCGTCAACTACCTGCGCTCGGTGTACGAGCCATGAACAACGAAGGGAGGCTCGCCAAGCCCATGCGTAACCGAACCATTCTGTCTGCTGCCTTCGCCACGGTGCTTCTCGCCGTTCCGGCTCTGGCAGCCGCGCACGCTCCCCTGACCGAGAGCTCGCCCAAAGCGAGCGACAAGCTCGACACCGCACCGACTGAGGTGACCCTCACCTTCGGCGGCGAGCTGGATCCTGATGGCAGCTCGTTCAAGGTGACCGATGCCGGCGGAGCCGACGTCGGCAACGGCACAGTCGACCTCGCCGTCGCTGATCGCAACGTGATGACCGCCAAGGTGACGATCACCGATCCCGGCATCTACACGGTGAGCTACGTGTCCACGTCGATCGACGGCGCGACCCTGGACGGGACGTTCAGCTTCGGCTACAAGACCGATTCGACGGTCCCCGCCGCGACCGGCGGTGACGACGACGCGCCGGATGCGGCACTCAGCTCGCCAACGTCATCCGCGCTCCTGGCGCTGATCGGTGTGCTGCTGCTGCTCGGCGGCGCCAGCCTCGCCACGCGGCGCGTGGCCCTCCGCTAGGATCAGGTGGCCGGTCCGTGCGGGCCCGGCCACCTGCCCTGGAGTCGCATCTTGCATCGAATCCTCGTCACGGCCGGGGCCGCGCTCATCGGCCTGTCGGTCGCCGGCTGCGTCCAGCAGCCGGCCAAGCCATCCGACTGCGGAGAGCCGAGCGTCAAGCGCAACGCCACGCTGACATCGGACGGCCTTGACCCGCGCAACATCGACGTGTGCCGTGGCCAGCAGCTGCAGCTCACCGTCAAGATCCAGGCCGATGGCGTGCTGCACATCCACGGTTACGACGCGCAGGCCAAGGAAGTTCGCGTCGGACAGACCATCACCTTTGACTTCACCGCGGTCCGGTCGGGGCAGTTCGTCATCGAGCTGCACATGCAGGCGCAGCCGAACGGCTTGAACATGGGCGTGCTGACCGTTCATGAGCCTTAGGCTGGCGCGGGTCGCCGGCGCCGCGCTCGTCGCGGTGCTCGCGCTGGCCGCTCCTCTGCCGGTCGCCGCACACGCCATCGGCGGCAGCTTCCAGCTCCCCGTTCCGTTGGGGCTGTATCAGGCCGCGGCGGGCCTGGCCGTGGCCGCCTCGTTCCTGGTAGCGGTGCTCGTCCTGCGTCCGGCCGGTGCCGTGCCGGCCTACCCGGTGCTGCCACTTCCCGATGGGTTGTCACGGGCTGCATCGGTCCTGATGACAGCGCTCGGCCTTGCCTGGTGGGCGTGGGCACTATGGACGGCGTTCGCCATCGGCGACATCAGCTCGGTGCCCGGCGTGCTCTTCTGGATTGTGCTGTGGGTCGGCATCCCGATCGTTGCGGTCGTGCTCGGCAATCCCTGGCCATCGTTCAGCCCGTTCCGCACGCTGTTCGGGCTGCTGGAGCGCCTGGCGCGGATGCTCGGCGTCAAGCGGCTCGACCTCGGGGTCCGCTACCCCGCCAGTCTGGGTCGCTGGCCGGCCGTCGCACTGCTTTTCGCCGCGATCTGGGCCGAGCTGGTGCTGCCCGCCTCCTCCGCGGCGGCAACCGTCGGCGCGCTGCTCGCAGGCTATACGGCACTCACCCTGGCAGCGATGCTCGTCTTCGGCCGTGTCGCCTGGCTGCGCAACGCCGAGCTGTTCGAGGTGCTGTTTGGCTGGTTCGGGCGGATCGGGCCCATTTGTCGGCGAACCCGCGAGCCCGCGGTCTGCGAGGGTTGCGCCGAGGCATGTGATCCCGCCCGATGCGTCGACTGCCCCGAGTGCGCCGTCGTCGCCGAACCTGGCGAGCGCCGTACCGAGCTGCGGCCCTGGTTCAGCGGCCTGACCGAGCTGTATCGGCCCGGCTGGTCCGACGTCGCCTTCATCGTGCTGGCACTCGCGGGTGTCACCTTCGACGGCCTGCACGAGACCATCGTATGGGGCCGCTTCCTCGACCTCGTCTACGTCCCCTTGGGCACGAGCATCGGCTACGACCGGGCGGACCTGATGGCCGGCACGCTCGGCCTGCTCATCACCTGGCTCGCCTTCCTGGGAGCGTTCAGCCTGGCCGCGTGGCTGACCCGCCGGATCTCGAGGCGGAGCTCGCTCGGCGGATTCAGCCGCCTGGCGGGGGCGTACGCGGCAACGCTGCTGCCGATCGCCGGCGGCTACCTCATCGCGCATTACCTGACGCTGGTCATCCAGGGCGCGGTCTGGCTTCCCGAGCTGATCCGCGATCCGAACGCGCCGGTCGCGCCGAACCTCGACTGGTTCCCGATCAGCGCCGTGTGGTACCTGTCGGTCGGTGCGATCGTGGTGGGTCACATTGCGGCGATCGTGCTCGCGCACCGGCTCGCCCTGCGAGATCAGCCGCGAGGGCGATTCCTCGCAGGCCTGCCGCTCGTGCTGCTGATGATCGGCTACACGGTGCTCAGCCTGTGGATCATCGCTCAGCCGATCACCATAAACCCGGGTCCGCATCTGCCCGCATAACAGGGCCGGCGACGTGCGGTGTGCCGTCATGGCAGCGCCGGCGGCGACAGTCGCGCAGGTCCTACTGAGCCCATC
>JBBSCG010000031.1:0-24672 GCA_038250515.1 Candidatus Limnocylindria bacterium
CTACGGCGTCACGCCCGACCTCACTGTGCTCGGCAAGATCATCGGCGGCGGGCTGCCGGTGGGGGCCTACGGCGGACGCGCCGAGATCATGCGGCTGATCGCGCCCGAAGGCCCGGTCTACCAGGCCGGCACGCTGTCGGGGAATCCATTGGCCATGGCAGCGGGCGTCGCAACGCTCCGCGAGCTGTCGCCATCGGTCTACGAACAGCTGGAAAGCTTCGGAGCAGCCCTGGAGGACGGGCTGTCGCAGGCGGCGGCTGACGTGGGCGCATCGGTCAGGATCAGTCGGGTGACAAGTCTGCTGACCGTCTTCTTCGACGACGACGCGGCGTTCGCGCGCTTCTTCCACGCCATGCTCGACCGCGGCGTGATGCTGCCGCCCAGCCAGCAGGAGGCCTGGTTCGTCTCGACGGCGCATGGTGAAGTCGAGCTGCGGACCACGCTCGACGCCGCACGCCACGCGTTCGCGGTCGCGGTCGCGGCGACGGAGCCGGCGCATGCATAGCCAACCCGTGGCTCTAACGACCAACGAAGGCTCCGAATTGGCGTCTGTTTGGCCGAATCGCCACCGGGTGAGGCAGACGGCCATGGAATCGGCCACAACACCGGCGTACTTGGTCGTTAGAGCTACCACGTGGCTATCGGGAGAGCAATGATCGACGCACCCACTCGGCGACGGACTGGCGAAGGGCGACTCCTGGCAGCCCTCCACCACGAGCAGCCGGACGCCACACCGGTCTGGTTCATGCGCCAGGCGGGGCGCTGCCTGGCCGACTACCGCAAGCTGCGAGAGCGGTACGACATCCTGACGCTGGCTAAGACGCCGGAGCTGTGCGCGCAGGTGACGCGCATGCCGGTGGATGCCTTCGGCGTGGACGCCGCGGTGCTGTTCGCCGACATCATGCTGCCGCTGGAGCCGATGGGCGTCCATCTCGAGATCCAGCCCGAGATCGGTCCGATCATCCACAACCCGGTGCGCTCGCGCGCCGACGTCGACCGCCTGCGCCTGATCGAGCCCGAGAACGACGTCGCCTTCGTCATGGACGCCATCCGGCTGGTCCGCGCCGAGCTCGGCGGCCGGACAGGCGTCATCGGCTTCTCGGGAGCGCCGTTCACGCTGGCCTGCTACCTGATCGAGGGTCGGCCTTCGCGCGAGTACGCCATCGCCAAGGCGTTCATGTATCGCGAGCCCGATGCGTGGCACGCGCTCATGGAGAAGCTTTCCACGGTGGTGAAGCGCTACCTCAACGCGCAGATCGCGGCGGGCGCCCAGGTCGTCCAGCTCTTCGATTCCTGGGTCGGCGCCCTGTCGCCAACCGACTACGACACCTATGTCGCGCCCCACGTGCGCGCCATCTTCTCCGCGGTTCACGGCGCGCCGACGATCCACTTCGGTACGTCGACCGCGTCGCTTCTCGAGCGCCTGACCGATGCCGGCGGTGACGTCATCAGCATCGACGCGCGACAGCTGCTCGACGAGGCGTGGGAGCGGATCGGCTTCGCTCACGGAATCCAGGGCAACCTCGACGCCACGCGCCTGCTCGCTGGATGGGAGGCGACCGAAGCGGGAGCTCGCGACGTGCTGCGGCGTGCCGGCGGTCGTGCCGGCCATATCTTCAACCTCGGCCACGGCGTGCTCCCGCAGACCGATCCGGACCTGCTGCGCCGGCTGGTCGACTTCGTCCACGCCGAGACGGCCCGATGACCCGGCTCGGCGTCCTGCTGATGACCTACGGCTCGCCCGGCTCGCCCGCCGACATGCCGCGTTACCTCGCGGCGGTCCGCGGCGGGCGCGAGGCCCCACCCGAGCTGGTGACCGAGTTCCGGCACCGATATGAGCTGATCGGGGGTTCGCCGCTGATCCCGATCACGCAGGGGCAGGCCACGGCGCTCGAGACATTGCTTCGGTCCCGCGGCGTGGATGTGCAGGTCGGCGTCGGGATGCGCTTCTCTGAGCCCTCGGTCAGCGCCGGCCTGCGCGATCTGGCGCAGCGCGGGTGTGATCGGACGGTCGGGATCGTGATGAGCCCGCAGTACTCCGACATGCTGATGAGCGGCTATCAGCGCTCGCTGGACGCCGCCGTTGCAGAGCTCAGGACCGACGCGCCTGACGTCGTGCTGGCGCCGGCCTGGTACGGCAACCAGCACTTCATCTCCGCCGTCGCGCAACGTATCCGCGAAGGGTTGGCCAAGCTGCCGCCTGACTCACCGGTGCTGCTCACCGCGCACTCGCTCCCGCGTCGCGTGGCGGACGCCGAGCCGAACTACCTCGGGCAGCTGCGCGACACCGCCGTCGCCGTCGCCCAACGTGCGGGGCTCACCGACCACCGCTGGCACTTCTGCTGGCAGTCCGCCGGGCACGAGCCCGGTGAGTGGATGAAGCCCGACTTTGCCGATCTCGTCCCGCAGCTCCATGCTGGCGGGCACGCCTCCCTTCTCGTTGCGCCCATCCAGTTCCTGGCTGACCACCTCGAAATCCTGTACGACGTCGACATCGGCGCTCGACAGCAGGCCGAGGCAGCGGGCATGGCCTTCGCGCGCATCGAGTCGCTCAACCTGATGCCCGAATTCATCGAGGCGCTCGCCGAAGTCGCGCTCGCAAGCGCTTCCACGGTGAGCGTCTAGTCGGCCCGGTCAGGCCGCTTCGGTCGACGCGCTCACGTACGCGAGCGCCGCCGCGACCGCGCGGTGCTGGAAGAAGCGCGCGGCTGGTGGGGCGAGCCGCGCGTACAGCGCCGCCAGGCTCGAACGCGCCTCCATCATGAACGTGATCTCGCCGTCGGCCAGCGTCAGGGTGAACCGCTCGACGCCGCGTTCGGGATGGCCTTCCAGCGTGGCGCAGGCAAAGCCGGCACGTCGTCCGTCGGGCGTCACTTCGTCGAAGACGGCGGTCACCCGAATCCCTGATTCGAGGCCGATCGGCCCCATGAAGATGCGCTGCACCACCGTCACGTCGCGAGCCAATTGGCCCTCCGCGCTGCAGACGCTCGGCGTTAGCAGCGTGGGCGGGAACATCTGGTAGCGCATGACCAGGTCGAGGACCCGACCGAAGCGCGCCGCATCGCCGCGAAAGCGCACCTTGTCGTGATATGGCTGGCCGGGACCGGCTCCAACCTGGCCGGAATCGGTCTGGGCAGCAGCCTGCCATCGGTCACAGTCGGCCGGTGCGTCGCGAAGGCGTGAAGCGAGACGAGGAAGCATCGGCCTCAAAAATTACGGGAAGCTGAAACCTCCGCCACTGGTGTCGACGTCGCTCGCCGGCGGTTCGGTGATGGTCACCGGCTGGTCGAAGGCGCTCAGCGTGATGGTGGCGTCGACGCTACCGATCTGCTTGGCGTCGATGTTGGTCGCGACCGAGCTCAGGAACATCGTCTGACGGTCGAACTCCAGGTCGACCACCAAAGCCTGGCCGAGCACCTCGGAGGGCGAGCTGCCGGCGGCGGCGGCAGCGTCATCCAGCAGGGCGCTCGGAATGGTCAGCTCGACGCGGTAGCAGGTCGAGTCGCCGCACTTGGCATCGTCGAGCTTCTTGGCTTCGACGCCATCCTTGTCCATGAACTTCTTGATGTCGGCGAGGGCCTTGGTTGGATCCTGAACGTCGGGAATGGAGCCGGCCGCGCCATTGTCCTGCTTCTTCCACTTGGTGCCCGTCAGGCTGGTCTTGAGGTAGGTCGCGTTCTCGTTGGCGACCACCTCGCCCGACAGGCTGAGGAGCGCCGGCACACTGAAGGTGGCGTGTGCCTGCTTCTTGGCCACGTCGAAGTCGCCGGTCAGTTCGGTGCCCTTGAGCGCCAGGTTGCCGCCCACCTGCGGAATGGTTGCGTTGCCATCCAGCGCGATCGTCATGTGGAAGCTCTTGAGCTTGCTCGTCGCCTCGAAGCCCTGGGTGATGATCTGGTTGGCATCGAGCGGTGGTGGTGTCGGTGCGGCCGTGAAGCCGCACGCGGCGAGCAGCAGCGCGCTGGCGGCGAGGATCGGAAAGAGTCTGCGGATCACGCTCGGAGTAACCCCTTGCCTGCGGGTCCGGCCTCGACAGCAAGTCCGGACGGCGCCGCGGCAGCATACGACAGGTCGACGTTGAAGGCGAAAAAGTGGCACTCGCCGTGCTCACTGGAACGCATAGCAGACACATCGAGCGCTCCCGTCCCCGCGAACGATGACCTCGAGGAGCTGCGCCATGCCGCCACGAAATGGCGCGCCTGCGACCTCAGGGAGCACGCCACGCAGACGGTATTCGGCGAGGGCGACGCAGGATCGTGGCTGATGCTCGTCGGCGAGCAGCCAGGCGACTTGCCTGGGGCGACCGCCGCACAGGCCCTCATCAGCCGCGACTTCCGCGTGACGCAGCAGCACGGCGAGGTGATGCCCTCTCCTCTCGGCCCACCGATCGCGGCAACCGTGCATCCGTCATCAATCCTGCGCGCCCCGGACAAGGCCGCGCGCGACGCCGCATACCGCGGGCTGGTCGAGGATCTGCGCCGGATCGCGGCCGCGGTCGCCGAGCCGAGCGATTCCGCTACCGTAGCGGGGTGAAACGCATTGAGCGCACGGCGGAGATCGCGGCGCCTGCCGGCCCGCTGTTCGACTTCGTGTCGGATCCGGCGAGGCTTCCGGAATGGCAGGCTGGCATCGTGGCCGCGCGCCAGACGACGCCCGGCCCGACGCGCATCGGCTCCGTGGCCCACGTCGAGCGCGAGCTGATGGGCCAGCGCATCGAGGTCGACCTCGTCGTGACCGCGTTCGAGCCGGGACACCGCCTCTCCCTGGAGAGCGAAGCCAGTGGCTTTCACGTGGAGGCGACGCTCGAGCTGAAGCCGGTCGACGCCGATCGCACCACGATCTCGTTCGCGATGACGGTCAACACGACCAACATGTTCATGGCACCGGTCGAGGGTATGGTCGCATCCGCCGCTGATGGTGATATCGATACGTCGCTTGATCGGCTGAGAGCCCTCTTCGCCACATCCTGACCAAGCGGCGCACGGTCGAGCGGCGGCCCAGCACGAATTGAGAGCAACAGAGCGCCTGTGATATTCTCGCAGCCAATGCGTTGACGCGGGAGCAGTAGGCGCTGCGCGCGAATCGACAGCGAGCCGGGACGGTGCAAGCCGGCGAATCGAAGGCGCCGAACTCGCCCGCCGAGCAGCCGCGTAACGGCGGCCGGGCCGGCGTCCGATATCGCGCCGACGAGTGGACCGACCGTGGGGTTGTAGCTCAGCTGGGAGAGCACCTGCATGGCATGCAGGGGGTCGGGGGTTCGAGTCCCCCCAGCTCCACCATCTCCTCACGGAGGTATCGGTCAAGCTCAGGTGGTACCGCGAAGAGCCCCTTCGTCCTGACGACGATGGGGCGTTTTGTTTGACCGATACGGGCGGGCACCATGACGACCAGCATCGACGCGACGCGACACCAGACCCGGGACGGCCGTGCCTGGTCGCTGCGCGCCGCCCGCCCGACGGACGCCCGCGCGCTGGCGCGCCTGTTCGCCGACGTGCGAAGCGAGGGTCGCTACCTGGTGACGCCGCCGAGCGCGGTGAGCGAGCCGTCCGAGACCTTCTTCATCGGCGAGATGATTCGCGGCGACGGCAGTTTGGCCCTGGTGGCCGAATCCGACGGCGGCGTGATCGGCAACGTGCTGATCGGGGTTGAGCGCAGCGCGGCGAGCGATCACATGGGCATCCTCTCGATCTGCGTCGCACGCGACTGGCGCGACAGCGGAATGGGTACCGCGCTGATGCGCGCAGCCCAGGAATGGGCGACCGAACGCGGGCTGGGCAAGGTCGCACTGGGCGTCTTTCCGGATAACGAGCGAGCGATCGCGGTCTACGGGCACGTCGGCTTCGTGCGCGAGGGGCTGCGTCGGCGGCAGTACCGCGGGCCGAACGACACGTTTCGCGACGAGCTGCTGATGGCCTGGTTCCCCGACGAGCAGGAGGCTGACCAATGACGAGCGAGACGAGAGCCCGCACCGAGCGCTTCGACCCGGCCGCGTACGAGGCGAACTGGCGCGAGCGCTGGGAGCGCGATGGGCTGTACCAGGCGCGTGACGATGACCCCCGCGACAAGCAGTACGTGCTGACCATGTACCCCTATCCGTCCGGCGACCTGCACATCGGTCACTGGTATGCCGCCACCGGGCCGGACATCGTGGCTCGCGTACGACGCATGCACGGCGACAACGTCATGTTCCCGATGGGCTTCGACAGCTTCGGGCTGCCCGCCGAGAACGCGGCCATCGATCGTGGCGTCGATCCGGCGACCTGGACGGCCGGCAACATCGACCGGATGCGTGCCCAGTTCCGAACCATGGGCTGCATGTTCGACTGGACGCGCGAGGTGGTCACCAGCGACCCCGCTTACTACCACTGGACGCAGTGGCTGTTCGTGCAGTTCTTCAAGGCCGGGCTGGCGTATCGGGCCATGGCGCCGGTCGACTGGTGCCCGAAGGACCAGGTCGTGCTGGCCCGCGAGCAGGTGGAGGGCGTCGACCGCCATTGCTGGCGCTGCGGCACGCCGGTCATCAAGCGCGACCTGGAGCAGTGGTTCTTCCGCATCACCAACTACGCCGACGAGCTGCTCGACTTCAGCGGCATCGACTGGCCGGAGCCGATTCGCCTGATGCAGACCAACTGGATCGGCCGATCCGAAGGCGCCGAGATCGACTTTCCGGTTGAGGCGGATGGCGTCGATCCGATCCGCGTCTTCACCACGCGACCGGACACGATCTTCGGCGCGACCTTCATGGTGCTGGCGCCCGAGCACGCGCTGGTCTCCGTGCTGACCACGCCCGAGCAGCGGGAGGCGGTCGACTCGTACGTGGTCGCGGCGCGCAGCGAGACCGAGATCGAGCGAACGAGCACCGAGCGCGAGAAGACCGGGGTATTCATCGGTGCCTACGCCGTCAACCCGCTGAACAACGAGCGCATCCCGATCTGGATCGCCGACTACGTGCTGCCCGGCTACGGCACCGGCGCAATCATGGCCGTTCCCGCGCACGATGAGCGTGACTTCGCCTTCGCACACAGGTACGACCTGCCGATCCGCTACGTGGTGGTGCCCGCTTCGGGCGAGCTGCCGACCAGCGAAGCCTTCGCCGCGCACGAGGCCGATGAGGTCCTTGCCGACTCGGGCGAGTTCGGCGGCATGCCCGCCTCCGAGGCGATCGGCGCGATCACGCAGCAACTCGTCGACATCGGCCTGGGCTCATTCGCGGTGAGCTACCGCCTGCGCGACTGGCTGATCAGCCGCCAGCGCTACTGGGGCGCGCCCATCCCGATCGTCTATTGTCCTGACCACGGTGCGCAGCCGGTTCCCGAGGAGCAATTGCCGGTCCTGCTGCCATCCGACGTCGACTTCGCGCCGACGGGGGTCTCGCCCCTGCAGTCGGACGCCGGCTTCCTGGCGGCGGAATGTCCAGTGTGCGGCGGTCCGGCCCGGCGCGACACCGACACCATGGATACCTTCGTGGACTCGTCGTGGTACTTCCTGCGCTACACCTCCCCGCACTCCGCGCTCGCCTGGGAACCAGAGAAGGCGAAGCTGTGGATGCCGGTCGATCTCTACACCGGCGGCGCCGAGCATGCAGTGCTGCACCTGATGTACGCGCGCTTCTTCGTCAAGGCGCTGCGCGACATGGGGATGCTCGACTTCGATGAGCCGTTCCTTGCGCTGCGCAACCAGGGCCAGATCCTGGGCGCGGATCACCAACGCATGAGCAAGTCACGCGGCAACGTGGCCAACCCGGACGAGCTGGTGGCGCGCTACGGGTCGGATGCGGTGCGCTGCTTCCTGATGTTCATCGGGCCTTGGGACCAGGGCGGACCGTGGAACCCAAGCGGGATCGACGGCATTCACCGATTCCTGGGCCGTGTCTGGTCGGTCGGCCAGCCTTCCTTGACCGACGCGGTGGCGACGAACGACGCTGACGAGCTTGAGCGCGCGCTGCGGCGCGCGACGCACGTTGCAATCGCCGGAGTGAGCGAGGATGTCGAGGCGTTCCGCTTCAACACGGCGCTGGCCAAGCTGATGGAGCTGACCAACGCGGTGACCCGGGCGCGCGAGGCAGGCCTGGGCTCAGCGCCGGTCTACGCTGACGCGGTCGACACCCTGCTGCTGCTGCTGGCACCCATGGCACCGCACATCACCGAGGAGCTGTGGTCGCGCCGGGGCAAGCCGTACTCGATCCACCAGCAGGCGTGGCCTGCTTACGACCCTGCGCTGGCGGCGGCCGACACGATCGAGCTGCCGGTGCAGGTCAACGGCAAGCTGCGCGACCGACTGGTGGTCACGCCCGATACGCCGGCCGAGGAGATCGAGAAGATGGCGCTGGGGTCGGAGAAGGTGCAGGCGCACCTGGGCGGGCGGCCCCCGAAGCGCGTGATCCATGTGCCCGGCAAGCTGGTGAACATCGTCACGCCCTGACGCCGTCACGTTGAGCGGCTGGTAAGCGGCCGGTAATACACCGTGCGCTAAGGTTTGCTCCTGCTTCCGGAGCCGGGCGTCGAGTGCCCAGACGGCCGGGCTCCGGACGCAGCTCCCATCCCCATCGCTCGCCTCCCGGACAGAGCGAGGCTTGGCTGTGACGACGCGTGACCAGCTCCTGTTCGGCGCAGCAGGCGCCGCCCTGATTGCCGCCGCCCTTGCGGTGTGGCTGTTGATCGCTTCCGGGACCGGCGCCCAGCCGCTCGCCGATCCGGATCTGCGCGGCGTCGCCGCATCCGCCGGCATCGAGAGGCCCGCGGCGTCCTCGACGGCAGCGCCGACGTCTCTGCTGATCGACGTCGAAGGTGGCGTCGAGCGGCCGGGTGTCGTGGAAATGCGCACAGCTGCCCGAATCGGCGATGCCATCGCCGCGGCCGGTGGCTACTCGAAAAGCGCCGACGTGCTCGCCGCGGCGGCCTCTCTCAATCTCGCCGCCCCGCTGACGGACGGGCAGCAGGTCTACGTGCCAATGATCGGGGTGGCCAATCCGCCGGCCTCGGGTGGCACAAGTGGCACGTCAGGCGGCGCTGCCGGCGGGCTGGTGAACATCAACCAGGCGAGCCCCGAGGAGTTGGACGCCCTGCCGGGCATCGGCCCGGTCACGGTCCAGAAGATCGTTGCGGCTCGCCAGGAGCAACCCTTCACCTCGCTCGAGGAGCTCATCGAACGCAAGGTGCTGAACAACGGTCAGTTGGAGAAGGTGCGTGACATGGTGACCGTGAGCTGACGCGGCGTGAAGCAGCGGACCATGACTGCCTCGGCGCTCGTTCTGCCATCCGTGCTCGCCGGGGTGGCGAGCGGCATTTTTCTCGCCGATGCGGGCTGGCTCACCGCGGCCGCACTTCCGGCACTCGCCATGCCCGGACTCATAGGCGCGCTACTCGCGCGTCTCGGTCGGTCGGTCGGCGTGCTGCTCATTGCGGCCGTTGTGCTGGGACTCGGGCTCGGCGTTTGGCGAGGAACGAGCGTGGCTCTGCCGAGCGGTCCGGACAGCGTCGCGGGGTTGGTGGGACCGACCGAGTGGCAGCTATCGGGCACCGTTGCCGACGAGCCTCGACCCAGGGCCGAGCGGCTTCAGCTCGTGCTCGAGCGGGTCGTGGCTGCTGCCCCCAACGAACAGGCGCGGGCCGTCGCCGGGCGGCTGCTGGTATGGCTGCCACGCTCCGGCGATACGGTCGCCGGCGACCGTATCGGCCTCAGCGCCAAGCTGGAAGAGGCCCACGACTTCGATGGTTTCGCGTACCGCGCGTACCTTGCGCGCCAGGGAATCGGCGCCATTGCGCGGGCATACGAGGCACGCACTCTCGGCCACCAGCTCGGCGTCGTGCCGGACGCTGCCGCGAGCCTGCGTCGCTGGCTGCTTGACGGCCTCAACGCCGTCGTGCCAGAACCCGAGGCGGCACTTGGCGCGGGCATCCTGCTGGGTGTGCGCAGCGGCATCAGCCCCGAGATCAGCGATGCCTTTGCGGCTGCGGGTCTGACCCACGTGGTGGCGATCTCGGGCTGGAACATCGCCATCGTCGCGGCGCTGGTCGTGGCCGCCTTGCGCCCACTGCAGAAGCGCCGCGGTGGGAAGTGGCTCGTTCCGGTGATGATGATCGGGGCCATCTCGGGCTACGTCGTGCTCACCGGTTCGACGCCGTCGGTCGTGCGCGCGGCGCTGATGGCGGGAGCGATGCTCGTTGCCCGCCTGGGCGGCTCGCGTGCCCATGCAGCCGGTGCACTCTTGCTGGCTGCGCTCGTCATGCTGCTCGCCGCGCCACCGGTGCTGTGGGATGTCGGCTTCCAACTATCGCTGCTGGCGACCGCAGGGCTGATCTGGTTCGGCAGTGGCGTCGAGAACCGGCTGCGTCGGCTGCCCGGTGCGCTGCGTGAGCCGGTGGCGCTCACCCTCGCGGCACAGCTCACCACGCTGCCGGTGATCCTGCTGAACTTCGAGCGGTTGTCGCTCGTCGCGCCGCTCG
The DNA here is from genome assembly GCA_038250515.1 of Candidatus Limnocylindria bacterium. Classification (GTDB taxonomy): domain Bacteria; phylum Chloroflexota; class Limnocylindria; order QHBO01; family QHBO01; genus JAICUY01. The sequence continues at coordinate 10,446 of JBBSCG010000031.1, forward strand.
CCAACGTCGTGGTCGTGCCGCTGGTTCCGCTGGTCATGCTGTGCTGCGCCGTCGCCGCACCGATCGGAGCGATCCAGGCAGCCGTTCACCTCCCGCTCCTCGGGGATGTCGCCACCTGGCTCACCGGCGGCAGTGCGTGGCTGTATCTGCACCTGATGATTCTGGCCGGCAAGGCGGCTGCCGCGGTGCCGTTCGCATCGGTCCCGCTGGCTGCACCCGCCTGGCTGGCGCTGGCCTGGTATCCCCTGCTGGCGCTGGTCTGGCTACGTCGTCGCCGAGCAGTGGAAGTCGACGACGGGCCACAGCCGCTGAGCCTAACGGATCCTTCGCCCGCCCCGAGGCCGATGCATCCGATCATCGGACGCCTGCTCCGACCCAGCGGATTGCTCTTCGTAAGCACGCTCACGCTTGCCGTCATTTCCATCGCGTCTCTGCCCGATGGACGCCTTCATCTCACCATGCTCGATGTCGGGCAGGGTGATGCAATCCTGGTCGAGGCACCATCCGGCGCGACGATGCTGATCGATGGCGGTCCGGACCCCGATTTGACCCTCGGCAGATTGGGCGAGCAGCTCCCCTTCTTCCAGCGCCGGATCGACGTGATGCTGCTCACGCACCCACATCAGGACCACGTCGCCGGGCTGCTGGAAGTGCTGCGCCGATACCAGATCGGCCTGGTGCTGGACTCGGGGCGCACCTTCGACAACCCGAGCTACACGCGCTTTCTGGCGCTCGCTCGGACGGAACCGGGCGCTCGCCTGGTCAAGGCGCGTGCCGGCCAGCGGCTGCAGCTCGACGCTCGAACAACGGTCACGATCCTCTATCCGAGCGGCGCGGACGCCGAAGGCCCACTGCCCGACGACGACATCAACAACGCTTCGGTGGTGGCCATGCTGCGCAGCGACGCCTTCACGGCACTGCTCACCGGCGATGCCGAAGCCCCCGTCGAGGCGCGGCTCGCCAAGCGCGGCCTGCTCGTGCCGGTCGACGTGCTGAAGGTCGGCCATCACGGCTCGAAATCGAGCACATCTGCGCCGATGCTGGCAAATGCCCAGCCGGTCGTCGCCCTCATCTCGGACGGCGTCGACAACGACTACGGCCATCCGAGCCCCAAGACGCTCGTGGCGCTGGCAGAAGTCGGTGCGCGGATTCGTCGGACCGATCTCGAGGGCAGCGTCGAGATCACCAGCGACGGCCGGTCGTACGAGGTGGTCAGCCGCGTTGCGCGCGATCCGAGCCGCGCGGTCCGCGCGCTGGCCCGCGCCGGGTCCGATCCGGGTAGCATCGGCCCATGGCCGTTCCCGGACTCGATCACGCTCGCGAGATTCTCGCCAGCTTCGAGCTGCCCCAGGGGATCGTGGTCCATTCGGAGGGCGTGCGGCGGGTCGCTGCGGAGGCGGCGCGTCTGGTCCGCAAGGCCGGGATCCCGATCGACGTCCGCCTCGTCGAGGTCGCCGCCCTGCTCCACGACATCGACAAGCTGCGGACGCGCGAGTCGGGCGAGCCGCACGGCGTGGTGGGGGCGACATGGCTGAACGAGATGGGCCATTCGGAGCTTGCGGTGCCGGTCGCCTCGCATCCGCTGGCCTGCCTGCTCGACGAGGAGCGCTTCCCCATCGGCTGGCCGTCGGTGCTCGTCTCGCTGGCCGATAAGCACGTGGCTCAGTGCTTCGTGACCATCGACAAGCGGCTCGACGACATGGCCGAGCGCTACCCGGAGCACCGCGGCGAGATCGACTCGGCGCGACGGCCGGCGCATGCCCTCGAACGCGAGCTGGCCGACGCCATCGGCCTCTCGACCGCTGCGGTGGTCGAGCTGCTTCGCGCCGCCTGGCAGGCGGGGGCCATCGAAGCATGAGCGGCGGCGTGCTGCTGGTGCACGGTGACGACAGCCTCGGCCTCGAGCGTGCGGTCGCCGCCTTCGCCGCGAGCGTCGAGGCCGTCGACCGCGACGAGATCATCGCCGAGCGCAGTCCGGACGAGACGGCGATCGACGCTGCCCGCGTGGCCGCGGCTTCGGTCGGGATGTTCGGTCCGCATCTCGCCGTGTTGCGACAGCCGCTGAAGGCAGCGGGTCGATCGACGATCGCCACGGATCGGCTGATCGCCCTCGTGCGCGACCTGCCGGAAGGCGCGGCGCTGGCGCTGGCCGAGGAGCGAACTTCGCGCGACGTCGGCAAGCCTCCGGCCCTGCTGAAGCGGCTCGCCGACGCCGTGCGGGAGCGGGGCGGCAGCGTCGTCGAGCGCAACGCGCCGCGGCGCAACGAGCTGGGCGCCTGGATCCGAGGCTATGCGGTCGAGATCGGCGTCCAGATCGAGCCACGCGCCGTCACGCTGCTGGCCGAGCGCGTCGGCGGCGCCGTGTGGGAGAGCGACATTGAGCGCGGCGAGCAGACCCGCGTCGCGCACAGCGAGCTGCGCAAATTGGCCACGTACGCCGGTGAGCGACCGATCAGCGCCGCCGACGTGGAAGCGCTGACCGCCGACACGCGTCCCGCATCGGTCTTTGCGATCAGCAATGCGCTCGACCGTCGTGAGCCGGGCGCAGCGGCGAAAGCGCTCGACCGGGCGCTGTCAGAGGGGCAGCCGGTGCTGCGCATCGTGGCCTCGCTGGAGGGCAGGATCGCCGATCTGCTGGTGGCGCGCGACCTCGTGGCGAGGCGCACACCTCCGCCGGAGATCACCAAGCGCATCGGTCGCGGCAATGCGCGCAACGCCGAGCGGCTGGTGGAGGCGGCGAAGCGTTACTCGACGAGCGAGCTCGAGGCGATGCTCGACGGCTTGTTCGAGGCGGATCTGGCGATCAAGACCAACGCCATGGAGCCGGAGCCGGCGATCAGCGCCTGGCTGGGAGAGTTTCTGCTCGGCGCCGAGCGGCGCGGCTGAGTCCAGGCGCGGTCAGGCGGCGCCGGCGCGCAGCACACGATCGCTCTCGATGGCGAAGGTGCAGCGCGCATCGGTCAGGCCAAGGATGCCGATGAGCTGCTGGTCGACGTAGAGCTGCCGGCACGGGACGCACAGGGCGCCGGGAATCGCGAAGAAGAGCCGCTCGTCGGGCGTCGCATCGACCGGGCCCGAGCCCTGGCCCTCGGCGCGGAAGACGGTGTCGAAGACGCTGGTCAGCAGCTCACCGGCGCAGAAGCGACAGGTTTCTGTGCGCCGCGAGGCGCGCGACGGCCGCGAGGAGCGCGCTGGGTGCGTGTTGCGGGACATGACCGGCAGAATGGGTGCCGGCCGCATCGGCCTCAATAGGAGGTCCGGCGCACGCCGGGCCAGTACTCGCGTAGTACCCGCGGAGGCCGCCCGAAGCGCCGCGAGGGCCAATTCAGACGATGCGAACGACCTGCGTGGCGCCGCTCCACAGGCGCTCGAGGCCGTAGTACTCGCGCTCGTCGGCGGCAAAGACGTGAACGATCACGCTGCCGTAATCGATGAGCACCCAGCGCGCCGAGGCCTGGCCCTCGACGCCCATCGGCTTGATGCCCTCATCGCGCAGCGAGTCGACGATGCCACCCGCCAGCGCCTGGACCTGGCGGTCGCTGCGCCCCGAGCAGATCACGAAGTAGTCGGCCATGGTCGTCACCTCGGAGGTGCGCAGCATGAGGATGTCGACGCCCTTCTTATCCGAGGCGAGATCCACGATCCGATGCGCCAGCTCACCGGGCTCCAGGGTGTCGCGCTCGACGATCCGCTCCTCCAGGTCGCTCCTCCTCATGCCTTGCTGTACAGACCACGATCCACGATCAGCTCTTCGACCGACCGAGGCACAAGGTAGCGGATGACGCGACCGACCGCCACCCGCTCGCGAATCTGGGACGAGCTCACGTCGAGCGACGGCCCGTCGAGCAGACGAATCCGCGCCGCGGCATCACCGAAGCGCTCCTGCAGCGCGTCGCGCTGCGGCATGGCCACGCCCGGCCGCGGTCCGACGATCCATTCGACCAGCCCCAGCAGCAGATCCGGCTCACGCCAGGTGTCGATCTGCTGCAGCGAATCGGCCGCCATGACAAGGAAAAGCTGGGTCTGATCGCCGTACATCGACTGGAGCTGCCGGATGCTGTCGATCGTGAACGACGGCCCGGGGCGCTCCATCTCGATGGGCGACAGCTCGAAGGTCGGGTCACTGCCGATCGCCAGGCGCGTCATCAACAGGCGATCCGTGGCACCGCTGATCGTCCGATCCTGCTTGTGCGGCGGCTGGGCGGCGGGCATGAACAGCACCCGATCCAGCTCCATCGCATCCGCAGCCAGGCTGGCCAGCCACAGGTGGCCAACGTGCGGCGGATCGAAGGTTCCGCCCAGCACGCCCACACGCCTGGGTCCCTCCGAGCGCTCGACGCGCGCTTCGGACGGCGACAGCACGGCGGGAAGGTCGCTCACTCCTCGTCGTCCCACTCAAGCTCGGCCCGCCCGATGCGCACCGTGGTACCCTCACCGGCGCCCATCCGCCGCAGCTCGGGCTCGATGCCGAGGCGCTCGAGCAGGCGCTGGAATCGCTCGCGCGACTCCTCGTTGTCGAAGTTCGTGCGATTCGCCGCCTCCTCGATGCGACGGCCGCGCACGCGCAGCCCATCCGCCTCGGTGACGATCTCCCACCCCTGGTCGAGCGGATCGAAGCGGTGCACGAGCACCTGGCCGTGGTCGGCTTCCTGCTGCGCGGTCTCGTCGGCCTCGGCCAGTGCCTCGGCCAACGCCAGGCGCAGCTCGTCGAGCCCCGTGGTGTCGTGCGCCGAAATGCCGATTGGCTGATGGCCCTGCTTCACCAGCGCGCGGCGCAGCTCGGGCCAGCGGTCGCGCACCTCCGGCAGGTCGAGCTTGGTGACGATCATCGGCGTCGGTCTATCGAGCAGGCTTGCATCGTGCAGCCGCAGCTCGTCGGCGACGACGCGCCACTCACCGATGGGGTCGACCGCGGCGCCGTCGACCACGCCGACCAGCACGCGCGTGCGCTCGACGTGGCGCAGGAACTCATGTCCGAGACCCTGCCCGGTATGCGCACCCTCGATCAAGCCCGGCACGTCGGCCAGCACCGCCATGCGCTCGTTCGGCAGCTCGGCCACGCCGAGGTTCGGGCTGGTGGTGGTGAACGGGTAGTTGCCAATCCGCGGCGTGGCGGCGGTCAGCGCCGCGAGCAGCGTCGACTTGCCGGCGTTCGGCTGCCCGACCAGGCCGACGTCAGCGATCAGCTTGAGCTCGAGCTCGATCCAGCGCTCCTGACCCGGATCGCCCTTCTCGGCGTGCGTCGGCGCCTGGTGGGTCGCGCTCACGAAATGCACGTTGCCGCGTCCGCCGCGTCCGCCGCGCGCCACGAGCAGCCGGTCGCCCGGCTCAAGCAGCTCACCGATCCACTCGCCGGCGGGAGAAGTGCGCACGACCGTGCCCGGCGGAACGCGCAGCTCGACGTCGACGGCGTTGCGGCCGTGCGAGCGGCGGCGGGTGCCGGCACCACCCGGCTTGGCACGGAAATGCCGCGAGCGCCGATAGTCGACGAGCGTGGTCATGCCCGGTTCGGCAACGAGGCTCACATCGCCGCCCTTGCCGCCATCGCCACCGTCCGGACCGCCACGCGGTACGTGTGCCTCGCGGCGGAACGAGGAGGCGCCGTCGCCACCGTCACCGGCCTCGACAAAGATACGGACGTGATCAGCGAACATGGCTGGCAGGATAGCGCCCGAGCTGGCGCCCCAGCGGCGAGACTACAGGTAGCGCAGCGGGTTGACGTAGACGCCGCCGACGATGACCTCGAAATGAACGTGCGGTCCCGTGCAGGAGCCGGAGCATCCGACCGCGGCGATCCCCTGCCCGGCAGCGACGCGCTGCCCGACGTAAACCCACATGGCGCCGAGGTGGTTGTACGCAGTCTGAATCCCATTGCCATGATCGATCTGCACGACGTAGCCGCCACCGTTGTTGCGCCAGCCGGCCCACACCACCACGCCGCCCTCGGCGGCATTGACCCGACGACCGACACGTGCCGCGATGTCGAGCGCCAGATGGCCCGCGTGGTAGTACTGGCTGATGACGCCGCCCGGCACCGGCCAGAGCAACGAGCCGCCACGTGAGGCGGTGGCAGCGCCGGTCTGGGGTTGCGCCGCAACGGCGGGCGCCTGCTCAGGCGTCGCGGCCGGCGGAGCGACGGGCGTCGCGACGGGCGTCGGAGGCTGGGTCGGAACGGCCTTGCGCGAAAGCATCGGATCCGCGCGCAGCGGATCGGCCTGGATCTCGAAATGAGCCGACTGACCGGGATGGGCGTCCTTCGCGGCACCACGCGCCGCCGAGACGAAGGCCAGCGAATTGCCGGCAGTATCGGCCGCGGAGCCGTCGCGAGGTGATTGGGTGGTCGCAAAGCCGAACGCCGAGCTGAGGGCGAGAAGAGCGATGACGCTGAGGTGGGCAGCCGTCCGCGAGACGAAACGCGAATCAATCAATCGGCGCACCGGTTGTCGCAAATCGGGCAATACGAATCTCCCGCGAGGTGAACATGCTGTCGGTGCGCGACCTCGCTCATCCCCGAGCCGGGCGACGTGTGTCGGGCGGCCAAGGTCGTGCCGCCCGATGGTAGCAGGGCTGGCGAGAGCCGGTCAACGTTGTGCGCGCGCCAACTGCAATGCCGGCGATCCGATGTCGGCCAGGCTGTGCGCGCCATCCGCCAGCGTGATCCACAGCAGCTCGCGTCCGGCCGCATCAGCAAGACTCAGTGGCACGGACACCTCGACCGATTCGCCGGGCTTCAGCGCCGGAACCTGCACGTCGAGCGGCTCGAGATCGGCCGGTGCGGATGCGAGGTACGGTGTGTCGCTGGCCTGCCGGCCGGCGAGCAGGTGCAGTCCGGCGGGCCACGCGCGAGTGCCGTTGTTCGTCAGGCGGATCGGCAGCATGAGCCTGCCGTCGGCCGCCTGCGGCAGCTCGGCTGCCCAGAACGGCGGGCCGGTGCCCGCCACGGCGGTCGGGCTGACACCGGCTTCGCCACCGGGGATCAGGGCGTCGTATCGGACCGAGAGCTGACGCTGGCCGAAGTAAGCGCTCAGCCCCTGCTCGATGCCGCGAGCCACCATCTGCTGTCCCCCGTCGCTGACGAGCAGATCGTGCTCGGCGGTCAGGCTGATCGAGCCGACCTCGCTGAGGATGCCGGGCGTCTGCAGGCCACGATGCGGCGTGCACCAGGTGTCACCGGGCGTGTCGCAGCTGGCGCCAGCCGCCCACTGGCGCGCGATGATGTAGAAAGCCTTCGCCTCGGTGCCGCGGTCCTGGCGCTCGTAGCTGACACCGTGCGTGGCCGCGGCCACGCCCGACTGAACGAGATCAGCCAGCCGTCCGCTGCCGTCGACGCCCCACGGCGTCTCATCGTCGTAGTACGTCTCGCTGAAGGCGACCGCGACCGGCGCGCCGTTCTCGGTCGGCGAGTTGATGTGGATGCTGATCAGCATGTCGGCGCGAACGAGGTTGGCAAGGTCGATCCTCGCCTGCAGCTCGTCACGCGTGCGGGTGTGCCCGGTCCCATCGAAGCCGGCTTTGCCGTCGCCGTCCACGTCGCGCCATGCCGGGCCGTTGCAGCCGAGCGCGGGATAGTTGTCGCCGGCGAGCGCCTGGTCAGTCTGGCGGGTCATCACCACGCTGACGCCCTGCGCCTCGAGCATCTTTTTCAGCGCAAGGCCGATCCCCAGCGTCATGGCCTTCTCGGAGTAGGTCGCGCCACGCTTCGACGGATCGGGCACGCCCCAGTCGAGGCAGCCGCCGTGGCCAGGATCGATGGCGACCGTGATCGCCTTCGGGTTGGGCCGATACACCTCGCTATCCGATCCCGGCGCGGGCACAACGCCGCCGGCAGGCGGCACGCTGCTCGTCGCCGCAGGCGACGCATCGGTCTTGACCGATGGCTGGCTGGAGGACGGTGCCGGAACGCCGCCGCAGGCGGTCAGCACCAGCAGCAGGACCGGGACGAGGACGCGCAGACGCGAAAGCGGCACGGGAAGCGCTAGCGCTCGGAGGCCTCGACCGATTTCGTGAGTGACACGAGGAACTCGGCGTTGTCCTTGGTCTTGCCAAGGCGCTGCATGAGCAGCTCGATGCCCTCGTTAGGACCGACCGCCGACAGCATGCGCCGCATGGTCCACACCATCTTGAGGGTGTTCTCGTCGAGCAGCAGCTCCTCGCGGCGGGTGCCGGAGCGCAGCACGTCGATGGCCGGAAAGATGCGCTTTTCGCTCAGCTTGCGATCGAGGGCCAGCTCCATGTTGCCGGTTCCCTTGAACTCCTCGTAGATGACGTCGTCCATGCGCGAGCCGGTGTCGACCAGGCAGGTGGCGATGATCGTCAGCGACCCGCCATGCTCGATATTGCGTGCCGCACCGAAGAAGCGCTTCGGCGGGTAGAGCGCAACAGGATCGACACCACCCGACAGGGTCTTGCCGCTGGCCGGCAGCGCCAGGTTGTAGGCGCGTGCCAGGCGCGTGATCGAATCGAGCAGGATGACCACGTTGCGGCCTGTCTCGACCTGCCGCTTGGCGATCTCCAGGCACATCTCGGCCACGCGGGTGTGGTTCTCGGTCGGCTCGTCGAAGGTCGATGAGTAGATCTCGCCCTTCACGCTGCGCTGCATGTCGGTGACCTCCTCAGGGCGCTCGCCGATGAGCGCGACCATGAGGACCGCCTCGGGGTGGTTGTCGGTGATGCCCGCGGCGATGTGCTTGAGGACGGTCGTCTTGCCGGCCTTGGCCGGCGAGAGGATCAGCCCACGCTGGCCCATGCCAACCGGCGCGATCAGGTTGACGAGTCGCTGGGTCAGGTTCTTCTGATCGGTCTCGAGGTCGAACATCTCGTCAGGGAAGACCGGCACGAGGGTGTCGAAGTACGGCCGCCGCTTGGCGACCTCGGGCTCGACGCCATTGACCGTGTCGACGCGCAGCAGGCCCCAGTACTTCTCCTGGTCCTTGGGCGGCCGGGTCTGGCCGGTCACCCGGTCGCCGGTGCGCAGTCCGAAGCGACGGACCTGGCTCGAGCTGACGTAGATGTCGTCATTTGACGGCATGACGCCGTGGACGCGCATGAAACCGAAGCCTTCGTCGACGATCTCGAGGATTCCCTCGGCGATGCCCGGCTGCTGGCCGTTCTGCTCCACCTTGCGAGGAGGCGCCAGCGGGACCACGTCGAGCAGCTTGAGGACGAGGTCCGAGTGCTCGAGATCGTCGCCGTTCTCGATGCCGTGCTCGCCGGCAAGCTCGCGCAGCTCCTCGATCGGCTTCGCCTGCAGGGTCGCCAGGTTCAGGACCTGATCGTCGGCGTCCTCATCGGTCGGGAAGGGACCGGCGTAGATCGAGGAATACTGGCCAGTGCTGTAATCATTGCGGCGCCGCGGATAGGTCGCGCGGGCCGTCGACTGCCGTCGGGGACCACCGCCGCCGCCATCGGAGCGGCGGCGCGGCCGACCACGGCGCGGTCGTGCTTCGTCGTTCATGAACCTCTCAGGGGTGTCTCTCGTGCGGAGGCCGCGCCGGTCAAACGATCAGACCTTGCGGGTGCCGGCGCGAGTGGTGATGTTGGGCCCGCCGTATCCGCTCATCTCGCCGATGAGGTGCGTCCGTATCTGACGCAGGATCGGTCGCCAATCCAGACGATCATACCCGAAATGCGCAACCAGCGCCTCGGCATTCCACTTTTGTCCGCGGCTCCAGCCCTGGCGCAGCTCGGCGCCGGCCGCCGCGTTGCGCCACCAGCTCACGCCGTGATGGTCGCGCAACCAGGCCGCGAGGCTGCTGCCAACGCACCAGCCGCGGAAGCGTCGTGCCGAAACGAAATGGTCGTCGACATCGGCGAGATAGCTCGACTCCGGGTGGCGCACGCCGGTCAGCAGCCCCAGCGTGCCGGCGTAATAGGCCCGATGCAGCGCCGTCTGACCACCACCGTGCAGGCGCAGCTCGTAGAACAGCCCGGCGATCGTGCGGCGCACCTCGTGCAGCACCCGGAACGCGGCAAAGTCAAGCCAGGCGACGAGCTCGTCGTCCGACATTTCGAGCTCGGCGCGCAGCCAGTCAGCGTCGAGGGTGAGCTGCTCGAAGACCCAGGCGTAGCCCTTGCCGACGCTGTCGTCACCCGCGAACCGATACGCCGCCGGCGCGTCCGGCGACAGGTGCGCGTACGTTTCGGCCTGACCGATCCGGCTCAGCAGCGCCTCGTAATCGGCATGTCCGCCACGCGGCCGCAGGACGACCCGGACGTCGCCGGGAGCCTGGACCGGCACGCACCACGCGCCGCCGCTGGGGTCCGCTCGCCGCTCCAGGTCGAGCGACACGTTGTCCTGCGCATCCAGGTCGATGCCCATGCCACTGAGCGTGCTGCCGACCACCGAACGCAGGCCTCGCTCCAGGAACCGGGCATCCCAGCCGGCACCGCGCAGCACGTGCCACAGGTCGGCGACCGATGCGTCGCCCTGCTCGATGTCGATCTCGGCCAGGAACCGGCGCAGCGCCGCGAAGTACTGCGTCTCCGATCCGACCATGAAGCGCTGCATCTCGCCGGCGACTGCGCCGATATCGATGCCACGCGTCTCGCGCGCCATGGCCGGCAGGTCGGCGTGGCCAAGCTCGCGCGCCGCGGCCACCTGCCGCGAGAAGCGTGCCTCACGCAGCGGGTTGATCGCCTCGACCGCCTCGCGGTAGCTCGAGTCGAGCGCGTTGCGCTCCGAACGTGCGCTCATCTCAGCGATCCACGCGGGCGCGGCGCGATACGGAATGCGGTCGCCGCGCCACATGATCGCGGCGCGCGCCTCGGCTGTGGCGATCTCGTCGGTCTGGTCGGCGACCTGCAGCTCGACAAAGCCCTCGCTGGCGAACGGGAGGAGCGCGCGCGCCTGGTTCGCCTTCTCGCCGCCTTCCTCATGCAGCTTGCTCAGCGCGTCGATCGCGTCGGGGCTGAAGAGCGAGGCGTACCGACGGTACGCCACCGCGACGGCCGAATGCTGCTGCTCACCGCTGAGCATGGCGTAGCGCGCCTCGCCGGCCTCGGCCATGAACGCATCGAGCTCCTGCTGATAAGCGGAGAGATCGAAGGCTGGCGTCCGAGAGCGCCTCGTGGTTGCCGTCGTCATGCGCGGCTCGACACCGCCGTGCTGCGGGCGCGTGGTACGCGCTGCTGCTGCTCCGCTATCCCGGCGTGACGCGCAACCGCCCCGACGAACTCGCGGAAGAGCGGGTGCGGTCGGTTCGGTCGGCTCTTCAGCTCCGGATGGGCCTGCGTCGCGACGAAGAACGGATGGTCGGTGAGCTCGATGAACTCGACCAGCCGCCCATCCGGCGAGACGCCGGAGAATTGCATGCCCGCATCGGTCAATGGCTCGCGGTAGGCGTTGTTGACCTCGAACCGATGCCGATGGCGCTCGTAGACGATTTCGTCGCCGTACGCCTCGCGCACCTTCGTGCCGGCCTCCAGGCGTGCCGGGTAGAGGCCGAGGCGCATGGTGCCGCCCTTGTCGGTGACATCGGTCTGGTCGGGCATGAGGTCGATGACCGGATGCTCGGTGAACACGTTGAACTCGCTGCTGTTGGCGTCATCGGTCGAGAGCGCGTGTCGCGCGAACTCGATCACGGCGCACTGCAGGCCCAGGCACAGCCCGAGGTATGGGACCTTGTTCTCGCGCGCCCAACGGATTGCGCGGATCTTGCCCTCGACGCCGCGGTAGCCGAAGCCGCCGGGCACCAGCACGCCCGATACGCCGGCCAGCTCGCGCTCGACCTCCTCGGGCTCGACGCGCTCAAGGTGCTCGCTGCGGATCCATCGCACCTTGACGTCGACGCGGTGATGCAGCGCCGCATGTTTGAGCGCCTCACTGACGCTGATATAGGCGTCCGGCAGCTCGGTGTACTTGCCGACGATGGCGACATCGATCTCCGGCCGAGGCGCGCGGATGCGGGTGACCAGCTCCTGCCAGTCGGTCAGGTCCGGCTCCGCGCCGGGAATCTCCAGCTCGCGGGTGATCAGCTTGCCGAGGCCGGCGCGCTCGAGCTGGATCGGCACCTCGTAGATGCTGCTCGCGGTTTTGAGCGGGATGACGGCATGCACGTCGACGTCGGTGAACAGCGAAACCTTATCCATGATCTCGTCGTCGATCGGCTCGTCGCTGCGCAGGATGATGACGTCCGGCTGAATGCCGATGCCGCGCAGCTCCTTGACGCTGTGTTGCGTCGGCTTGGTCTTCAGCTCGCCGGTGGCGCCGATCTGCGGCAGCCAGGTGACGTGCACGTACAGCACGTTGCGCCGGCCGACGTCCTTGCGCATCTGGCGGATCGCCTCCAGGAAGGGCAGCGACTCGATGTCACCGACCGTGCCGCCAACCTCCACGATCACCACGCCGTGCTGCGCGAGGCCTGAGCCGGCCACGGATCCGGTGCCCTCGCGCGCGACGCGCTGGATCCGCTCCTTGATCTCGTTGGTGATGTGCGGGATGACCTGCACCGTGCCGCCAAGGTAGTCGCCGCGGCGCTCCTTGGCGATCACGCTCTGGTAGATGCGTCCGGTGGTGACGTTGCTCGCCTGGCTCAGGTTCTCGTCGATGAACCGCTCGTAATGGCCCAGGTCGAGATCGGTCTCGGCGCCGTCATCGGTCACGAAGACCTCGCCGTGCTGATACGGCGACATGGTGCCCGGATCGATGTTGATGTACGGGTCCAGCTTGAGGATGGAGACCGGGACCCCCCGTGCCTTCAATATCCGCCCGATCGAAGCGGCGGTGATGCCTTTGCCGAGCGAGCTGGTGACGCCGCCCGTGACGAAGACATACTTCGGCATTGGTTTCGTGATTCCTCCGGGGTTTTTCCGAGTGTACAGCACGAAACGCTGTGGCGCCACGCTCAGCCGACGCACCGAAATCGGGTAAGTTATACCCAGGAAATCAGAGCACGAAAGAGGCGGGCCGCCCTGCACCGTCCGATCCGAAGATCCCCGGCCGTCAAGCTGCCACCCGGCTCCCGAAGCCTAGCGAGAGGCGCTTACCGCGCCATTACCGGGCGCCTATGCCCCTCCCGATGCGCGAGTAGCATCCCGATGACAGCCAGGAGCTGAGACCCCAGAATCACCGGTCGACTCTCGGGCCAGAAGACAAACAGGACCACTCCGACTGCGATCACGAGGATGGCTGCGGCAGTTCGATCAGCTGCTCGGCGTCGCAGAGTACCGTCACCGCCCGAAGGTTGGTCCGGACCGCCGCGGCAACCTTTGCTAGGCTGACCTATGACCACCGATCCGGCCGACATCTCCGACTGGCTACGCTACGAGACATACGCGGTCTGGACGGAGCATGTGAGAACCCCGTGGCAGGCGCGTCAGGCAGTCGGCATGATCATGCATATCCGGGGCGTCCCGTTTCGCGAGGCCCTGCTGCACGCGGTCGAGCAGGGAGCGGTCATTCCAATGTCACCCCATGAGGCGATCGCCGATCTCGCAAGGTGCGCTGACCTGCTCGAGTCGCTCCAGCGCGGTCCCGAGTCGCCACCAAGCGAGCCGGAATAGGCCGTGGGCCGCACGCTGGCCCGCGCTGGCCCATGTCGTGCCGGAGTCTGCGAAGTCGACGTGCCGACCGCCGTGACGGTCATCCTCTAGTTCACAGCTGATCGCCCAGGCTCAGCCGCTTGTGCGCCGCGTGGGCGCGTTCAGCGCGGGTTGAGCGGGCGTAGCGGCGCATCAGCTGCGGGCTGCTCCAGCCCATCTGCGACATGAGATCTGACTCCTGGCCGCCGGCCGCGAGCCAATAGTGGGCAGCCGCATGTCGGAACAGGTGCGGGTGAACATGCTCGATGCCCGCCTCGCGACCGCGCCGGCGGACCATGAGCTGGACTGCGGAGTCGGAGAGCACCCCGCGCGTTTTGCCGAGCCAGAGCGCCTCCTGGTTGGCCGGCGTGTTCGCCGCCCGCAAGTGACCCGCGGTGAAGACCAGCGGGCGCCTCCGCTGTCTGTCCGCGTGCCTCGTCGTGAGAACGGTCCATCTTGATCCTTCGGTTCTGGCGAGATACTCCCCCCTAGTATCTCGCCAGCGTCAAGCCCACGCCACCAAGGCTGGCATCCCACATGCGGTTGGCCAGCGCATGATCACGACATTTCTCGCTCAGCCAGCGGTGCTTCGGCTGGCGCTCCTCGCGCTCGCGCTGCTGTTGGCCGCCTGCAACCCCGGCAACTCGACCGGAGGCGGTGGCTACTAGAGCTCTCCCCTGGAGCGTGCCCCATCATGGGGCAATGCTCC
>JBBSCG010000032.1:0-22588 GCA_038250515.1 Candidatus Limnocylindria bacterium
CTGCAACGGACTCTGCTGCCGCTTGTGGCCCTCGACGTCGTCGTCTTCGGTCGCCTGCAACGGACTCTGCTGCCGCTTGTGGCCCTCGACGTCGTCGTCTTCGGTTGCCCGCACATGTCCCTGGACGTCCTCGTCCTCGGTCGCCTGAAGCTTGTCTTGCATATTGCTCATGGTCGTGTGTCACTCCTCGCTATCTCGTTGGGCCTCTGAGAAACCCGTTTGTTGTTGAGCACAATACGACGTGGCTGCAAGGGAGCGAATCGACTGCGCGACGCAGGAACTGTCAACTTCGCGACAGCTCGCTCCCGTTCTCAGCGTTCGCCGCGTCGCGCGAGCTCCTCCAGGTCGCTGATGATAAGCCGATCCCGCTCGATCCGAATGAGGCCCTCCTCGACCAGGTCGCTGAGCAAACGGTTCACGCTCTGCCTTGTCCCGCCGATCATGGCGGCAAGGTCCGACTGCGTGTAGGGCCAATCGAGGCTTCGCTCGCCAGTTGCTCCGGCCTCCTGCTCCTCGGCCACCCGGACGAGGCGCATGGCAAGGCGTCCCGCCAGGTCGAGGAAGTGAAGCTCCTCCACGTGCCCGGTCAGCCGACGGAGCTCGGCCGCAAGTCCCTTGAGCAGCGCATCGCGGACGCCGGCGTGCTCGTCGAGCATCTCGAGGAAGACATCGCGCGGCAGGCTCAGCGTTTCGGTGGCTTCGACGGCGGCTACGGTAGCCGAGTGCGGACCGCCATCGAGCAGCGCCAGCTCGCCAAAGAAGTCTCCGGTGCGCAGGGTCGCGATGATCGCCTCGTCCCCTTCTGGAGACGGAAGCGCGATCTTCACCGCGCCGCTGGCAATGACGTGAAGGGCGTCGCCGGCGTCGCCCTGGTGGAAGATCACCTCGCCGCGGCGAAAGTGGCGCGGTCGCAGTCGCCGCGTGATTTCGCGCATACCCTCGTCTCCGAGGTTCCTGAAGAGGGGCGACTCCGCCAATCTGGCGACGAGAGGATCAACTGACTCGGCCACTCCATCAGCCTCCAGTCATGGCCTTGCCCGGGACGGCGCCGCGGTGCAGATCCAGGAAGCGCATCGACGCACCCGGTCCAGCCGCAACGAGCTCCAGAAAGACGTGGCCGTCCAACGCGAGCAGTCGGCCGACAGTCATGGCAGTCACTGTCGCGGTGCGCGGGATCCCCGAGATGAGCCCGATCTCGCCGAAGACCTCGTCTGGTCCCATCTCCCGAAGCACGACCGGCTTGCTCCCTCCGTCTGTCACCTGCGTCACCTCGAAGCGCCCCTCCAGGATGAAGTAGAACCGATCCGCCGCGTCCCCCTGGCGGATCACGACCGTGTCGGGCGCCATGACGACCTCCTCGCCCTGTCGTGCCGCCGCCTCCAGCCGGCCGGCAGGCAGCCCAGCGAACCCGGCCAGTCGCGCGAAGCGCTCCTGCTCAGGCGTCAATGGAGATGCGCGAATCGCCGCCGGACCGATGAGCAGCACCCCCACAATGGTCGCGAGCACCATCGCCACGCCAGCCCCGATCAAGACGGGAACGATCCCGAACAGCTCGGCACCGACCGGCAGGAGCAGCGACCCGGCGGCGTACGCGGTGACCGAAACCGTGTTCAGCATACCGAGCGTCCGACCGCGAATCTCGTCCGGTACCGTGCGTTGGAAAAGTGTGGTGCTGACCACATCGACGAGCAGGCTGCCGGCCGCAGCGACTCCCATGGCCACCAGTGCCGGCAAGAGACTGCCGGATGGGCCGAGCACGATGAGTCCGATACCGAGCACGATGCCCCCCGCGAGCAACGGCGGTGCGAGCCGGCGACCAAGCACCAGCACACCGGAGGTGATGGCACCGAGCATCCCGCCCACGCCGATCGCCGCGTTCAGATATCCGGTTGCCGCGTCCCCCTGGCGCAGCACATCGACGGCGATCACAACTGTGAGCACGCCCAGGCCCGCGAACACAAAGCTGTCGACGGCATTGATGAGGGTCATGCCCGATAGGGGCCGCAGGCGGCTGCGGACCTCCACCAGGAATGGGGTCGCGGACTTTCGCTGCCCCCCGCTCGTTGACGTGTCCTCAAGGGGGGACAGCTTTTGCGGCGTCATCCGCGGGGCCGGGGAGTGGCGCGGCAGTCGCCACAGGACGACCGCCACGACGGCAAAGCTGGCGGCGTTGATCAGGAAGGCAAGCACCAGGCCGCCGACGGCGATCAGCAGCCCGGCCAGCGCCGGCCCAACCACGAACGCGAGGTTGTCCAGTGTCGCCCAGGCGCTGTTGGCGGGGCCGAGCTCCGATTCATCCCGGGTCAGGCTGGGCAGCAGTGCGCCGATCGCCGGGCCAAAGAACGTCGAGAAGCATGCAGCCAGGATGGTCAGCGCAACGATCGATACCAGCGGTGCTTCGAAGGCAACCAGCAGCGCGAGACCGAGCATCACGATGCCCCGCGCGACGTCTGTCACGATCAGGACCATGCGCCGGTCGAAGCGGTCCACGACGAAGCCGGCTGGCACTGAGAGCAGGATGTACGGAGTCACGCGCGCGGCGCCCACGATCCCGAGGACGATTGGTGAGCTGTCCCGCTGGTAGACGACGACGAGCAGCGCGACGAGGTAGAGCCAGTCGCCGATACCCGAAACGAACTCGCCGACGAGAAGCCGGGTCAGCGGTCGGTTGGAGAGCAGGCGTCGGTAGGTTGCCAGGACGCCCAAGCGTTGTCGGCCTCCGCTAATCGGCGGTCAGGATCTCGGCGAAGCGGCGTGGGTCGACGTTGCCGCCGCTGATGACCACCACGCGCGCATTATCGTCCGGCGGTTGCGGCGCGCGGCCCGATATGTGCGCCGCCATGGCCGCAGCACCGGATGGCTCCACCACCAGGCGTGCCCGCGCGGCCAGCAGGCGCATCGCCTCGGCCAGCTCGTCCTCGCTGACGGTCACGATCTCGTCGACGAAGCGGCGCAGATGCTCGAACGGCAGCCTGCCGAGCGACTGGGTGCGCAGCCCATCGGCCATGGTGCGTGCGGTCATCTCCGAAGGCCAGCTGATCAGCTCGCCGCGGCGCAGCGATTCCGCGCCATCGGCCGCCAGCTCTGGCTCGACGCCGATGATCCTCGCTCGCGGCGCCAGCCGCGCCACCGCCGCGGCGATTCCGGCCAGGAGCCCGCCGCCACTCGTCGGCACGAGCACGCTGGTCACGTTCGGCAGGTCCTCGGCGATCTCCAATCCCGCCGTTCCCTGGCCGGCGATCACGGCCGGATCGTCGTACGGCGGCACGACCGTATAGCCGCGCTCGGCCGCCAGGTCGCGGGCGATCTTCTCGCGCTCGACCGACGACGGCGTGTCGCACCAGACCACTTCGGCGCCGTCACGGCGCACGCCCTCGACCTTGATCGGCGGCGTGTCGGCCGGCATCACGATCACCGCCGGCGCGCTCAGCAGCCGGGCCGCGCGCGCCACCGCCTGCCCATGGTTGCCCGATGAGTATGTGATCACGCCTGCGGCGCGTTCGGCATCGGTCAGGGAGGCCAGCTTGTTGTACGCGCCGCGCATCTTGAAGGCGCCCACCGGCTGCAGGCTCTCCGGCTTGAGCCAGGTGCGGTCGTCCCAGGTCAGCAACGGGGTGTGAACCGCCACGCCACGGATGCGGTCGGCCGCCTCCCGGATGTCAGAGAGCGAGACGAGGCCGGCCAGGCGGTCGAGCTGGTCGGCATGCTCCTCGAGGTGGCCCACCAGGAAGCGCTCGATGATCTGGGGCATCGTCATCTCGCCGATCCGTGAGTGAAGCCCGCGCGCCTGCCAAGCATCCGCGGGCAGTGCCTCGAGTGCCGCTCCTGCCTCGGCGATCTGGTCGGTGATCCGGCGCAGCAGCACCTCGGTCGGCTGACCGCGATCGCGCTCGATGGCTGCGATGCGCTCCGGATCCGCCTTGGTGCGACCGAACGGCACCGGCTCAGCCCGGTGTGCCGCGACGATCTTGCGGATCTCGGCCGACCAGAATGGGCCGAACTCGGCAACGTGCGCCCATACCTGTCCGGCGTCCCAGCGCTCCTCGCCGCCCGGATCGGGCTCGGTCAGGCCACCCGGCACGCCCGCTGACGCATGACCGCGCAGCCGACGCTCGACCGATGCCAGGCGCGCCGCGTACTCGTTCATCGTCGCTCAACCACCGGGTTGGTCAGGCTTCCCAGCCGCTCGATGCGCAACGTCACCTCGTCGCCGGGCTGCAGATAGCGTCCCAGCGTCTCCTCGCGGATCTCGAGCAGACAGCCCGTTCCGACGGTACCGCTGCCGAGCAGGTCGCCCGGTTGCAGATGAGCGTCGGCGCTCGCGCGCTCGACCATCTGCCCGAAGCTGAACTGGGCTTTCGACCATGTCCCGCGGCTGGTCTCCTGCCCGTTGACGCTCGCCGTCATGGCCAGGTCGTAGCCGTTGCCCGATCGCGCATCGGTCAATTCGTCGGGGGTGACCAGCCATGGACCGATGCTGTTGGCGAAATCCTTGCCCTTGGCCGGACCCAGGCGCACCGTCGTCTCCTCGCGCTGCAGGTCGCGGGCGCTCCAGTCGTTGAAGACCAGGTAGCCGCCGATCGCCTCCTCGCCTCTCTGCGCATCCAGGTTGGCCACCGGGGTGTCGATGAGCGCCGCCACCTCGAGCTCGTAGTCGAGCTCGCTGCTGCCCTTCGGTGCCCAGATGGGGTCGCCGGGACCACGGATCTCGCTGACGTTGCTGAAATAGAAGATCGGCAGGCGATACCACGCCTCCGGCACCGGATTGCCGCGGCGTGCCCACATCGTGGCTACGTGCTGCTCGAAGGCGTAAAAGTCGCGCAGGCCGGGCGGACGCAGGATGGGCGGACCGAAGTCGAGGTCCGCAGCGGCGAGGCGGGCGTCGTCATCGGTCCGGTCGGCACCATCGAGGAGGTCGCGCAGCGCTTCGACGCGCATCCCGCGCTGGAGGTGGTCGTCCAGCGTCGTGACCGGCTGACGGAAGAGCGGCGCGTTGTGCGACCGGCCGTGGTCGGCGGCGACGAGCGCCAGGCGCGCCTCCTCGAGGTCGAGCCAGCGGCTGCCGTCCGGGTCGAGCGCCGCAGCCAGGCGCCAGGGTTTTCCTGCCGGAGCGTGACGTTCCCGGACGTGGGCGATTCTCATCGGTCAGTCGATTCTACTGGGGCGTCGGGTGCATCCCCATGAAGTTCCAGCCGGACTCCTCCTCGATTCAATTGGGCAGCAGCTCGAATGCGGGGCTCATCCCGAGTGGTCGCACGGCTCGAAAGTGGCGCTCGTCGAACGTCGCCACCCGGTCTGTGCCGAATCGAGCGGCCAGAACGATGATCGACAGATCGGCAAGTCCAGGCGCGAGCGCGGCGTACTGCCGCTCGAGGTCGAGAACGACTCTATGGTCCTGTGGCGTCAGGCACTCGACCAGGTATCGGCCGGCGGCAATGTCCTCGAGGAACGCCTGTCGCGAATGCTCGCCGAGTCGGGCCGCGAGAAGGTAGTCGATCTCCGCGCTGACCGGAGCGGGGATCACGAGTTGGCCGGGTTCGTCGCGAAGCAGCGACTCGACGTCACGCTGACGCCGGTCTCGGCGATCGTGCATGGCCACCACCGGGCCCGCGTCCAGGACGAGCGTCACGTGCCGAAGCCGCGCATGAGCTCCTCGTCACTGAGATCAGCGACGGAATCGCCCGGGCCCTCTCCTGAGCGCGCTCCCGCGAATGCGCGATCGCCTGAGGTGGGCGAGTAGGCGTCGATCGCGCGCCGAATCGCCTCCGCCTGGGAGACGCCTTCGTTATCGGCGATCCAAGCGAGCCGGCGCCGGTCCGCTTTCGAGAGATAGACGCTCGTTTTCTCCATCGATATAGGGTAGCACATAGGGTATGAGGGGTCCCGGGGAATGCTTTCTCGGGACCGGTTCCACAGGAGCCCATTACGACAGCCACATAGGGATACCGGTTCCGCTCGGGCCCGTCACGGCAGCCGTCGCCCGTCACCATGCAATACCGGTTCCCCAAGAGCCGGCTACGGCAGTCGGCACCCCGTCACGACGTGGTACACGCGGCCTTCAGAGGTTGCCGCGCTTGGCCTGCTCGAGCTCGATCGCCTCGAAGAGCGCCTTGAAGTTGCCGACGCCGAAGCCGCGCGACCCGTGCCGCTCGATGATCTCGAAGAAGAAGGTCGGCCGATCCTGCACCGGCTTGGTGAAGATCTGCAGCAGGTAGCCCTCCTCGTCGCGATCGGCCTCGATGCCGAGCTCCTCGAGCGTCTGCATCGGTACACCAACGTCGCCCACCCGATCAGGGAGCTGTTCGTAGTAGGCGTGCGGCATGCCCAGGAACTCGACGCCGCGTGCCTGCAGCGTGCGGACGGTGGCCACGATGTCGGTGGTGCGCAGCGCGATGTGCTGCGTCCCCTCGTCGAGGTACCAGTCCAGGAACTCCTGGATCTGGCTCTTCTTCTTGCCGGCCGCCGGCTCGTTGATCGGGAACTTGATGCGCCCGTTGCCGTTCTGCATCACCTTCGACATGAGCGCGCTGTATTCGGTGTGAATGACCTTGTCGTCGTAGTGGATCAGCTGGCTGAAGCCGAGCACGTCCTTGTAGAAGTCGACGAACCTGTTCATGTCGCCGAGCTCCACGTTGCCGACGCAATGATCGACTTCGAGCAGCGTCTGTCCGGTCGCGGCGGGTGGCGGATTCGTGATCTTGTGATAGCCGGGCGCAAACGTGCCGTGGTAGTCGGACCGGTCGACGAACGAGTGGATCACCTCGCCGTAGGTGTGAATCGCGCTGCGGCGCAGTGTGCCCTTCTTGCCCGCGACCTCGGCCGGCTCGAGGGCGCTTCGCGCGCCGCGACTGGTCGTTTCCTGCCAGGCCGATGTCACGTCGTCGACGGCGAAGGCGATGTCATGAACCCCGTCGCCGTGCTTGCGCACGTGCTCGGCGAGCTCGCCATCCGGCGTCAGCGGTGCGGTGAAGACGAAGCGGATGTCGTTCTGGACCATGACGTAGCTGGCCCGATCCCGCACGCCCGTCTCGAGGCCGGCGTAGGCGACCGGCGTGAAGCCCCACAGGGCCCGATAGTAGGCAGCCGCCTGCTTGGCGTTGCTGACCCAGAATTCGACGTGGTCGATGCCTTTGAGCGGCAGGAAATCCTGCGCCTCGTCAGCGGCGTTGGGGTTGATGTGCGCGCCCGCCTGGTTGGCGGTTCCGCGCGTGATCGTATCGGTCATTTCGTCGCCTCCTTCGGAGGCCTCTGATTCTAGCCCCTGGACGTTTGCGCCTCGGACTGAGACACCCGCACGCCGAGCGCCACGCTGATCATGCGCTCGACGGCCTGGCTCAGCTCCTCAGGCGACAGGTAGCTCTCTTCGGAGGTGACCTCCTCGGACAGGACATCGCTCACGGTCAGCAGGCAGGCCGCCTGCACGCCTGAGCGTGCCGCGAGGTAAAAGAGCGCCGACGCCTCCATCTCGAGCGCCAGCACGCCGCGCTCGCGCCATCGCCGGGCGTAGTCCTCGTCGGGGTTGTAGAAGACATCGACCGATGCGACCTGGCCGACCCGCACCGGGATTCCGGCTGCCTGGGCGGCGTGATAAAGCGCGTGCGTCAGCGCGAAGTCGGGTGCCGGCGCGTACGCCTCGCCATGCAGATAGGTCTGCGTCGCGCCGTCGGTGGGTGCGGCGCTGCTGGCAATCACCAGGTCGCCGGTCTTCAGGTCCGGCGCGATCCCGCCACAGGTGCCGACCCGGATGAGCTGCCGGGCACCGAGCCGCAGCAGCTCCTCGACCACGATGCTCAGGCTGGGCGTGCCGATGCCGCTGGTCTGCACGCTGACCGGCCGGCCCTCGTACGTGCCGGTGAAGCCGAGCATGCCGCGGTTGGCGTTGACAAGCCTTGTGCGCCCGTCCTCGATGGCCTCGGCGCCGCCGTCGAAGCGCCCGGCGATCTTGCGGCTTCGGTTTGGGTCGCCCGGCAGCAGGATCAGCGGTGCGTAGTCACCCGGTTCGGCGTGAACGTGGAGCTGCGGCATGCGCCGTAGAGTATCGCGCTCAGCGCCGTGAGGGCGTTTCTGCAGCCGCGATCTGGCGCGCGATGCGTGCTGCCCGTTCCGTCGCGTGCTGGTCGATCGCCGTCGCCAGCCCGGAGTGAAGCCGCGTCAGTGTTTCGCTCCGCGCCTGCCGCTTGGCGTCGCGGAGGAGGGTCGAGTGCAGCCGCTCGCACAGCTGGACGTGCAGCCCGATGGCGTAGGGGGAGCCGCCGGCGGCCAGGATGGCGTGGTGGAAATCGATGTCGGCGGCGATGAAACGGCTCACCTCGCCGAAGCGGGCATAAAGCGTACGTTCCGCCTCGGCGCTCGCCATCTCCCCGTGGGGATCGGCGTCCTGACTGCGCGCCGCGCGGCTTGCTGCCTCGGCCTCAATGAGGCTGCGCATGTCGGCGAGCTCACGCACGCTCGCTCGTCCCACTCCGGCGATCAGCGCCCGATGCGACTGTCTTCCGCCATGCACGACCGTGCCATCACCCGGCCGGATGATGATGATCCCCATGTAGGAGAGCGCCTGGAGCGCCTGCCGCAGGGTCGGAATGCTGACGTGGTAGAGCGCGGCCAGCGTGCGCAGCGGGGGCAGACGATCCCGCTCCCGCAAGTTTCCCAGGACGATGTCCCGTCGTAGCTGTTCGATAATCTGCGCCGCGAGCGGTTCACGCTTCGGCGGCCGGTACCTGGACAGGCGCTCCCAATCAAAGTGCAACACTGTTGCAGTCTTGCACGAAGGCTGATACCCAGCCCTTACCGGCGCATTATCGAGCGTATCGGTCACATGATGCGCAACCCGCTAGCATCGGGTGGGTGAGAGTACTTTCTGACGACCTCGCATTTGCGATCGAGCTGGCACGCCGTGCCGGCGAGCTGCTGACCGCCAGCTACGAGCGCGTCGAGCGCATCGATTACAAGAGCAAGCGCGACGTCGTGACAGATGTCGACTTCCGCAGCGAGGCGCTGGTGCTCGAGGCCATCCGCCAGCAGCATCCGGACGACGCGATCCTGGCCGAGGAGTCGGGAAAGCACGAGAGCCGAGCCGGCGCCAAGGGCGCGCGGCGGCTGTGGATCATCGACCCGCTCGATGGAACCGTGAATTACGCCAACGGGATCCCGTTCTACTGCGTCAGCATCGGTCTGGTGGTGGATGGCAGACCGGCCGTCGGCGTCATCCTCGACCCGGCGCGAGGTGACCTGTTCAGCGCGACGGCTGATGGATCGGCATGTCTCAATGACGAGCCGATCACGGCGTCGGACAAGGATCAGATCTCCGACTGGGTGGTCAGCCTGGCGATCGTGGGCCGCGGTGGCATCACCGCCGAGCGGCGGGTGAGCAAGGCCGTGCGCATTCCTCGGCGGATGGGCAGCGCCGCGCTGTCGCTTGCGTACGTGGGCTCGGGACGCTTCGATGCGTTCGTGCAGAACGGTGGCCTCTCCCCGTGGGACGTGGCGGCGGCCGGGGTGATCGCCGAAAGCGCGGGCGCGCGTGTCACGGATCTCCACGGCGGGAAGTGGTGGGAGACGGCCAGCGGGGGCAAGACGGTGAGCATCGTCGCCGCTCCGAAGCGCCACCACGGTGAGCTGCTCTCGATCCTGGGCGCGGCTGGCACGCGCGAGCGCAACCGCAGCTAATCGATCGCGCGGGCCGCGTCGGTCAGCACCGTCGCGAACATGGCCAGCGTGCGAGCCGTCGCGCCCCAGATGCGCTGGCCGGCGTATCGGTAGACAGCGGCAGTGAGGCGCCAGCCGGGGCCGGTGAATTCTTCCTCGCTGACGATCTCATCGGTCAGGATCAGGCGCAGCGGGAGCTCCAGGATGGCCGCGACTTCGCTCGTCCGCGGGTGAAGCTCCGGACGCACAGCAGCCGTGGCAACGAACGGTCGCAGCTTGAAATTCGAGACGGGGATCCAGATGTCGTCGAGCGCGCCCGCGACCCAAGCCGACCCCGCCACGAGACCGATCTCTTCCCACGCCTCGCGCAGGGCGGCGGCCTCAGCGCTGGCGTCCGACGGATCGACCGCGCCGCCAGGAAGTGACACCTCGCCGGCGTGGGTTCGCATCTCGGTGTGGCGCACGGTCAACGGCACGACGAGCTCACCGTCAACGCCGGGGTGGACCAGCAGCAGCGTCGCGGCGGCACGCGCCGGCGGCTGCGCGGAGCGGTCCGGGCGGATGCCGGAACGGATGCGCGGCGAGAAGCGCGGATCGACCTGGATCGGCCGCTGAGCACGAGCCAGCGCGGAGGCGATGGCCTCCTGCCACCCGCCATGACCGCGTAAGATCTGGTCCATGACTCTCCAGGGAAGTGCCAATCGCGACGACAGGGTGCGCAGCGCACTGTATCGGACGCGTGTGCTCATCAACCGGACGCCGCACCTCACGCCGTCGACCCGCAAAGAGGCGAATCGGGCGCTCGACATGCTCGAGAGCCAACTGGGTCTGAACCGGATCAGCACCTCGGAGGCGATGCGCGGGATCGAGCTGCTCAACCGCTCGCTCCCGTCGCTGATGTTCGGCCTCCTGAGCGACGCGGTGTTCGCTGACCGATTCGCTCCGGCGCTGCGGCGCCTGGGACTGCGCGGCATCGACCAGCGGCTGGATGAGGTGGCGTCGAGCGTGATGGCCGAGCCGATTCCCGGGCCGACCGCCGGTCGTCTGCATCGTGACGAGCTGCCACCGGACCAGCGGACCGATGCCGATGGACGGCCGTTGCCGCCACCGCCCGGGTTCTACTGAGGCGGGCTCGACCCGTGGCGTAACGCCGCGATCAGCGACTCGTCGGTCGGCGTCGCTCCAAGCCCGAGTCGCTCGCCGATGACCGCTGCGGCGGGCGGTTCCACGTACGTCGATCCCAGGTCGTCCCATGCCTGCGCGGCGAAGACCGACGCGGGTGGGCCGTCCAGGATGACCCGGCCGGCCCGCATGACCACCACGCGGCTGAAGGTCTCGGCCACGAAGCGCATGTCGTGGCTGACCGCGATGATCGTGCGTCTCGCGGCGGCCGTCGCTTCAACCACGGCTTGGACGCGCGCCACGCCTCGCACGTCCTGGCCCGTGGTTGGTTCGTCGAGCACCAGCACCGGAGTTCCCATGGCCAGTACCGATGCGAGCGCCAACAGCTTGCGCCGGGATGCTCCAAGGTCGTAGGGATTGCTCTTCGCCTCGCCGGCGAGTCCCACCGCATCGAGCGCCTCGCTCACCGCCGCCGCGAGCTCCCTTCCCGAGAGCCCGAGATTGCGTGGTCCGAATTCGACCTCGGCAGCGACCGACCGGGCGAAGATCTGTCGGTCCGGATCCTGGAATACGAGGCCCACCCGACGCGCGAGGCGGGCAACCGTCTGCGGCCTGGCATCTGCTCCGTCGACCAGGACCCGTCCCGAGGTGGGTCGCAGCAGGCCGTTGAGATGGCGGACCAGGGTTGTCTTACCGCTCCCGTTCTGACCGATGAGGGCGACCCGTTCTCCAGCACGAATTTCAAGGCTCACGCCATCGAGCGCCGTGACATTGCCGTCGGAATAGACGTGCACGAGCTCCTCGACCGCCAGATGCACCATCAGGCCGAGATCTCGAGTTGTCGGCGGTCAATGCCTGCATCGGTCGCCAATCGTGACAGGCGGACCGATGCCGGCTCGGCCACGCCGAGCTCGCGAAGTCGCGGATCCGCGAGGACGGCATTGGCGTCACCGGCGAGTGCCACGCTGCCGGAATCGAGTGCCACGATTCGGGAGCAGAGGCCGGCGAGCAGATCGGTCTTCTGCTCGGCGATGAGGATCGAGGCGCCATCGGCCGCGAGACGGGCCACGGCATCGCTGACCAGTCGGGTACCCGCAGGGTCCAGTTGAGCGGTCGGTTCGTCGAGCACGATGTAGCGCGGACTCATGGCCAGCAGGCCGGCGATGGCGACCAGCTGCATCTGGCCGCCGGACAGTTGAGACGGGTCACGCTCGGCGAGCTGCTGGATGCGGAGCGTCTCGAGGGCGCGCGCGGTGCGTTCGATGACATCACGGCGCGGCAGTCCGAGGTTCATCGGTCCGAACGCGACCTCCTCGTACACGCTGCCGGCAACGCCGGAAAGCTGCGTCGCGGGCGATTGGAAGGCAATGCCCACGCGTGCTGCAAGCGCATGCATCGGCTCATCGGCAACGTCCTCACCATCAATTCGAAGCCGGCCGGTCATGCGTCCGCCGATCGCCCTCGGCGCCAGGCCCGAGGCGACGAGGCAGAGCGTCGACTTGCCTGCCTCGCTCGCACCGACGAGGCCGAGCACCTCGCCGTCACGCAGCTCGATGGACACCTCGATCAGCGACGGACGCGTCGCTCCGGCGTAAAGATACGAGACCGATTCAAGTGCGAGCATCAGCCCAGCCAGCCCCCGGCGCGAACGACGATGCTCAGCGGGACAGCCGCCACCAGCGCCCACCGGAGGAGCCGTTGCGAGAGCGAGTCGAGGGGCGCCCAGAGCAGGGTTCGTCGGCCGGGACGGGTGAAGCCGCGTGCCTCGAGCGACATGGTCCGCTCCTCCACTTCGGCGATCGACCCGAGAATGGTCGGCCCCACGATCGGCACGATCCCTTGTACCCGCCGGAGCAACGAACCCTCGGTGTCGAGCCCGCGCGCTCGCTGGGCGGCCGTGATGGCATTCGCACGGTCGACCATGGCCGGCACCGTCTGGAGCGAGGCGTTTGCCACGAACGCGATTCGCGGCGAGACGCCTCGGTTCTCGAGGTCGATCGTCAGCGCGTGCGCATCGGTCGTCAGATAGAACAGGGTGATGGCGCCCGAGATCGCAAGGATGCGCATCAGAATCTCGAGCGCGAATGCGCCTCCCTCGGCCGTCGCACTGATCGGGCCGATCTGCAACAGAACCGTGTGACCGCCGGGGAAGAAGAACAGGTTGACGAGCAGCGCGCTGATCGCAATCGGGAGGCTGAGGACCAGCGTGGTGCGCAGCAACGCCCCGAAAACCCGAGCCGAGACCGCGGGCAGGACCACGGCCACCGTCACCAGGATGGCCGGACCGATGACGCCGCCAATGGCCACGGCCGCGATCGCCGTGGTGGTCGCCAGGGTCAGCTTGGTGAGCGGATTGAGGCGGTGGAATGCGCTCGGCCCCGGCCTCCCAAGAAAAGCAGGGACCTCAGCCGTGCCCGAGTCTGCGAGCGCGGTGGGCTCGGTCAGGCGGTCGCCTCCCGCGGCTCGCCGTCGAGATCAACCGCAGGATCCTGATCGACAAGCTGCTCACCCTGCGGGAAGCGGGCCTTGGTGCGTCGCGCCGTCGCGTTCAGGATCAGATAGACGGTGAAGAAGGTGACCAGCTTGTCGACAGGGTCGGAGAGCAGACCCTGTTGGAGCACGGCATCCCCGATCGAAGAGCCGCCCGAGCGAAATGCGGCGACCAAAAAGTCCGTTCCGGAGCCTGTGACACCACTGAACACGTTGGCGCTGATCGGTGCGCTGATCAGCGCGGCGATCATGCCGGTGACGACGCCTGCCACCACGACATAGGCCACGGTCAGGTCACGGCGCAGGAAGAGGAGCGCCAGGAAGCCAACGACGAATGCAACGAACAGGAGCGCAATCAGCCAGCCGAGGGCCGCGAAGTAGAAGGGCGTGTCGGGCTGGTTGTTGAAGAACTCGAAGCTGCCGGCATAGAAGCGGGCGTACGCGTAGGCAGCCATCCCACCGACGATCACCAGCGCAACGATCCCGCCCAGCACCAGCTGGCTGGCGGAGCGATCCGATCGCGGACGCAACCATCCGACCCGGCCGAACAGACCGGCGAGCAGGCCGATGACCGCGGCCACGATGGCAAACGCCGCGGCCACATTGCTGTTGAACGGCGGGGGCACCACGTACGTCCACAGGATGTTGGCCAGGAACCCCGTCAGCGCCCCGGGGATCGGTCCGGCCAGCGCTCCCACCAAAATCGTGCCGATGCTATCGAGATAGATCGGGATCTTGAGGGCGGCCCCGACCGCCTGTCCCAGGATGATGTTCAGGGCAATCGCCAACGGCATGAGCACGATCGTCCGTGTATCGAACTGGCTCGCGATCGAAGCGAACGCGCGGGTCTGGGCGTATTCCACGGCTGCATAGGCCACGAACGCCACGACCAGGGCGACGGCGAGGATCAGCGCAAAGGAATTCGCCCCGGCCTGGTCGATCCCGGTCTCCGGGTTGACGCCGCCACTGAAGTTGCCGAATGCGACGATGCCGATATAGGCGACCACGGCAAACATGACCACGGCCGCGATGATGCGAAGCCAGCGCTGTGACAACTCGGGTCTCCTCTCACTCTTTCCCGCTAATCAAACCGGGGTGGCCACGGCACGCCCGAGACGCTCGAGCAGCTCGGCCTTCATCCCCTCCGCATCGATGGCGGTCGCGACGCGAATGGCCTGGCGATCCGGCGCATCGGACCGATACAGGCTGCCGGCAGCGTAGACGTCGCTGCTGGTGTCGCAGGCCAGGTGCTCGTCGACCGCATCGGTCACCAGGTCCGCACGCAGCAGGCCGCCGATGAGCGCCACGGGATCGTGGAGGTAGGCGCCGTCAAGGTGATCGGCCTTCTGGTGGAAGCCAACATAGAACCGCACCGCGTCGCGGACGATGCCGGCCAGGTGGGTGTCGGGCAGGACGTCGAGGTCGGCCATGCTGAACAGGACGTCCTGCGTGGCGTCGAGCGGGAAGATCTGGTCGATGGCGTTATGCGCCAGGCATTGCTCGACCGCCTCAGGGTCGACGCATGCATTCCATTCGCCGGTCTCGGTGGTGTTGCCGCGGTCCTCGAGCGTGCCGCCCATCCAGATGACCTCGCGCGCGCCGTGCTCGAGGTCGGTACCGCTGATGATTGCGGCGGCCAGGTTGGTGAGCGGACCGAGCGCCACGATGGTGACCTCGCCCGGGTGGCGGTTGACGTGGGCTGTGATGTAGCGGCTGGCCGGGATGGCGGTGTACTCGGTCGTGCCCAGCTGGCGGTCCTCGCCACGCAGCTCGACGTAGCCGGTGCCGGTCGGCCCATGGGTGTCGGGTGCGGTGCGCAATCGCCGCTGCAGCGGCTTGGCCGCGCCGATGCTCACCGGCACGTCGCCGCGTCCGACCATGCGCAGGATCTTGCCGGTGTTGCGCGCGACGTTATGGATTTCGACGTTGCCGGCCACGCAGGTCACACCGCGCAGGTTGAGCTCGGGTGCCGTCGCCGCAATGAGCAGCGCGATCATGTCGTCGATCCCGGTGTCGACGTCCAGGATGACCGGTCGCGCGTCCGTTGCTCCGCTCATCCTTTTCTCCTCACTCAGACCGATCCAGCTCGGCTCATCCTAGCGGAGCCCCGTCGCCACCTGCGTTCGCCGATGCCTTCGGCCAGCCGCCTGCGCGGCCGACTTTCGAAGTGAGTGGCCGGTTCAGCGCTCCGCTGATGAATTCCGCCGCCGTGAGGACACCGTCAAGCTCGACGCCATGACCGATGCCTTCGCGGTCCAGAAGGTAGACCAGGTCCTCGGTCGCCAGGTTGCCCGCAGCGCCCGGCGCGTACGGCGAGCCGCCCGTCCCACCGGTCGACGCATCGAAGCAGCGGATGCCGAGCTCCATGGCGGCCATCACGTTGGCGAGCGCCGTTCCGCGCGTGTCGTGGAAGTGGCAGGCAATGTTCGTCGGGTCGATGCCGGCGGCACTCAGCGCGCCGATCACGCGCCGCACGTCCGCGGGGCCTGCCGCGCCGACCGTGTCGCTGATCGCCAGCTCGTCGACGCCGAGCTTGAGCATTCTCTCTGAGACGTCGACCACGGCGTGCTCGTCGACCTCGCCCTCGTACGGACAGCCGAAGGCGGTGCTGACGTAGGCGCGAATCCACATGTTCTGTCTGCGCGCAGCGTCTACCACCGGCTCGAAGGCGGCCAGCGACTCATCGATGCTCATGTTGATGTTGTGCCGCGCATACGCATCGGTCGCGGCGCTGAACAGGCAGATCGCGTCCACGTCGGCTTCGAGCGCTCGCGCCATGCCGCGCTCATTCGGGACGAGCACCGGGTAGCGCACGCCGGCTCGGCGCTCGAGGCCGCGCATCAGCTCATCCGCATCGGCCAGTTGCGGTATGGCGCTTGGCGAAACGAACGACGTCGCTTCGATCTCGCGCAGCCCGGCATCCGCCAGGAGCTCGATGAAGCGCAGCTTCGCTCCCGTCGTGATGACGGCCGCCTCGGCCTGCAGCCCGTCGCGCGGGCCGACCTCGTAGATGCGCACGCTGTCCGTGCTCATACCGAGATGGTATGTAGTCATGTCGAAGACGTTAATGCAGCGACTTCGGCGAGTACGTCCCCCCGCTGCACCTGCGCTCCCTCGTGAACCAGCAGGCGCGTGACCGTTCCCGCCAGCGGCGAAACGACGGCATGCTCCATCTTCATCGCCTCGATCACGACCACCGCCTCATGCTCTGAGACCGATGCGCCTTCGGCGACTCGCACGCTGATGACTCGCCCAGGCATCGGCGCGGTCAGGACCGCCTGCCCGTCTCCCAGGTCCGATGCGTGCCGCACCGCCTCCTCAACGCTGGGCGGCCGCGCCACGCGGAACTCGACCGATTGTCCCTCCACGTCGACGAATGCCTCACCGCTCGCAGGATCAATCGTGGCCCGGCCCGGCGCAGTCCGATCTCCAGCGGGCAGCTCGACGATGCGTTCCTCGTCGCCGTGCCGGATGCGCAGCCTCGGCACGCCATTGAGTCGCCACGCGCCGCCCCACGGGCCGTTCGGCAGGCTCCCGGAGAGCACCTCGGCGGCGGACGCCCACGCGTCGTTCTCGACGGCCGGCGCACCCGGCAGAGGGACGTGCGACAGCGTGTCGGTCCGCATCTCGCCATCGGTCATGAACGGCTGTCTCAGCAGCCAGCGCAGGAAGCGCAGGTTGGTCCGGACTCCAAGCACGAGGGTTTCGGCCAGCGCACGTCGCAGCCGGTCGAGCGCCTCTGACCGTGTCGTGCCGTACGCGATCAGCTTGGCAAGCATCGGGTCGAAGCGATCGGTGACCTCGTCGCCCTGGCGCACGCCGGTGTCGATGCGCACACCCTCCGGCCAAAGAACTTCGAGGAGCCGCCCGCTTGCCGGCAGGAAGCCGGCCTCGGGGTCCTCGGCGTAGAGGCGAGCCTCAATGGCGTGCCCTGTAAGCCGCTGGTAAGCGCCTGGTAAGCCCAGCTCGCCGCCCTGCGCGATGTCGAGCTGATCGGCGACGAGGTCCCGGCCGGTGACCGCCTCCGTCACGGGATGCTCGACCTGTAGTCGGGCGTTCATCTCGAGGAAATAGAAGTCGCTACCGGAGAGGAGGAACTCAACCGTGCCGGCATTCACGTAACCGACGCTGGCTGCGACCGTCAATGCCGCCTGGCCCATACGTTCGCGGAGCTCGGCCGTGACCGATGGCGCCGGCGACTCCTCGACGATCTTCTGCTGGCGACGCTGTGCGCTGCAATCTCGCTCACCGAGGTGCACGCCGTTGCCGTGCGCGTCGAAGAGGACCTGGATCTCGACGTGCCGCGGCCCCTCGACGTAGCGCTCGAGGATGAGTCGATCACTCCCGAAGGCGCGCTGCGCCTCGCGCCGCGCAGCGCTCAGCGCTTCGGCCAGCTGATCTGAGGCTGCCACGATGCGCATGCCCTTGCCGCCGCCGCCGGCGCTCGGCTTGACGAGGATCGGAAACCCGATGCGCCGCGCCTCACGCTGCAGGGTTGCGTCATCCTGCGCATCCCCGTCGAAGCCGGGCACCACCGGCACGCCGTGTTGCGCGGCCTTGTGGCGTGCCGCCGCCTTGTCACCGATCGCGGCGATCGCGCTCGCCGGCGGGCCGACCCACGTCATCCCCGCCACCGTCACCGCCCGGGCGAAGTCGGCATTCTCCGAGAGGAATCCGTAACCGGGGTGGACGGCGTCTGCGCCGGTTACGCGTCCGGCGCTGATCAGCGCCTCGCCGTCAAGGTAGCTGTCGATGACGATCGTGTCGTCCATGCCGTCGGGCGGTCGCTCGTCGGCGACGTGGACGCCGATCGTTCGGATCCCGAGGCGGCGGGCGGTGCGGGCGATGCGTACCGCGATCTCGCCACGGTTGGCGATGAGGAGCGTGCGAATGCTGTGCGGAGCCGCCCCCGGCGCCGCGGCTGGCATTGACGATGGCGCGGCTCTGAACACCGAGAGCGACGAACGCGACACGCGAAGGCGACCACCGATGCGCTGCGCCGGCAATCGGCCGTCGTTGATCCAGCGCTGGACCGTTCGCACCGTCACGTTGAGCTCAGCGGCCACGTCGCGTGGCCTCAGCTCATCGTTGTCGGGCATGTCGCGATTGTCGCATTGTTCGCCTCGGAAGGTCAGCCACGCCAGGCAGGTGGCCGCTTCTCGAGAAAGGCGTTGAGTCCCTCCTGGCCCTCGGTACCGCTGCGCTGCCGAGCGCTGCGCTCGACGGTCGTCCGACGAGCTTGCGCGACGGAGCGCCCGCGCAGATCGCGGATGATCGCCTTGGCCGCGCGTGCGGCGCCGGGCCCAGCGGACAGGATCTCGGCGAGCACGGCCTCCAGCCGCGCGTCGATGGCGGCCGCATCGGTCATGACCTCATGCACCAGGCCGATTCGGACGGCGCGCTGCGCATCGAAGCGCTCCCCGCCGGGAAAGAGCGCCCGCGCCGCCGACTCACCGATCTTGGCGAGCACGAATGGAGCGATCACTGCGGGCAGGATGCCGAGCTTCGTCTCGGTGAAGCCGAACACGCTGTCGCTCGTGGCGAGCACGATATCGGCGACGGAGCACAGGCCCATCCCGCCGCCCAGCGCAGCGCCCTGCACGCGCGCGACCACGGGCACCGGGCAGGCGTCAATTGCCGCGAACATGTCGGCCATGCGCGCTGCATCCGCTTCGTTATCGCCCACCGAAAGGTCGAGCGAGGCGCGCATCCATGCGATATCGGCCCCGGCGCAGAACGAACGGCCCTCGCCGGCCAGCACCACGACCCGCAGCTGATCCGCTGGCTCGTCGCTGAACGCCGCGAACGTCGCGTGCAGCATCCCGATCAGCTCCGCATTGAACGCGTTGCGCACCTCGGGACGGTTGAGCGTCACGCGGGCGATCCCGCCCGAACGTGTGACGCGCAGCACCCCGGAGCTCATCGACGGAAGAACGGCGCGGCGACGGCACGCACCGAGGCCAACAGCGGCTCCTCGAGCCAGACGACATCGGTACCGTCCGGCACGTCCACCGTGACCGATGCGCCCTCGTCGCCGACCAGGCCCAGCATCAGGTGCCGGTCGCCATCCGTTTCCGAGTCGACCAGGTACGCAGCGTCGACGCCGGAGTCGCGGAGCGCATGACCCAGCGAAGTTTCCAGTGCCAACGAGTCGGGTCCGGGCAGCCGCAGCCGGATGGATCCACGGGTCGAGGGCTGGAAGAGAGGCTCATCGCTCCCGGGAAGGAGGCCGGCGGCCAGCGCCGAGACCTCGAACGGCTCGAAGCGGTAGGGGATCGGTCCGGCTGGATCCATGATGGCGGGCAACCCTGAGCTGGCAAGGTTGGCGAAGACGATGCGCGCCGGCAGTGGCAGGTTGCCCGTCCCCGCCGGCGCCCACGCTGAGAGTCCGGCGACCGACGCGAACAGGACGCTGGTGGGCTTGCCGTCCGAGTCGCGGGCCAGCATCACGCTGATCTCCACCTCGGCGTCGTCGTCGACCGCCGATGCGAGCGCCCGCTTCGCGTCCTCGCCGTGGTCCGGCGGCACCGGCAGCAGCAGCGTCGATTGCATCAGCGTGCGGTAGAACTCGTGAAGCGGCGCAGCATCATCGTGCTCCTCGGCATCCCTGGCGGCCAGCATCGCCTCGAACAGGTTTGCCGCGCTGACTTCGAGCGAGCCGGTGGGCGTGCCGCGCTCGTGCGAGCCGGGAGCAGGGGCGATGTCGGGCGGTCGGGAGGTCACCCTCGCAGCCTACCCGATGCGACCCGGTGCTAGCATCGGGCCATGCTCCACGGCATCGACCATATCGCCATCGCCACGGCCGATCCCGATGCCGCGGCGAACGATCTTGAGCAGCAGCTTGGCCTTTCCGCCACGGGCGGTGGCAGACATGAGGGCTTTGGCACGCACAACCGCCTCATCTGGCTGGCCGATGGCTCATACCTGGAGCTCATCGGCGTCGACGATGAGTCAGACGCCGGCAACTGGGCGATGGGCGCCGCCGCGGTCACTGCCCTGCATCGCGGTGGCGGCCTGGCCGCGTACGCGCTTGACGATCGGCCACTCGAGCCCGATGTGCATGCGCTGCAGGGGGACGGCAGCGAGATCGGCCCGGTCATCCACGGCTCTCGGAAGCGGCCCGACGGTGGGGTTGTGGAGTGGTCGACCGCAGTTCCGCCGCGTATCGGTCCGGACGGACTGCCGTTTCTCATCGAGCATGCCATGACCGGCGCCGAGTGGGGTGCCGACGCGCTTGCGCAGCGAGCGGGCTACCGCCACCCGGTCGGCTCGCCGGTGCTGCTGGTGCGGCTGGATCTCATCGTGGCCGATCCAGTCGCCAGTGCGGCGGAGCACTCAAAGCAGCTTGGCATGGCCTTCAGCTCGGTGGGCCGGACCGCGGTGTGCAGCGTCGGTCGGCACGTCGTCCGCCTGCTGCCGCATTCCGAAGCCGACGGTCCGATCGTCGTCACCCTCGCTGCGGACGCACCACCGCGGTCGGTGGATCTGCTCGGGGTCCGCTTCAACATCGAGCAGGCGGAGCTGCCGCTCGGGCCGAGCCCCGCCTGACGAGCGTTACATCCGGAAAACGCCGAACCTCGTTTCGGGAATCTCCGCGTTCAGCGCGGCCGAGATGCCCATCGCCAGCACGCGGCGCGTGTCGAGCGGATCGATGACGCCGTCGTCCCACAGCCTGGCGGTCGAATAGTAGGGCGATCCCTGGCGCTCGTATTCGGCCAGGATCGGCGCCTCGAAGGCGTCTCGTGCGGCATCGGTCTCGAGGCCGCCGCGAACGGTGGACAGCACCCGCGCGGCCTGGGCACCGCCCATCACCGAAATCCGGGCGTTCGGCCACATCCACAGCTGTCGGGGCGCGTAGGCCCTGCCCGCCATGCCGTAGTTTCCGGCCCCGAACGATCCACCGATGATCACCGTGAACTTTGGCACGCTCGTGGTGGCCACCGCGGTCACCAGCTTGGCGCCGTCCTTGGCGATGCCGCCCGCCTCGTACTCGCGGCCGACCATGAAGCCGGTGATGTTCTGCAGGAAGATGAGCGGGATGCGGCGCTGGCTGGCCAGCTCCACGAAGTGGGCTCCCTTCAGGCTCGACGACGAGAACAGGATCCCGTTGCTGGCGATGATGCCAACGGGGTAGCCCTCGAGCCGAGCGAAGCCGCACACCAGCGTTTCGCCGTAGCGCGCCTTGAACTCGTGGAGCTCGCTGCCGTCGACGAGTCGCGCGATCACCTCGCGTACGTCGTACGACTGCCGCGCATCGGCCGGGATGACGCTGTACAGCTCATCGGCTGAGACCGATGGCGCGCGCGCCACGTTCACGGGCCACGGGAGCGAAGGCTTCGCCCAGGCCAGATTGCGCACGATCGAGCGACCGATCGCCAGGGCATGCTCATCGTCGAGCGCGTAGTGATCGGCGACCCCAGAGGTAACCGTGTGCACCTCGGCACCGCCGAGCTCCTCCGCGGTGACCTCCTCACCGGTCGCGGCCTTCACCAGTGGCGGCCCCGCCAGGAAGATGGTGCCGGTGCCCTTGACGATCACGGTCTCGTCGCTCATCGCCGGCACGTATGCACCGCCGGCCGTGCACGATCCCATCACCAGCGCGATCTGCGGCACGCCTCGGGCTGACAGCTGCGCCTGGTTGTAGAAGATGCGCCCGAAGTCGTCGACATCGGGGAAGACCTCGTCCTGCATCGATAGAAAGGCGCCACCGGAGTCGACCAGGTAGAGGCAGGGCAGCCGATTCTCGAGCGCGATCTGCTGCGCCCGAAGGTGCTTTTTGACGGTCATCGGGTAGTAGGTGCCGCCCTTCACCGTTGCGTCATTGGCGACGATGACGCACTCCACACCCTCCACCAGACCGATGCCGGTCACGATCCCCGCACCCGGCGCATCGTCGTCATACAGGCCATTGGCCGCCAGCGCGGAGAGCTCCAGGAAGGCGCTGCCGGGATCGATGAGGCGGTTGATGCGCTCGCGCACCGGGAGCTTGCCGCGGCTACGGTGCCGTTCGATCGCCCGTTCATCGCCTCCGGCGTCACCGAAGGTCAGGGCAGCGCTGCGCGCTCGCAGCTCGGCGACCTGGGCGCGCATCGCGGCGGCGTTCGTCCGTGCGGCTGGTGACGCGGGATCGATCGAGGAGCGCAGTTGGACCATGCCGCGATTATCGCCCGGCTGGCACCGAACCTGCCCGCTGGTCACCGTGCGAACCGCCGAGCCGGAGGTTGCCGGGCGTCTGCTCGACGATGCTGGCGCCGTCGAGGTGGACCGCGGCGAGGACGACGAAACGTCCGCCTCGAATCCGGAGGCGACCGTCGCCGGAGACCGCGACTAC
>JBBSCG010000033.1:0-21940 GCA_038250515.1 Candidatus Limnocylindria bacterium
CCGATCCAGGGCGATCGCCGCGTCAGGCATGCCCGTCGCTGTCGGCGGACGCGACCGCTCGGCGACCGCGTCGTTTCGGGGCGCCTCCGTTCGCCTCGCTTCCCGGCCGCGTCCAGGTCGAGTAGTCGCAGTCGGGGTAACGGTCACACCCCCAGAAGGTCCGTCCGCGGCGGCTGCGCTTGGAGACCACGGTCCCCTGGTTGCACTGCGGGCAGGTGCCGAAGCGCTCGCTGGCCGGCTGTGCATCCTTCTTGATGTACTTGCATTCCGGATAGCGGTCGCAGCCAACGAACGGACCGAAGCGGCCGCGCCTGGCGGCGAGGTGTCCCTGGCCGCACTCCGGGCAGACCTCACCGACGCCCGGCATGTCGAGCGCCTCGGGCTCCTCGCCGGGGAGCGGCTGGGTGTACTTGCACTCCGGGTAGCCGCTGCACCCCAGGAACCAGCCGTTGCGACCGAACCGCTTGAGCAGCGGGTGGCCGGAGAGCGGGCAGATGATGTCGGTCATCTCGACCTGCTTGGCAATCTTCTCCTTGCCCTCGCTCACCTTCTCGGCGAACGGCGTGTAGAAATCGCGCACCATCGGTACCCAATCGTGCTCGCCCGCGGCGACCTCGTCGAGCTGATCCTCCATGTGCGCGGTGAATTCTGGGTCGACGATCTCGGGGAAGTGCTCGACCAGCAGATCGGTGACGCGGAATGCGGACTCGGTCGGATGCAGTCGCCGATCCTCGATGGTCACGTAGCCCCGCTCGCGGATCGTTTCCATGGTCGGCGCATACGTCGACGGCCGACCGATGCCGTGCTCCTCGAGCGTCTTGATCAGGCTGGCCTCGGTGAAGCGCGGCGGCGGCTGCGTGAAGTGCTGCTCTGAAAGCAGATCCGTCAGCGACAGCGGCTCACCCTCACGCAGCTCGGGCAGGACGGTGAGCCGCTCGTCGTCCTCGTCGTCGCGGCCCTCGACATAGACCGCCTGGTAGCCATCGAACACGCGCTTGCTCGCTCCGGCATGCAGCGTGTATCGGCCGGCGCTGACGTCGACGCCGACCTGCTCGAAACGTGCCGGCACCATCTGGCTGGCCAGCGCCCGCTTCCAGATGAGCTCATACAGGCGGTACTCGTCCGACTTGAGATGCGCACGCACCGATTCGGGTGTCCGCACGAAGCTCGACGGCCGGATGGCCTCGTGCGCTTCCTGGGCACCGCGGCTCTTATTCCGATACGCATTCGGGCGCTTCGGCACGAAGTCGGCACCATAGCGCTGGCGGATGAGATCGCGCGCCTCCCCGACGGCGCTGCTGGCCATCGCCAGCGAATCGGTACGCATGTACGTGATGAGCCCGACCTGGCCCTCGGCCAGGGCGATGCCCTCGTACAGTCGCTGCGCCGCGCTCATCGTCCGCCGCGCGCCGAAGCCCAGCTTTCGCGAGGCCTCCTGCTGCAGCGTGCTGGTGGTGAAGGGCGGCGCGGCCGTCCGCTTCCGCTCGCTGCGGGTGACCTTCTCGACCTGATAGCTCGCCTCGCGAAGAGCGGTTTCGTGCTGCTGTGCCTCCTCGGCCGAGCCCACGCGCGCCTTCTCGCCGTCGATGCGGGTCAGCTCGGCAGCAAATGTCCCTGCTGCCTCCTCGCGCTGCAGCTGGGCGGTCAGGCTCCAGTACTCCTCCGGCGTGAAGGCGTCGATCTCGCGCTCGCGCTCCACCACGAGCCGCACCGCAACGCTCTGCACGCGTCCGGCCGACAGGCCACGACGGATCTTGCTGGCGACCAGCGGGCTGAGCTTGTAACCGACCAGCCGATCGATGATCCGACGCGCCTGCTGCGCGTTCACCAGGTCGAGATTGATGGCGCGCGGATGGGCGAACGCCTCCTCGATGGCGCCCTGCGTGATCTCGCTGAAGGTGACTCGGCGGAATCGGTCGGGGGGGAGCTTCACGTACTCGGCGATGTGCCAGGCGATTGCCTCACCCTCGCGATCGAGGTCGGTCGCCAGCCAGATCTGGTCGGCGCGTTTGGCGGCGCTGGCCAGGCGTTCCAGGTCGCGACGCTTCTCCTTGAGCGGCTCGTAGCGCGGTGCGAAGTCGTGCTCCACGTCAACGCCCAGGCTGCGCTGCGGAAGGTCGCGGACATGGCCGACCGAGGCCATTACGTCATAGCCGGGGCCGAGGTAGCGTTCGATGGTCTTCGCCTTGGCAGGCGACTCGACGATGACAAGATCATTGCCGAAAGTGTTCTTGCGTGGCATACGAGGCCGGAGTGTAGCACCCGCCTCCTCCCGGTCCGTTACCGGCCGCTTGGGCTGCGAGTGCCCTCACCCTGAGGCGGAACGACCGGCCGCCGAAGGCGGCCGCATCGGTCAGCCCGCGAAGTCCCAGACGACGTAGACCTTGCCGCCACTTGCCGCAATGCCGACGCCGAGCCGCCGGAAATTGGGATCGAGAATGTTCCCGATGTGGTTGTACACACCCGGGTACGGCTCGGCCATGTACTGCGCGTGGCACCAATTCAGCGTCCCCTGGACACTCATCCCGGCGCGGTAGCAGAGGTTCTCGCCTGCGTGGCTGTACGGAACGCCGGCACGCGACAGCCGCGTGCGAACCGTCGACCCGTCACGTCCGGTATGGCTGAAGTATCCGTAGCGCAGCATGTCCCAGGCGTGCGCGTTGGCGACCGCCGAGACGGCGCCATCGAGGCTCATGCCCCGGAAGCCGTACGCCCCTCGGGCAACGTTGATCTGGTTGAGGGCATAGCCGACCGCGCTCGACGATGGAGCCGGTGCGGGCGCCGCCGGCCGGGGCGCGGAGGTGCTGCGCGTGGTCGACCTCACCTGGCTCGGCTGCGGCGCAACCTTTGGCGCAGGTGGCGCCGTCGTTGTAAAGGTCGAGGTGAGCGTCACCGTGTTGCCGTCACCGTCGAGCGCTCCCCTGCCGACATTGACCCGGAAGGCATGACCCTTGGCCAGCGCCTTCTTGGGCAGGAAGCGCAGCTGTGTCTTGGCCCCGTTCCAGCTAACCGCGCCGGCCACGTCGCCCTTGGTGGTCAAATCGGTGAGGCTGAAGGCCGTGCCGGTGCGCTCGGTCTCCATCGGCTGCGAGAACCAGAGCTCAACCTGCTCAGGCTTGACGTTCGTGTCGCCCGACTTCGGACGCACCTTGATCATCTGCCCGGCGGTGACCGTCGTGAACGAGAAGTTCGTGTCGCCGCCCAGCGGATTCCCCACGCTGTCGTGGATCCCCGCGACGCTGATGGCGTAGCGGGCTCCCGGCTTGAGCGGCGCGGACGGGGTGAAGACCAGGATGCGGCCCTGCCAGCTCAGGTCGCCATTGACCGTCGGATTGACCGAGAAGCTATCCGCGACCTCGTCGGGATTCATGGGCGTGCTGAACTCGATCGAGATCTTCGTGTGCGCGCTCACCTGGTCCGCCGTGTCCTTGGGCGCCGGCCGCGTCACGTCGTCACGGTTGCGCTCTTCGATTGCGCTCGCGATTGCGCCTTCGCTACGCGGTGCGTACTCGCTCAGCGTGTCGGTCGTCGTGACGCTCAGGCGCGCGGGGTCCTCCGGAACGTACTGCAGCTGGAAGTCGCGAACCGTGGGCGCGGTCTCGGTGGTGAAGCTCAGCCGCGTGGCGGCGCTCGCTCGAGCGCCGTCCTGGTATCGCATGCCCGACGGCAGGATCAACAGGTACCGCTCATCGGTCGTCCACAGACGACGCGGCGTGACCTGGACACGTCGCCCATCGGCGCTCCAGGTAAAGGTCACGGCGGCTTCCGGAAGCACTGACAGCCCGGCCTCGACCGAGGCGTGGTCGACCGGACGATCGAATGGAATGGTGACCGATGCGTCGGTGGCGACCCCAACCCCGATGTTGTCGGGGAGGATCGAACGTGGTGCCGCCACAGCCGGCTCAGGACCGGCGCGGCTGACTCCCTGTTGGGAGACCACGAAGACGAGCGAGAGAGCGACGGCAGCGACCGAGACGCGGGTGACGGCTCGATGCTTGCTCAGCAGATAGCCAAGCGATTCGAACGGGGCGCGGAACGCCGCGCGGACGTTACGGATCGGATGCAATAGACAAGACTCCTGGCGGGACTGACCTCCCCATGGACACCGGGCAGGCCGCAATGGCGGGGGCAGTATAACGGCATCACCGGATGCCTTGTCAGGCCGTGCGGCCGATCCGACGCGCTGCAAGTGTGGCATGGAATGTTGCGCCGCCGTATGACGTCGCCAATCCGCGTGCTTCGAGCAGCGTCAGCGAGCTGGCCAGTGCCCCCGTTGCGAGCTGCGTACGGTCCATCAGCTCCTCAATCGAACCGCTCTTCGACAGCAGTCCGTTGAGCACCCGAGCCTCCGCCTCCGAGAGACTGCTGACGGCCACCGGAACCTCGCCGCGTTGCGCGCCGATGCGCTGCAGCAGGGCCGCGGCCGACGTCACCAGGATTGCCTGCTGATCAGCGATCAGCCGGTTGCAGCCCCGCGACGCGACCGCGTCGATCTGGCCGGGAACCGCGTACAGCTCCTTGTCGTAGACAATCGCCGCACTCGCCGTCAGCAGCGCACCGGAGTGGTCCGGGGCCTCGACGACGACCACAGCCATGGCGAGTCCGGCGATGATCCGATTGCGCCGGGCAAAGTCGGGCCGTCCCGCGCGCTGCCCGGGGGCGAGCTCAGAAAGAAGCGCTCCGCCACCGGTGACCAGGTCAGCCGCAAGCCCGCGGTGGCGCGGCGGATAAATGCGATCCAGCGGCGAGGGCAGAACCGCCACGCTCCGACCACCCGCCGCGACGGCGGCGCGATGCGCCTCGCCGTCGATCCCCAGGGCAAGCCCCGAGACGACCGTTACGCCGACACGCGCAAGCTCATCCGCCAGCTCCGTGGCAGTGGAGCGGCCGTATCCGCTGGCGCGCCGCGTGCCGACGACAGCGACGCACGGCGCATCG
Organism: Candidatus Limnocylindria bacterium; assembly: GCA_038250515.1. Lineage (GTDB taxonomy): Bacteria > Chloroflexota > Limnocylindria > QHBO01 > QHBO01 > JAICUY01. The sequence goes on from JBBSCG010000033.1 coordinate 4,939, forward strand.
AGCGAGGTCAGGTCGCCCGAGGCGAACAGGACGGGAGGGAGGGCATCCAGCCGCGCCAGCGCGGCTGGATAGCGAGCGTCGAGAGCGGTGAGCACCTCGCCGCCGAGCTTCTCGGTGACCGTCTCGACCCGTCGCGCGACAGTCAGCGCGCCCTCGCGTCGCAACCGCCTCAGCCCGAGGCCCGCGTCCTCCGGCACGCGTGGCAGCTCGTCGAGCATCAGCGGACCGGCCGCCCACGCGGCGCTGGCGCTGCCGTAGCGACGCAGCAGCCGCGCGAAGCCGATGGGGCCCACGCCGGGAACCTGCGACAGCGCGATCCAGAACGGCCGATCCGTCGGCGGGTCGATGCTCGCCAGGTCGAGCTCATGCCATGCCGATCGCTCGCTGCGAGTCTCCGACCGCAAATCCTGACCCCCGACAGAGCTGCGCAGCGCGGCTCCGCGAGGCCCGCCCGCCGCGACCCCGATCACGCCGCCACCTCCGGTCGATATGCCAGCGCCTCGCGCAGGTGCTCGCTGAACACGTCGTCGCTACGCTCGAGATCCGCGATAGTCCGGGCCACGCGCGCCATGCGCTGCGCACGTCGCGGCGACAAGCGGAAGCGCCGCGCTCGCTGCTCGAGCTCGACCAGCACGTCGGCCGTGAAGCCATTGCCCGCTCCGAGCTGACCGGTCGCCAGCTCTGCGTTGGCGACCTGCTGGCGCTCGCGCTGCAGCTTCCAGGCGGCGCCGATGCGCGCCGCGACCGCGGCACTTGGCTCGTTGCCGTCCGGCGCCGATATGCGGCGCTTTGGTTCGGCCATCTGCACCCACAGGTCGATGCGGTCGCGCAGCGGTCCGGAGAGACGCGCTGCGTAGCGGCGGGCCACGCTCTCATCGCAGCGGCACAGTTGACTCTGCGAGCCCTTCCAGCCGCATGGGCACGGGTTGAATGCGGTCAGCAGGGTGAATCGGGCCGGGAGCTCCAGCGCCCCATCGACCCGCGCAATGGAGACCATGCCCGCCTCGAGTGGCTGTCGCAGCGCCTCGAGCGCGTCGGAGCGGAACTGCAGCGCCTCATCCAGCAGGAGCACGCCGCGATGGGCCAACGAGGCCTCGCCTGGGCGAACCCGTGGGCCGCCGCCGACCAGGGCTTGTGTCGAGGTCGTGTGGTGCGGCGCGCGAAACGGCCGCGCACGCGTCAACGGTCGTCGGCGATCGACCAGCCCGGCGACGGAGTAGATGCGGCTGACTTCGATCGCCTCGTCGTCGTCGAGCGGAGGCAGCAGCGCGGCGGCGCAGCGCAGGATCAGCGTCTTGCCGACGCCGGGCGGCCCGCACAGCGCCAGGTTGTGTCGTCCTGCGAGCGCGATCTCCAGTGCACGGCGAGCCAGCGGTTGACCGATCACCTCGGCGAGATCTGGCTGTCCGCGTTGTGGCTCCCAGACCGGCAGCTGCGTAGGTATGACCGCGCTGAGTGGATGGATGCCCGACAGGTGGCCCATCGCCTCACCGAGTGTGGCCGCCGCGTGCACCGCGACACCGCGCACAGCCGCCGCCTCGGCTTCGCTGCCGCACGCGACCACGACGCTGCAGATGCCCGCCGCTCGCACCGCGGCCACGAGGGCCATCACACCGGGCACCGGCTGAAGGCCGCCGTCGAGGGCAAGCTCGCCAATGAGAGCGGTCTCGTGCATCGCCGCGTCGCGCAACTGGCCCGACGCGGCGAGGATGCCGATGGCAATGGCCAAATCGTAGCCGGTGCCTTCCTTCGGCAGATCGGCTGGTGCGAGATTGACCGTGATCCTGCGAGCCGGAACCTCGAAGCCGCTGTTGCGGATGGCGCTGCGAACGCGCTCGCGAGCCTCCTGCACCGCATTTCCCGCAAGCCCGACGACGGTCAGGCCTGGCAGGCCGAAGGCGACGTCGACCTCGACGCGGACGGGCACGCCGTCGACACCAAGGACCGATGCGCTGAGCGTCTGGGCCAGCATCGATCACCTTCAGGGGAAGCGGGGCGGGGCGGGGTTGAAGCGCCGGCCGTGCGCCTGCTCGCCTCCCAAACTCCAGCGCCGACCGGCGTTGCCAGCCTACGCATCGGTCGTTACTGGGCCATTACCAGCCGCTTATCTGTCGCGGGCTATCCGGTGGCCAGGGCCTCCGCGGCGAGCTCGGCGTCGAGAGCCCGCGCGAACTCGGTGACGCTGCGTCCCAGCGGTCCGTCGGGACGGGACGACATGAACGGCTCGCCGGAGTTCAGTGCGCTGATGGCGCCGCGGTACTCGTTGATGATCTGGTAATCGATCTTGCGCCCAAGGGCCGCCTCGGCATTGTTCACATTGATGCCGGTGTACGCGTTGGATCGATTGAGGACGAGCTGCACCTTGCTGCGCTCGTAGCCGAGACTGGCCATCGTCTCGAGCACGAGTCGCACGTTCTTAAGGCAGGAGAGGTCCGCGGTCATCACCACGAAGATTACATCGGCCTCGTCGAACAGTTGAAGGTTGAAGTCGTCGATCGTCTTCACCATGTCCACCATGGTGTAGTCGAACAGCTTGCGGGACAGGTTCAGTACGTTGCTCAGTGCCTCGGGGTGGGTGCGCTGGCGCTCGACCACGATGTCTGCCGCCTCCGGCGACGGCGGCGCCAGCAGCAGCTCGATGCCGGTGTGGTGCTTGACCGTCAGCTTGTGCAGCAGGTCGCTGTCGAGATCGGGCTCGCCGATGGCATTCACGATCGAGGCAGTATCGAGACCGACGTCCAGGAAGACGCGCAGGTCGCCGAACTGCAGGTTCGCATCGACCAGCCCGGTGCGCCGCTTCAGGTCGCGACTCAGGGCGATGGCCGTGTTGATCGCGATCGTGGTGGTTCCCACGCCGCCCTTGGCGCCGTAGAACACGCACAGCCGGCCGAGCGTTGCCTGCTCCTGATCGGTCCTGGGCGCTCCCCCACGGCTCCGCGCCAGCAGGGCCTTGATGCGGGCCATCAGCTCGAGTGGATGGAACGGCTTGACGATGTCGTCGTCGGCGCCGGCTCGCAGTCCCTTGACGCGCTCGCCCACGTCCGCCTCGGAGGTGAGCATGATGATCGGCACCCGGCGTCCCTGCTCGGCGACGCGAATCTGCTGCGTCGCCGCATAGCCGTTCAGCTTCGGCATCGAGACGTCCATCAGGATGAGGTCCGGCTCGGCGCTCTTGGCCATCTCGACGCCGGTGGCGCCGTCGGAGGCAACGATCACCTCGAAGCCTTCCTGCTTGAGGGTGAAGACCAGGACGCGCTGGATGTTCAGATCATCGTCGACGACCAGGACCTTGGTGGCAGCCATGCAAGTCCTCGAACCGACCGGGATTTGGAAAATGTAACGGTGCCCGGGAACACCGCCCGCAGCGCGGCGATTATAGATGCTGCTCCAGAAAGGAAAGCACCCTCCGTTCGTACTCCCGACCCGCGACCCAGCGGGCCATGGCGTGCTCGGCGCCCGGCACGACGAAGAGCTCCTTCGGTTGCCGCGCAGCGTCGTACAGGCGCAGCGACTGGGTGTAGTCGATCAGCCGATCCTCCCGCGGCGCAATGATCAGGAGACCACGTGGCGCGATCCTGGCGACGCGGTCGATCGGCGACAGCAGGCGCGCCCGCGCCCGCAGGCTGGCCGCCACCACGATGATCCACGAGGCGAGACCTGCGAGCGGATAGCCCTCCGCGCGCATCCGATTCGCCACCGGATTTCGCAGCTCGGCGAACGCCGCATCGGCCACGACCGCGGCCACCGGCAGATCCGGGGCCGCGAGAATCGCCACGGCCGCGCCCATCGACAGGCCCATCAGCGCCAGCGGACCCAGCCCACGACCCTCGAGGAAGCGCACCGCGGCGGAGACATCGCGCCGTTCGCGCGACCCCAGCGTGATCGAGCCGGATCCGCTCACCCCATGGCCCCGGAAGTCGAACTGCAGGACGTTGTAGCGCGGCTGCAGCCACGGGACGAATGCGGCCAACTCGTTCAGCCGATGCCCGGTGAACCCATGCAGCACGATCACCGCGCTGCATGTCGCACGGCCGGCGGGGACGAACCAGCCGGAGAGCGTGACGCCGTCATCGGTCGTGAAGCGGACGTCCTCGTAGGCCAGTCCCAGCTCGGCCGGGCTCGCCGGCAGGCCCTGCATCGGTTCAAACGGACGCCGGTCCGGATGCACCAGCCGCCGCGAGCCGGCCAGCGAAACGTAGCCCAGGTAGCCAGCCGCGACCGCACCGACGATGCGCCCCAGCCAGGCGGCGAGGCCGCGCGTATGCCGCCCTCGGCTCAACGGAGGCTACCCGCCAGTCGACGCGCCCCCCGGAGCGTCGCCGCCCGTGCGCGCGACGCGCATGGCGTCGGTCATCGGCCTTGTGAGCTCGGAGAGTTCCATCGGCAGGATCCACTTCGTCGAGCTGCTGGCGCCGAGTGCCTTGAGCGCCTCAAGGTATTGCAGCGCCATCGTCTTCTCGTCGATCCCTTCGGCGGCGGCGAAGATGGTGCGCAGCGCGTTGCTGAAGCCCTCCGCTCGCAGGATCTGCGACTGACGCTCGCCCTCAGCCCGCAGGATGTTCGACTGCTTGTCACCCTCGGCCACGTTGATCGTGGACTGGCGTGCGCCCTCCGACTCGGTGATCACCGCGCGCCGGTTGCGCTCGGCGCTCATCTGGCGGTTCATCGCGTCCTGGATGTCGCGCGGCGGCACGATCTCCCGGATCTCGACGCTGGTGATCTTGACGCCCCAGCGCTCGGTCACCTCGTCGAGCTTGGCGCGCAGGATGTGGTTGATCTCCTCGCGCTTGGCGAGCACGTCGTCGAGCGGGATGTCGCCGATCACGGCACGCAGCGTGGTCGCGGCCAGCGCCTGCGAGGCACCGGTGAAATCGGTCACGGCGACAACCGTCTCAGTCGGATCGAACACCTTCGAATACACGAGGAAATCGATCGAGATCGGCGCGTTGTCGCGCGTGATGCAGGTCTGCTGCGGGACCTCGATGAACCGTTCGCGCAGGTCGACCTTGACGGCCTGCTGCACGAACGGGATGAGGATGATGATCCCCGGTCCGCGTGCGCCCTGGATGCGCCCGAAGAAGAAGACGACCAGGCGCTCGTACTCGCGAACAATGTGCACGATGCTGCGGATCAGGGCCAGCAGGATCGCCAGACCGATGAGCAGAATGATCAGGCCGACGGGATCACTGAACGACATGGCTCGGGTTCTCCTCTGCGGGGGGCGCTGCGCCGGCGCCCGCCGGCTCAACGATCAGCTCGAGACCCCTGACCCCCACCACGCGCACGGGGGTTCCGGGATGGATGTCTCCCTCGCGGGCTCGCGCCGACCACGCTTCGCCGGCAGCATAGGCGATCCCCGTGGGCGCGATGAGCGTCTGCGCCGTACCGATGGCGCCCATCACTCCGGCCATTGGCAGGACCGCAGGGAATCGGCGTCGCATCTGGAGCAGCGAGCGAAGCAGGACGAAGAAATAGACCAGGGTCACCAACACTGCGCCAATGATCAGAATCGGGCTGACCTGGATCTGAACGACCTCGGGCACGTCGACCCGCGTGTAGAGCGCGAAGGCGCCGAGCGCGAACGAGACGATCCCGGCAATCGTCAGCAGTCCATAACTGGTGACATTCAGCTCGAGAATCAACAGGCCGATGCCCAGCAGAATCAGCAGCAACCCCCCAACGTTCAGCGGCAGGCTGTTCGAGCCGATCCAGCCCAGCAAGATGGCGATGGCGCCGAGCGTGCCGGACACGAAGTTCGGGTGGAACAGCTCGGCCAGGATGCCGTAGAAGCCGACCGTGAACAGGATGAAAGCGATGTTCGGATCGGACAGAAGGTGCAGGAAAGACTGTCCGAGGTTCATGTTCGCATCGGTGATGGATAGCGCGCTCAGCTTCGGCAGCGGCTGTCCCTCGAAGGTATAGGCGTGGCCGTCCGCGCGCTGGCCTTTGTCGATGGCGGCCATCAGCTGCTGCTCATCGGCTGCCACGAAGTCGACCACCGGTGGCTTCATGCCCGCCGCATCGGCCGCGCTGATGCTGGCTGCGTCGCGCACCGCGCTCTCGGCCCAATCCGCGTTGCGCGCCTGGCGATCCGCCAGCTGACGAATCTGCGCCACCGAGTCGTTGGTGACCTTGCGCGCCAGGGTGTCGGGCAGATCCTCGCCGGAGCCGCTGATGACCGACGCCGCACCGATGTTGGTGTTGGGCGCCATGCCGGCCACGTCCGCCGCAAGCGTCACGAAGGTCGCCGCGCTGCCTGCGCGTCCGCCCTCCGGAGCCACCCAGCTGATGACGGGGACGTTGCTGGCGAGGATCGCCCGGACGATGTCGCCCTCGCTCTTCAGGTCGCCGCCCGGCGAATCGATGACGATCAGCACGGCCGCCGCGCCGCCCTCGCCCGCGGACTTGATGCCTTCCTGGATGTACGCGGCGTTGACCTGGTCGATGGTGCCGGTCAGATGCAGCCGCGTGATGTGGTCGCCGGCACCCAGCGAGGGCGCCGCGAGAGCGAAAAGCCCGAGCGCCAGCGCTGTCACTGACACCAGACGCTGAACGGGCCGGATCATGCATCGAGTATACGCAAGCGGTCGCTCACCCCCATTGGCGCCTCTTTCGGCCTGCCGCCGTGGCCGAGGGGTCCGCCGTCACCGATTCGGCCGGATTACCGCGAATCGCAGCGACAGTTGCAGCTTCGCGTGCAGGCTGGCTCGTACTAGCGCCCGAACAAATGCTCCCCCACGAGTTGCGACCAGGTCTCCAGCCGGTCCCACGCCGCACGGATCTCCGCAACCGTCGCCCAGCGCCCGACAAGCTTGTCGTGCTCGCGAACGGCGACGGGCCGCCCTTCGGCCTCGACGCTGAAGACGACGCCCAGGTGCACCGCGCCGACCGGATTCGAGTCATCGTTGAGCATGCCCATCAGCTGGAAATCGGGGTCCCAATCCGCGGAAAGCTCCTCGCTCCACTCTCGGCGGAGCCCATCGGTCAGTGAATCTTCGCCCTCATCGACCGGGTTGAGATGCCCTCCCACCCCGAGGCTCGCCTTGCGGTGCAGCCGCGCGTCCCCGCCTGCCTCCGTGCGCTCCATCAAGAAGACGCGATCGCCGTCGCGCACCACGACATACGGAATGAGCTGCTTGTGGGTCGGGTCGTCTTCAGCCAACGGCCGATCCACGAAGCGACCGTGCGCGGCGACCGCCTGTTGCAGGTCGGCAAGGACGGTGTGGTCGGTTGATCGCACACCGATGAAGTCGCAGCCACCCGGGACCTGATCGCGTGGCAGAACAAGGACACGCTCGAACATGTGACTCTCCTACGGCCTCGCCAATGGCACCGACGCGAGCACCTCGTACTGCGCCGGCCCCTTGCTGACATGACTGCGATACAGCTCCAGCCGATCCACGCGGATCTCGCCGCGCGGCGGATCCCCTGCCTCGCCGGCAATGGTGCCGAGCGACATCGTTCCTCGCCCCGCCTCGCGCGAGCGTGCCAGGGAGAGGTGCGCGCGGAACTTCGCATCCTCCAGCAGCAGCGCCGCTCGAACGTCAGAGGCCATCGAATGCAGGCGACCGGCGGCGTCATCGATGCCGTACCACAGCACCCGCATGTCACGCGGCGTGGGGAAGGCACCGACGCCGCCGCTCTTGGCCGAAAACACCGTATGAGCCGCGGCCACGCCCTTCAAGGCGCGGGTGACAGCGGGAATCGCCTCCGGCGACACTGAACCAAGGAACGCCAGCGACACATGCCATCCGGCGGGGTCCGACCAGCGCAGCGCGCGGGCGTCAGGACGTTCGCGCAACCGAGCGACGTAGGCTGCCAGCTCGCCGCGCAGCTCCTCGCCGATGGGGACGCCGACGAAGCAACGCCAATGGTCGGTCGCAGCGCCGCTCATCCGGCGAGCCGCCCACGCCGGCCAAGCCGCGCATCCACAATCGGCAGCAGCTCCTCCAGTGAGCGGATCACCGAAACGTCGTCCGGGACCTCGTCGGCGCCATATCGCCCAGCGCGGTCGATCAGCACACCACTGATCCCGACCGCCTCCGCTCCGCGCACGTCGGCGTCCAGGTGGTCGCCGACGTGGATGGCGGAGGCAGCCGGGACATCGGCCTGCTTGAGGGCATGGCGGAAGATCGCCGGATGCGGCTTCTCAAAGCCGACGCGTGCGCTCGCCGCGATGAAGTCGAACTGGCCGACCAGCTCGAGCGCGTGCAGCAGCTCGGGCAGGTTCCAGACCCAGTTGCTGACCGCGCCGATCACCAGCCTTCGCTCATGCAGCGCCTCGAGCACCGGCAGCGTATCGGGAAAAACGTGCCAGTTGCTCGTCAGGGTGAACAGTTGCGAAAGGCGTCGGAAGAAGGCGTCCGGCATCGGTCCCAAATGGAGCTCGGCGATGGCCGCCTGATCGATCTCGACCGTCCGACGGTAGCTCGTCTCCTGCGTCGGCTCGAACCCCTCGTCAAAGCCCCAGCCGCCATGGTGATATGCCTTACGCAGTGCCGGCCGCAGATCGTCGGCGGTGACCTCGATGCCGTACTCGGCGAAGGCCACCGCGTAGACGTGCTCCCACGACGGATTCGGGCGCATCACGGTGTCGCCGATATCGAGGAACACCGCACGAAGGTTGGAAGACATCGGCCTAAGCGTACCGCAGACCGAGTGCCCAACCGAATGACCCATTCGAGTACTGCATCGCACCGCACCTGGGCGGAAAGGTTCGGTCAACCGATTTGCGCGTTCGCGCGGGATGACGAAATGGCGATGGAAGCGAGCAGGCCAATGACCGATGCTTCGGCTCATGTTGACGACCGATGCGCATCGCGTGCTCCAGGTGCAGCCGACCGCCGAGCCGGAGGTGATTCGCGCAGCGTATCGAGCGCTGGCGTCGAAATACCACCCCGATCGGGACGGATCCACCTATGCGGCACGACGCATGCGCGAGATCAACGAGGCGCACGCCCAACTGCGCAACCCGACGACGCGGCGCGCCTCCCTCGCCGAGCGCGTGTCGCCTGCACCGAATGGAAGCGTGCTGTCCTTCGGCCGATACGCCGGCTGGACGCTGCCCGACGTGGCGCGCCAGGACCCCGATTACCTGCGCTGGCTCAGTCGCACGGCATCGGGGATCGGCTATCGGACCGAGATCTACCAGATCCTGGGCCGCATGGGCACCGCCGCGCGTAGTCGCCGAGGGCATCAGTCGCCGACTCAGTCGTTGTAGAGCCGCTCCTCAATCAGCTTCTCCGACGTCTGGCGACCCGTCGGATCGAAGCAGCTGTACTCGAACAGCTTCTCGTACTCGAGGTCGATGTTGTCCTGCCCGCCGCGGTTTTTCTCGATGCTGGCCACAATCCAGTCGCGATAGCGCTGCGCCTGGTACGGATTGAACTCGATATTCACCTTGGCGACGATGTTGTACTTGTCGTTCAGGATCAGGATGATGTCGCTCTCGTAGTTGATCGCGCTGCTGCCGCGCAGGTGGTGGTTGCGCAGGCGCTGCGCCTTGAGGCCCTCGCGATCGGCGGCCACGATGGCCACCACGGGAATCTCGGAGCTGAGTGCGATGTCCTTCAGGCCGCTGACAATGCGCGTCACCTTCTCCGCCTCGTCGGCGGGCTCGGGGATGACGGGCACCTTCTGGAGGTAGTCGACAAACAGGATCAGCCGCCGGCCGTCGTCGCCGCCGCGATGCTCCTGCACCAAAGCCCGAAGATTCTCGATGGTGCTCTGCGTCGCTGTGCCGCGCATGAGGAAGAGGCTGCTGCCGTATCGGGCGATGCGCTCGAGGCTCGGCCGCAGGCGCGCGTTGGCGCCGAGCTTGGCGCGCGTGCCTGCCTCGGCCGATGCGGTGTAGCTGCCGAGGACCTCCCGCTTGACGTCCTGGATCTTGACCGCGCCAGTCTTCTTGGGCAGATGCGCGAGCGCCGATTCCATCGCGATCAGCCGCTGGATCAGGTATTCCTCTTCATGCTCGAAGCACACATACAGCGCAGTCGCCTGGCCCGATGCCGCCGCGTTGCGCGCCATCTGCAGCGCCATGGTCGTTTTGCCTTGGCCCTGCGCGCCGCCGATCAGCATCAGCTCGCCGGGCCGCAGCCCGCCACCGATCGTCTTGTCGAGCGGCACGAAGCCGGTGGCGATCGGCTGGAACTCGTCGATGTTGCCCGAGGCGATTCGCTCATTCAGGTTGGTCAGCACGTCGAGCGCCGAGCGCGGGTTGAGGGTTCCCTCACCCACCTCGAGCTGCCAGTTCTTCCTCGCCGGCGTGGACTCCGCGATCGGCTCGTCGATCATGTGTCTGTCAAAACTCCTCGGCGACGGTGGGATGCGCGTGCCCGCAACACGTGGCGAGTATACGACCAGTGTCCCGGCCTTCGAAATGGCCCGATCGGGACTAGGCGACACCCGAGTGAGCTGGCTTGGAGAACAGGCTCGACTCGGAGCGCAGGCAACGAAGAGGCCCGGTCATCTCGACCGGGCCTCTAAAGAACTGGAACGAGTGCGGGTTACGCTGGCTGTGGCGCCGGACCCCGACGACGACGACGTGGCGTCTCCTCGCCCTCACCCGGCTCGCCGGCCTCCTCAGGCTCAGCCTCGTTCGCCGCTTCGTCTTCGGCAGCAGCTGGCTTGACGGAGCCACGAGGCGGAACCACGCCTTCAAAGAGCGACTCGAACTCCTCCGACTCGATCGTCTCCTTCTCGATCAGCACGTCGGCGAGCTTGTCAAGCACCGCGCGGTGCGTGGTGAGCACGTCCTTGGCACGATCGTAGGCTCGGTCGATGATCTGGCGCACCTCCGAGTCGATCTTGGCGGCAACCTCGTCCGAGTAGTTGCGCTGCTCGCTGATCTCGCGGCCCAGGAAGATCATCTCCTCCTTCTTGCCAAAGGTCAGCGGCCCGAGCTTCTCGCTCATCCCGTACTGGGTCACCATGGCCCGAGCCACGCTGGTGGCCTTCTCGAGGTCATTCGACGACCCGGTGGTCGTATCGCCGAAGACCAGCTGCTCGGAGACGTTGCCGCCGAGCATGCCGGCGATCTTGTCCTCGAACTCGGTCTTGCTGTGGAGGTATCGGTCCTCCTGAGGGAGGCTCATGGTGTAGCCCAGCGCCATGCCTCGCGCCACGATCGTGACCTTGGTCACCGGGTCGCACTTGGGAAGCACGCGCTGCACAACAGCGTGACCACCCTCGTGGTAGGCGATGATCTCCTTCTCCTCGTCGCTGATCAGTCGGCTGCGACGCTCCGGTCCGGCGATGACACGATCGACCGCCTCGTTGAAGTCGGTCATGCCGACCGACTTCTTGTTGTGGCGCGCGGCGAGGATGGCCGCCTCGTTGACGAGGTTGGCCAGATCAGCGCCCGAGAAGCCCGGAGAACGACGCGCCAGCGCATCGAGGTCGACCGTCTTGTCGAGCGGCTTGCCCTTGATGTGCACGTTGAGAATCTCGCGACGACCACGGATGTCAGGCCGATCGAGCACGACCTGGCGGTCGAAGCGGCCCGGCCGCAGCAGCGCCGGATCGAGCACGTCCGGCCGGTTGGTGGCGGCCACCACGATCACGCCGGTATTCGTGTCGAAGCCGTCCATCTCGACCAGGATCTGGTTGAGCGTCTGCTCACGCTCGTCGTGCGAGCCGCCCAGCCCGGCGCCGCGCTGGCGTCCGACCGCGTCAATCTCATCGACGAACACGATGCACGGCGAATTGCGCTTCGCCTGCTCGAACAGATCGCGAACGCGCGAAGCGCCGACGCCCACGAACATCTCGACGAACTCCGAGCCGGAGATCGAGAAGAAGGGCACGCCCGCCTCGCCGGCCACCGCTCGCGCGAGCAGCGTCTTGCCGGTTCCCGGAGGACCGACCAGCAGCACGCCACGCGGAATGCGCGCGCCGAGCGAGTTGAACTTCTCGGGGTATTTCAGGAACTCGACCACCTCGGTCAGCTCCTGTTTGGCCTCATCGACGCCCGCCACGTCATTGAACGTGACGACCGTCTTGTTGCCCAGGAACATGCGTGCCCGGCTCTTGCCGAAGCTCATGGCCTGGTTATTGGTGCCCTGCGCCTGCCGCATCATGAAGAAGATGACGCCGCCGATGAGGAGGACCGGTAGGAAGGCGGTGAGCAGCAGGGTCAGGATCCCACCAGCGGCACTCGGCTCGACCGGGTTGAAGCTGATCTGACGGCTGCATTCAGCGATGTCGGAGATGCCCGCCGCCGCACACACCTGATTGATGAGGACGCTGCCGTCCGCGTTCGGAGGTGCTGTCGCGGTCTTCGGTTCCTTAGAACCACTGACCTTGACCGTCAGCTTCTCGCCATCCATGGTGATCTGCTCGACCTTGCCGGCCTTGGCATCGGTCAGGAGCTGGCTGTAGGTGTACGGGGTTTGCTGTCCCGAATCGACGACGTATGTCCAGAGCAGTGCGAGCCCGAAGACGGCGAGAACGACGAGCACGACGCTATTGCGAACGAGTCGGCTGCTCAAAATTAATCTCTTCTAGCCTCGGTGTGGAAGGGCACCGATGAGGTGCATCGGCCCCGCCTGCACAATGCAGGCCGCGCAAGTATAGGTTGGCGCCGATGGTCGAACAAACAGCCCGATCAGCCTGTTGACCGATGCGTCTCAGTACCAGTACGCACGGCCGGCACACTCGGATCATCTCAAACGAATGATTCGCTTCCTGACTGATGCCTCCCGTCCACCGCCAAGCTCCACGGTGAGACCACCGCGTGAGCCTTCGGCGGCGTGCAGCAGCGCATCGATGCGCTCGGCGCTGGGTGCCGGATCCCCGATGGCCTGCCGGAGGATCCGTCGACCAATGGCACGTCCCGGCGGCTCATGCCAGTCGATCCCTTCGTCGGCGACGCGGCGCTCGAGCTCGGCGGCGGCGAGCCCGTCGAGGAGCGCGTCGTCGTCGGCCGCCAGCCGACCGAAACGCAGCAGCGCCTCGACTGCAGCCGGGTTGATGCGTTCGATGGCCGGCAGCACCTCATGACGGATGCGATTGCGGGCATAGCCGAGGTCGGCATTGCTCGGATCGGTCAGGTAAGCGATGTTCGCTGCGTCGAGCGCCGCGCGCAGGTCAGCGCGACGTGCGCTCAGCAGCGGACGAACGATCCGGCCGCGCCGCGCCGGGATGCCGCTCACTCCCGACAGCCCGCTGCCGCGCAGCAGGTTGAGCAGAATCGTCTCGGCCGAGTCGTCGGCCGTGTGGCCGGTTGCGATAAGCGCGTCGGGCGCCGCGATCTCCTCGAAGAACCGATAGCGCGCCTCGCGCCCGGCATCCTCGAGCGTACGGCCCTCCGCCGCGGCCAGTGCGCTGACGTCGACGCGACGCACCTCCCACCGAAGACCGAGCGTCTCGGCGGCGGCCGCCACGAAGGCGGCGTCATCGGGCGAGTCGTCGCGCAGGCCGTGGTCCAGGTGGGCGACCGTCAAATCCCAGTTGCGCTCTGGTGCGAGCTGCGCAGTGCCGTGCAGGAGCGCCATGGAATCGGGCCCACCCGAAACTGCCAGGAGCAGGAAGGCGCCGTCGGGGATCGCCAGCCAGTCGGCGGCGTTGGCGACGGCGCGCGCGAGCACGTCCCGAGGGTCAGGGTTGGTAGCGGAGGGCGGATTCGCGCCGGCGCGTGTCAAGCGTCCCATTTGTCCGTAGTTTCCCACGGTGAGCCTCTTCGAGCCTATGCGACGGCAGATCTCGAGGGGTACGAAAGGGGGTACGAACTCCGTCCAGGCCCGCCGCGGCGACGGGAGAGCATTTCCAACGAAACGGCGACGACAGTAACGTACGCTGGCATCCTGGTCCCATTGGCGGGTCTGGAGCCGGCCCTGGGCATCGATCAGCTGGCCCTTCGACAGGAACTGGCCGCAGATCTCGGCGAGCCGATTCCACGCCACGAGATTGTGGTACTCGGTCCGCTCCGCGGCGCCGTTGCCGCGAAACTCGTTCGTGGCGATCGTGAGGTTCTGCAATGTATCAGATTGCATAACTAGGGGCCGGGTCGCCTGACGCGCTCGGCATCTCCACTGCTCACCTAGGTGAGCAGCTGGGTTATCGGCCGACCGATAAACCCGCGATGCCCTCCGGCGCAACGGAGCCCGGCCCCGTGAATGCCCCTACTTCAGGGTCAAGGTGCCGACCATCCCCTCCTCCGCATGGCCGTCGATGGTGCACCAGAGGATGTAGTCACCCGCTCGCAGACCCTTGACCGTGAACACGGCCGCCTTCCGCTGCGTCACGCTGCCGCTGGCGGCCAGCGCCTTGTGCAGCTCACGGCCGATCGCCAGCGTGTGGATTCCCTGAGAGCGGTTGTGGAGGAAGAAGACAAGGTCGCCGGCGGGAGCGGTGATGGCGGCGGGGACGAAGTGAGGAGGCGGGCCGGCCATCTCGACCGTGATGGCGCCGGCTGGTGGCGAAGCCGCTGGCTCTGTGCTGGCGCTGATCCCCGGGGTTGCTGTCGCCTGGAGTGTCGCCATCCCGGCGCGCGACGAGGAGCCGATGGGTGAGGTGGCCGCGCCTGAGCATGCGCTCAACAGCGCGAGGGCGGCAATCCCGAAGCCCCAGGCGGCGTGTCTCTCGCGGCGCCGAATCGCCACGTATCGGAGCATGGCAAGATCATAGGCAAGAATGATGCCGAACGGCGCTAGTTTTTCGGACAATACTAGGGCCGGACGCCATCTGGCGCTCCATTCGAATAGGCGGAGGAACATGGTGTGGGCATTCCCGAGCTGGTCGTCATCGTTGTAATCGTGGCCCTGGTCGCTAAAGCAACAGGGCGCCGCGACCACAGGCGACGGCGGGCCCTAATGAGGTGGAGACTCAAGGACTGTGGCGTAAGCGCGCGATGATGAGACGGATCGTCGAGCGGCCTGGTTAGCGACAACTTCGATCGGGCGATGACACGATCGAGCTGTGGCCAATGCGACGAGACCAGGTTTGCGAGTCGGTAGTAGTTGACAGGGTCTGGGATGCCCAGAACGCGAGTCGTCATTCCAGGGCGTGCGAGCCTGTGAGTGCACAGCCGCCGAATGACCTTACCTTTGGTAAAGACGGACGGCGGGGCCGCGGCAAGGCTTGCCGCGTATGTTGTGGCGGTGAACGGTGTTGGAAGCTCCTTCGGGAGATAACCGTTCGCGAGAAGGTCCGTTAAAGCAGGCATTCAGCCCCTCATCACAAGTTGCTTCCAACGCGGCGTAGAGTTGTGACGCAAAAGAGTCTTAGTGGCATACCCAGGCTGTCGAGGGCAGCCGGCCATCCCACTCCTGGCGGCTGCACGGAGGCCTGGAGCCGCCGCCGCCCACCATGCCCAGACGTAGCGTGCCTGCTGGGCAGCGAGCCTGTGCTAGGCTCCGCGATGAACCGTGACCTCTCTGGTCGATCTGGCGAGGGCGCAGGCACGCGCGAGCCGGCGCCGGAGCTATCGCGAATGCATTCGGTGCGCCTGTGCCGTGCTGTTCGTTGCGGGCTGCGCCGCGCCGGCGTCCAGCTCCCTCCAGCCGGGCGGGTCCACCACAAGGCCGTCTGTACCCGCCGCCGCTTCCCAGACCACCTCGGGGCAGGCCTCTCCATCGAGCCAACAAAACCCGCAGCTTGCCGGGTCGCGCGCAATCTCGCTCACGACCCCTGACGGCGTCGTCCTCGAGGGACGAGAGTTCGGCGATGGCGCTGTGGGCGTTGTGCTCGCCCATTACGCGGACCCCGTCCGCGGTCAGACGATGTGGTTCGCCTTCGCCCAGGTGTTGCGCGCGCAGGGCTACCGCGTCCTGACCTTCAACTTCCGAGGCTACTGCCCAGAGGACGACGGAGGCTGCTCGGGAGGCGACTTCGACAAGGTCGAAAGCTGGCGCGACGTCGTCCTCGCGGCCGACGCGCTGAAAGCCGATGGCGCGAAACGGGTGTTCGTCATGGGGGCGGGGCTGGGCGGGCATACGAGCTTGTGGGCCGCATCGCGCGACGGTATCGACTTTGCGGGCGTCGTGTCGGTTTCGGCACCGCAGATCGCCAGCGGCGGACCGGCCACCTATGACCTCACCTCGGCGGTGCTCCAATCCATCACCGAACCGAAGCTGTTCATCGCCGGCAACGAGCCCGACGCAGAGGCGCGCAGCGACGCGCAGGCGATGTACGCCGCCGCACTCGAGCCCAAGCAGCTTGTGCTGCTCGCTTCCGCCGCCGCCGGCCCGGAACTCTTCACGGTGGGCTCTGCGGAATACGTCGTCTCCGCACAGCAGACGGTGCTCGACTTCCTCGCGCAACACCCTTGATCGAGGCAGCTCTTCAGCCGGCCGGATCCGGACAGCCAAGTCACCACCGGCATGCGCTCGGGCGAACTCCTCGGCCTCCAATGGCAGGACGTGGATCTGGACGCTGCGCGGATTCAGGTACGACGCACGCTCTACCGGCTGAACCGTGGCTGGTGGGTGGGCGAGCCGAAGACATCCGCCGGGCGCCGTGCGATCGCGCTAACCGCCTCCGCAGTGGATGCGCTGCGAGCCCACCGCCTGCGACAAGCAGAGGCGCTGCTTGCGGTCGCCGTACGCATCGGGCCGGAGTCGCTGGTCTTCGCTGACCGCTTCGGTGGACCGCTGAACGGCTTCCACCTCACCGAGCGCCACTTCAAGCCGCTGCTGCGCCGGGCCGGATTGCCCGTCATCCGCTTCCACGACCTACGGCACACCGCCGCGACCCTGCTACTCGCTCAGGGAATCAACCCGAAGGTGGTCGCGGAAATGCTCGGCCACGCCTCGGTCAAGGTCACGCTCGACGTCTACTCTCATGTCCTACCGACCATGCAGGAAGAGGCTGCGCGCCGACTGGATGCCGCATTACGGGGTGCCGGCTGAGGCTGGTTCGATTGGTCAAGGGGTATGGTCGGGGGTACGGGCGGCTTCCGACAAGCCATGCCGAGCGGGAAACGTGAAGTTTGGTAGCGGAGGGCGGATTCGAACCACCGGCCAAGGGCTTATGAGTCCCCTGCTCTACCACTGAGCTACTCCGCCAC
>JBBSCG010000034.1:0-21726 GCA_038250515.1 Candidatus Limnocylindria bacterium
GGTCTTGGGAAAGACGACGACGCCGGTCGGCTGGCCGACCACCATCTCGGTCGTGAACAGGCCGAAGGGGTCGCCGGTACGGACACGCAACGGGCCCAGCCGGTAGCTCCCGCGACGCGACAGGGTTACCTTGGCCAGCCACTGCCGGCTGGCACGCCCGCGCACGCCGATCACCCGACCGGGAAGCGTTGCCGGCAGCGACGACTCGTTCCACAGCTCGACCCACGGCTTGCCCAGCCCGCTGCCATTGTCAATGCGATACACGGCCTGCAGCACCTCGCCGACGTGCGCGCGCGGATTCATGACGTGATAGCCGGCGCGGACGCCGCGCAATCCGTGGCGCGCGAAGATCCACGAGCCGAGGACCAGCGCACCGAGCAGGTAGACCAGGAAGAAAAGGAACGTGATGCCCGTGCTGAAGGCGGCGACGACCAGCACGGTACCGATGAAGATGAAGCGCAGCTGCCGCGCCAGGCCGCCCATGGTCGGGTGTTCTCCGCTAGCTGGCAGCGCTCACGTTCAACGTCTGGCCGATGGGCACCTCGGCGAGAATCTCGCGGACGATCGCGTCCGGGTCAATCTCGCGCAGCGACGCCTGGCTCTTGACGATGAGCCGATGCGCCAGCACGGCGACCGCCAACTGCTTCACGTCGTCCGGGATCACGTAGTCGCGGCCATCGAGCGCGGCGAACGCCTGGCCGGCGTGGTAAAGGTTGATCGATCCACGTGGCGAGGCGCCCAGGTAGACGTCCGGATGCTCACGCGTGGCGGTCACCAGTCGCACGATGTACTCGGCCACGGCCTGGTCGACGTAGACCTCCCTGATAGCGGACTGCATCTGGCGAAGCTCGTCGACGCCGAGCACCTGGCTGATCTCCTCGAGCGGATGGATGCGCTTCTGCTCGTCGAGGATGACCAGCTCCTCCATGGCTTTCGGGTAGCCGAGACGCAGCCGGAGCATGAATCGGTCGAGCTGGGCCTCCGGCAGGGCGAAGGTGCCTTCGTATTCGATCGGATTCTGGGTGGCGATCACCAGGAACGGTGAGGGCATCGGATAGGTCACGCCATCGATCGTTGCCTGGCGCTCCTCCATGCATTCGAGCAGCGCGCTCTGCGTCTTGGGGGTGGCCCGGTTGATCTCATCGGCCAGGACGATCTGCGCCATGATCGGTCCCGGACGGAACTCGAACTCCTGCGTCTTCTGATTGAAAATCGAGAGGCCTGTGACGTCGGAGGGCAGGAGGTCCGGCGTGAACTGGATGCGCCGGAAGCTGCAGCCCAAACTCTTGGCCATCGCCTTGGCCAGCATCGTCTTGCCGACGCCGGGCACGTCTTCGATGAGGATGTGACCTTCGCAGAGGAGCGAAACCATGGCCATCCGCACCTCGGCGTGCTTGCCAACGATGACCCGTTCGACGTTCGCGGCGACCCGCTCAGCCGGCTCCTGGACGTTCTTCACCATGCAAAATCCTTCGTGTCAGAGGGGGCTGAGGGGCTCGGACCCCTCGCAAACACAATACCCCACATGGTTACGGAGGGGTTCATTCGGCCTCGAGCTTCAGCCATTCCGCCATCACCTTGCCGCCGATCGGGGCGGCCAGACCGGCTCCGCTGCCGCCCCCTTCGACCAGCACCGCGACAGCGATCTGCGGCGTCGCTCCCGAGCCCCCCGGCGCGAATCCGATGAACCACGAATGCGGCGCCTGCCCAGCGGCGCGCTGCGCTGTACCGGTCTTGCCGGCCGTCACGACGCCGCCCGCCCCGTACAGTTTCACGGCACCCTGGCCCGCGTAGAGCTTGCCGAACTTGCCTTCGACCGCGTCGACCATCGCCGCGCGAACCTCGCTCGCCGTCTTCGACGAGACGACGCGCGTGCCGGCGGACCCGCCGTACCGCTCCAGGATCGCCTCGCTCGGGCCGGTCGCCGGCTTCTCGGCGTGTGATCGCGCGTCTCGCACGGCGAAGGGCTCGGGCATCACCCCGTCATTCGCGATCGCCGCGGCGATGAGCGCCATCTGCACCGGCGTGGCAGCGACCTGCGCCTGCCCGAAGGCGGCCGACGCCAGCTCCGTCCGATCGCTGAAATCGGTGCAGTCGCCCTTGGCCGCGGTCGTGACATACGACGGATCGACAGGAATCGAATGCGATCCACTGCCGATGCGGCTCGGTTCGCAGAACCCGAAACGACGCGCGTAGTCAAGGAAAGCCTTGGCGCCCAGCTCCAGGCCGACGTGGGCGAAGAAGATGTTGCTCGAGACCTGCAGCGCCTCGGACAGCGGCCACAGCGCCGGACGCACGGGCGACAGGTCGTGCTCGGTGATCTTGAAGCCATCGACCACGAATCCCTCGGTCTCCTGCTTGGGCTGGTCGGGAAAGGTGGTCTGCGGCGTGATGGCACCCGCATCCAGTGCGGCCGCCGCGGTAAAGACCTTCATCGTCGAGCCCGGCGGGTAGCGGCCCTGCCGAGCGCGGTCGACCAGCGGGTTGTTCTTGACCGAAGTGATCGCCTCCATGGCGCCGACCGCGCTGTTCGGATCGCCGGAGATCGGCGTCGCGTCGAAGGTCGGCGTTGAGGTCATGGCCAGGATCGCGCCGGTGCGGGGGTCGAGAGCCACGATCGCTCCCACCTTGTCGCCAAGCTGCTCGGCGGCGAAGTCCTGCAGCCGCTGGTCGATGGTGAGCGTCACGTCCTTGGGCTGCGGCTGACGGGCGAGAACATCGTTGAGCAGCTCGCGCAGCGGGTTCGGGTCGGCGCGCCCCGACAGGATGTCGTCCCAGGCGCGCTCCACGGCGGTCGTGCCGAAGCGCAGGCTGGCATAGCCGATGACGTGGCTGAACGCGGGGTCGGTGTAGGTACGCCGGGCGAGGCCGCCAACGACGGCGGTCGACGCCAGGACCTTGCCTTGCGCGTCGAAGATGGTGCCGCGCAAGGCGGTGCGGCGCGCGGCGACGACCTGGGGATTGTCCGGCCGCGAGGCAAGCGCCTGGGCATCGACGACCTGCCAGTACGACAGGCCGGCGCTCACCGCCGCGAAGGTGAGCAGCAGGTAGACGCCCAGCCTGCGGACGTTGGTGACGATCATGACTGCGCCGCATCGGCCGCGCGCGCCGCTCGGTGGCTGATCGACAGGAGCAGCCCGATCACCAGGAAGCTGGCCAGCAGGCTCGAGCCGCCATAGCTCACGAACGGGAAGGTCACGCCGGTCAGCGGGATCAGCTTGGCGTTACCGGCGACGATGATCAGCGTCTGGAGGCCAAGACTGGTGGTCAGGCCAACGGCCAGCATGCCGCTGAAATCGTCGTGAGCCAGCATCGCGATGCGCAGGCCGCGGAACACGAGCAGCAGCGCCAGGAAGAGCAGCGCGAAGGCGCCGACCAGGCCGAGATCCTCCGCCGCTGCGGCGAAGATGAAATCGGTCTGGATCGCCGGGAAGCCGCCGCCGACGCCCGGCAGCAGGCCCTGTCCCAAACCCTCGCCGAAAAGACCGCCGCGCCCGAAGGCATAGATGGCGTGGACGGTCTGGTAGGCGGGGCCAGCCGGATCCTCGAACGGGTTGAGCCAGACGTCGACGCGCAGCCGAACGTGGCCGAATAGCTCGTAGGCGACGAACGCTCCGGCGACGAACAGCAGCAGACCGATGAGCACATAGCTGCGCCGTCCGGTCGCCACGAAGAGCATTGTCAGGAAGATGCCGAAGAACAGGAGCGCTGTCCCCAGGTCCTTGCTGATGACCACGATCAGCATGACGATCACAAAGATGGCGAACATCGGCAGCAGGTAGGGCAACGGCGGAATGGAGATCGGACCGATGCGGTTGCTGGCGCCGGTCAGCAGTGCGCGGTTCTCAGCGAGATAGCCAGCGATGAACACGACCAGCACGATCTTGATGAACTCGCCCGGCTGGAACTGGACCGGGCCGAGGTCGATCCACAGCCTCGCGCCGTTGACCTCCTTGCCGAACACGAAGGTCGCGGCCAGCAGACCCGCACCGGCGGCCGCCCAGGTGTACTTGTAGTGGCGCAGCACGCCGTCATCTCGAAAGCCGATAGCCACGACCAGCATGGCGACGACGCTGATCCCGAACCAGACGAGCTGCGTGGCGGCCATGCCGAGATCGACGCCCAGGACGCTCGTCCCGGCAAGGTCCTGCGGCAGCCGGTTGAGCATGATCATGCCGATCCCGCCGATCGTGCCGACCAGCGGCAGCAGCAACTGGTCGCCGCGGTGACCGAAGAGCGTCAGCGCCACGTGCGCACCGAGCATGATCGCGACGTAACCGAGTGCCAGGCCGAGCGGCCCGGGGTCGAGCTTGCCCGCCTCGGCCACGTGGGTCAGCACGAAGCCGAGGGGCACGAGCACCAGCAGCGGCAGCAGCATCCGCAGCTCGGCGGTTCGCCAGGCGAGGCGCATCGGTCTGACCAGGCCTAGCGTTCCAGGCGCATGCGCACGCGCCCGATCGTCAGCTCGTCACCGAAGGAGAGCGCCACCGGACGCTCGATCCGATGCCCGTTGACGTACGTGCCATTGGTGCTGCCCTGGTCCTCGATGAACCACGACCGCCCACGGAATGTCAGCATCGCGTGGTTGGTACTGGCGAAATCATCCTCGACGAAGATCGTGTTGTTGACGTTTCGACCGATGGAGTTGATGGGCCCCAGCGCGATGGTGCGTCCGGTCGGCGGCTGATCCTCCGGCGACTCGAGCACCGCCAGGCGACCGATGCCGGTCAGTGACGCCCGCTGCGTCTGTTCGGCACTGCGCAGGTCGCGCAGCAACGACCGGGCAAAGCCGAAGAGGATCAGGTACAGGATTGCAAGGAACCCGAGCTGCAGGACGAGCAGAAGAATCCGGAGGAGGTCTCCGGTCATTCGCGCACCTGGAACTCGACCTCGGTGTCGCCGATCTGGATGCGATCGCCCGGCCCAAGGGCCACCTCGCTCACCGGCTGGCCGTTGACGTACGAGCCGTTGCGGCTGCCGAGATCGGCGAAGCTGTAGGCGCCGTGCTGCAGCTTCAGCTGGCAGTGGTGTCGACTGACCAGGGGATCATCGATGATCACGTCGTTGTCGGACGCCCGGCCCATGCTGATCAGCGCACCGCCGAGATCGAACTGCACCGGGGCGCTGCCGTCGGTGCGCACCAGCAGGTAGGCACGCATCGCCGAATCCGGCGCCGCCGGCTCGCCATCGGTTCGCTTGAAGACCATCGTGTCGGAGCTCGCCGGCATCGGTCGATCCTCGCGAACCCGTCCGCCTTCGTCATCCACCACGTTGGCCGCCACGCGAATGTCGCCACGAGGAATCGATGCGTCGGCGGTGATCCGCACCCGCGGGCGGGCAACCATCGAATACCGCTCGCGCCGGGCGCGAGCGAGCAGGTCGTGCGCCAGATCGTCCTCGAGCGAGCTCTTGTAGGAGGCGAACGTCGCGAAGTCGGCCGGGTTCAGGTGCAGGTCGTACTGGTTCGGCACCACGACGCCGTCGTCGCGAAACGACTTATTGGTGTCCATGGCCCGCTCGATGCGCTTCCCCAGGCTGACCGGCTGCAGGCGAGCGCCGAGGCGTCCTGCCGGAGTCTCGAAGAGCCGCTCGAGGAAGGCCTCGACCCTGGAAAGGATGCCCACGAGCCCGATGCTAGCATGCGTCGCCGGCTCGCTCCCCCAGCGACAAGGGGGTTTCCGACCGAGCGGGGTACCAACGCCGCACGCTCAGGTACGAATGCGCCGATAGGGTGGGGCTGGCGTGCATCGGTATACTTGGCGGCCCTAAACGGCTGTCGCACCCAGGGGGAGATGCAACCAACTTCGATGCCTGACGCTCTGACAGAATCATTCTGCGAACGCTGCGGTACGCGCTACGAGTTCAAGGCGCCGACGCGGCTGAACCCGCTGCGCAAAACGCGCGGCCTGGTCTCCGGCCTGCGCAATTACATCATGAGCCAGGACGCGCTGTCCGACGCGGTCGGCGACGCGATGCGCTCCGAAGAGGACGCCCTGGCGGCGCACCAGCTGGACGCCTTCCACGCGTCGTTCAACTTCTGCATCGACTGCCGCCAGTACGCGTGCGTCAACTGCTGGAACGACGGAGGCGGCCGCTGTCGCAGCTGCGCACCGATCGCCGGCACCGACGATCTGATCCAGCGCTTCGAGGCATCGTTCCAGGCGACCCAGCCTGCCACGCTCGGGATTGACCTGGTCCCTGGCTTCGTTGAAGAGGCTCCTTTCGTGGAACCTGCGGCGGCCATGGACGCCGATGCCTGGCCCAGCTCAGACCTTGTCGTGGAGAGCAACGGTCACGCAGACGTGGAATGGCCGAGCGAAGAGCTCGGCCCGATCGACGATGCGTGGTCGGCCGAGCCAGAGCCGCAGCAGGCGCCAGAGCCAATGGTGGCGGAGTTCGAGCCGGAGCCGGAGTTGGTCGCAGCCGAGGTTGAGCCAGAGCCGGTCTGGGCCGAAGCAGACGTTGAGACTGAACCTGCCGCAGCTGTCCTGACATGGGACGACGATGCTCAGTTCGAGCTATTGCCCGAACCCCTTCAGGAGCCGGAGCCCGAACCGATTGCGGCCGAGATGGAACCGGAGCTCGAGACGGAGCCGGTGGTGGCCGAGGCAGAGGCCGAGGCGGAGGCGGAGGCCGAGGCGGAGGCAGAGCCGGAGCCGGTCGTAGCCGAGGCGGAGGCAGAGCCGCAGGCGGAGCCGGTCGCACTAGAACCTGGGCTGCCGGTACAACCGCACCGGGCTACGGAGATCGGCGACACGATTCTCCGGCTGCCACGCCACGTGCCCATCGACGAAGTTCGAGTCGCCGCAATCTCCGCCGATCCAGCCATGGCCGCGCGACGGGCCCAGCTCGACTCGCTTGGCCTTGGCGATCCCGGCGAAGGTCCCGTTGCCGGGCAGCGCGGCAACGTCCTCCCGTATCGGTCAAGCGGCGCGGGCGGCGGATCCGCACAGGCCGCGCGCGCGGCTCAGGCGACGGCATCGGGCTCGTTCTGGGACGCCTCAGCCCGGGAGGTCGCCGGCGGGCTCAGCCAGGTCGCGGTCCAGAACTGCGGTCAGTGCGGCCTCTCGCTCTCGGCCAGCGCTCGCTTCTGCCGGCGCTGCGGAACACGCCAGGCGCAACCCGCCTGAGCTGAAGGCGAACCCCCGAACCAGGTCAAGCGTGCCCGATGCAGCGAGCCAGCGCATCGCTCGACTCCAACTCGCGGTTTCAGGAACTCACACGCGGCCGCGATCAGGCAGCGTCGCCCGAGGACGGCTTGGAATTGCTTTCCGGCTTGGCCGATGACCCCCCGCTGGCGTCGGTGGAGCTTGAGGGTGGCTTCGAGCCCGCATCCGTCGTGGATGTGGGCTTGCTCGACCCGCTCTCGGAAGACGAGCCGCTCCCATTTCCAGAGCTCGAGCTGCTCGAGGACGAGCTGCTGCGCGAATCGGTCTTGTAGAAACCCGAACCCTTGAAGATGATGCCGGCCGGGAAGAGGACGCGACGCAGCGGACCTCCGCACAGCTCGCAGGCGACAGGCCCGTCCTGGCTCATTGCGTGGATCACTTCGATGGTATGGCCGCACGAGCGGCACTGGTAGTCGTAGGTGGGCATCAAATCCACGGATCAAACAGCAGCGGCCCGGCGGGCCGCGAGCGCTCGCATGATGGCAGCCGGCGACCGACGGCGCAACGCGCTCCGGCCTCGGACGCCGTCAGGGCGCGCCGGCCCGGGCGGGGAACTTTCAGGGGCTGGTGGCCCTCGAAGCGAACGGAAGCCGCCAGCGGCGGGCCGTGGGCCGCGTCGGGACTGCCTCCTGGCGCGTCACCAGGCGCGCGATGTTGTGCAGGTCGGTGCTGATCCGTTCCTTCGGGAACTTGGTGATGATCGGCGTGCCTTCGTTGGCGGCTACGACCGCCTTCGGCCCGTTGGAAACAATCGTGGCGGAAATGGGAAGGCCGAGCGACAGTGCCATGTCGTGCAACGAAACGCCGTGGTTCGCGCGATTGGCGATCACTCGCACGCTGTCGCCGAGACCAACCTGCCGTGCGAGGTCGAGGAACTGCGACGAGTTGCGGATGGGACCGACCTCGGGCGTCACCACCAGGAAGATCTCATTCGACACCGTCAGCATCGCCATGGTCCGGTCGTCGTAACCGGGGTGGTTGTCGACGACCACGTAGGTGTGACGCGAACGCGCCCACCTCATCGCGGCCAGTAGCAGGTCCACGGTCACCCGCTCGGAGTCGCCGGGCTCGTTGCCCCAGGTCAGCACGCGCAGCCCGCTGCCCGCGTGGGTGGCGATGAGATGCTCGAAGGCGGCGTCGTTCCATTCAGTGGGATCGCTATCGGCCAGATCGACGAGGCCCCTGCTGGCCGGTACCTGGAGCACCGAGGTCACGTTCCCGACGCCGATATCGGCGTCCAGCAGCAGGACGCGCTCACGGGTCTGCTCGCGCAGCGCCACGGCCATGTTTACGGCCACGGTCGTCTTGCCCACGCCGCCCTTCGGAGCGAAGACGCTGATCGCGCGTCCTTCGCCGATGTTCGGGGTCGAGTCTTCACCGTTGACGCCCGCCGAATCGCCGGGAAGATGATGCCCGGCACGAATGAGCAGTGCCTGGAGGCGGTAGACGAGAGCATCGGCCGGCAGCGGCTTGAGCGCCAGCTCGTCGCCCACGCCTGGCTGATGGCCGAACTCTCGGAGCTCGTCGCTGAACAACAGGAGGGTGGGCGTCGCGCGGTCGCCATGGACCAGCGTGTGCAGGCGCTCCAGCGCCGACGGATCGATGTCGCAGTCGAGAACGGCGAGATCGACGGCGGTGTCCACGCTGAATGGCTCGCCGGGGCGCTCACGGACGACATCGAAGCCGGCGCGGTCCAGCGCGCTGACAAAGTCGGTGATATCTCCTGCGAGCGCGAGGAGGACGGTCGGTCGCTCCATTCAAATCCTTCTCAGTGCAGTACGGTGACTGACCGCACCAGTGTCGGTCGCACCGAACCGCACGACAATGGGACCCGGGGCTACCGCAGCCTGCCGAAGGTACTGGGGAATGGCGCTAGACGCCGCGCAGCATGCGCATGCCGCACTTCGGGCAGTAGAAGGCAGCCGCGTTGCCAGCCTCGAAGCCGCAGTGGGCGCAGCTCAGCCCGGAGCCGCCGCGGAGCGCTGGCAGCCGAGCCTCGTCCGCCGTGCCGATGCTGTAGCCCGAGGCGACCACCTGCTGGTACAGGTTCGACAGCAGCTTCTGACCGATGCGCTCGGTATCGCCACGCAGCCCCTTGCCACCCCAGCCGACGACCGCACGAACGATCAGCTCTCCGGAGAGCTCGTCCCAGTGGCTGGCCAGCCCGCCGACGATCGCGTTGTAGCTCGGGTAGCCGCTCGTATCAGTCTCACCGTGCAGCAGGCCGCATACAAACGTGTCGACCGTCATGTCGAGCGCATCGGTGAGCTCCAGCACGTACAGCGCGTGGCGGGCGATCGGCCCCAGCTCGCGGCGCGCCAGGACCCATTGCTGCATCTCGTTGAAGCGCTCGAGCGTGGGCGCCGCGTCGCTGTACTCCAGCGGCAGCGGCTCGATGATCTCGGGCGGCGTCTGGCTCAATGGCTCGACGGTCCCCGGCAGCATGGCCATCACCGCCGGATCGGCCTTCATGCGCAGGCCTTCGCTGCTGCGCGCGACGAAGTTGAGCTTCAGCGCGTATTGCTGCGCCGAGATGTCCTCCCGCACCGCGGTCGGCGGTGCGGGCGGAGCGTCATCCTTCTTCTTGCGTCTCAGAAACGCCATGCTGCAGCTCCATGCTTGACCGATGGGCCGGCCGATTCTAGCAGGCACCCCTCAAAGGACCGCCATAGCCCGATGTGCTGGCAGGCCGTACCGATCACCCGATCCAAGCCGAGCCCGATGTCAGCCATCCAGCTGCCTGAGCTGAGCCCGTAGCTCCGTCAGCCGACGGCGCTCCTTCTCGACGATGGCGGCCGGCGCACGCTCGACGAACGATGGGTTGGCGAGCAGGGCGTCGAGTCGATCGATCGCGGCCTGAAGCTCCTGTACCCGCCGGTGCCGACGCTCGGCGGCGGCACCGTCCTCGCCTGGTTCGATCCCCAGCCAGGCGACGCCCAGAAGTGCCGATGCGACCAGCGCCGGTCGCTCGTCGGCCGTGTCGACGGTCACCGGCCGGACGCGGGCCATCGGCTCGAGGTAGCGCACGCCGCGTTCGATGGCTGCCTGCTCCTCGGCGCCCGCCGGCGCCACGAAGAGCGGCAGCCACGCAGCGGCGGCCGAGCCCGACTGGGTTCGCAGGTTACGCACGTCGCGAATCAGGGCCGTCAGTGCAGTCATCTCCGACTCCGCGGCCGCGTCCCGCTCAACCGGGATTGGCCACGCGGCGGTCATCAGCAGCTCCTCGTCGCGGGTCGCCGCCGGCGCCACCGTGCGCAGCACTCCCCAGATCTCCTCGCTGATAAACGGCATGATCGGGTGGAGCAGCCGCAGCACATCGGCCAGCGTCGAGGCCAGAGCCGCAGCGACCCGCGCCCGCTCGGGATCGGACGCATCATCGCGACGCAGCTCGACCTTGGCCATCTCCACGAACCAATCGGCGTAGTCACTCCAGACGAGCTCGTTGACGGTGGCCGCATAGCCGGCGAGATCCAGCGCGTCGAGCTGCGCGGTCGCCCGCTCGATCGCCTCCGCGATCCGCGACTGGATCCAGCGCTCGGGCAGCGACGGATCGCCGGGCGGTCCGGCCCCCGAGGACAGCACGGCGTCCGCAGCGGGCTGGGCGCCGAGCACGAAGCGCGCGACGTTCCACAGCTTGTTGGCGAAGTTGCGCGCGCCCTCGAGCTTGGCCTCGGTGAGCCTTTGGTCGTGCCCGGGCGAGGTGCCGATCGTCAGCGCAAAGCGCAGCGCATCGGCCCCGATCTCGTCGATCATGCCGAGCGGGTCCACCACGTTGCCCTTGGTCTTGCTCATCTTCGTACCGCCCGCGGCGCGGATCATCCCGTGCAGGTACACGACGCGAAACGGCTCAACGTCGGTGCAGAAGAGGCCCATCATCATCATCCGGGCGACCCAGAAGAAGAGGATGTCGTAGCCGGTCTCCATCACCGTGGTCGGGTAAAACCGCGCCATGTCGGGTGTCTCGTCGGGCCATCCCAGCGTCGAGAATGGCCACAGCGCGCTCGAGAACCAGGTGTCGAAGATGTCAGTCTCCTGGGTCAGCTCCGAGGCAGACCGCCCGCACTCGGCACAGGCATCAGGCCCGTCGGCGGCATCGGTCACCGTGACATGACCGTCGGGGCAGAACCAGGCCGGGATGCGATGACCCCACCACAACTGACGACCGACCGCCCAGTCGAGGATGTTCTCCATCCAGTGTGCGTACACCTTCTCAAGGTGTGGCGGCATGATCTCGGTCAGACCTTCCCTGACCGATGCGAGGGCGCGCTCTGCGAGCGGCTTGACGCGGATGAACCACTGCACGCTGAGGCGCGGCTCGACCACCGTCCCGCAGCGCTCGCAGTGGGCGACCACCATCTGATGCGACCGCTCGGCGACCAGCTCGCCGCTGGCGCGCAGCCGCTCGAGAATCTCCTGCCGCGCGGCGTATCGGTCGAGTCCGGCGAACTCGCCGCCGTTCTCAGTGACGCGCACCTCCTCGTCGAGCACGTTGATGAGCGGCAGGTCGTGGCGTCGCGCCATGGCGTAGTCGTTCGAGTCGTGCGCGGGGGTGATCTTCACCGCTCCGGTGCCGAACTCCGGATCGACCGCGGAATCGGCGATGATCGGCAGGCGCCGGCCGAGGAACGGCAGCAGCGCCTCGCGACCGACCAGCGCAGCGTGCCGCTTGTCATCAGGATGCACCGCGATCGCGGTATCGCCGAGCATCGTCTCGGGGCGCGTGGTGGCCACGCTGATCGAACCGTCGCCGTCAGCGAGGCCGTAGCGGATGGTCCACAGCGTGCCGGTCTCGTCGCGATGCACGGTCTCGAGGTCGCTGATCGTCGTTCGACAGCGTGGGCACCAGGTCACGAGGGCCTCGCCGCGGTAGACGAGCCCCGCGTCCCACAGCCGCCTGAAGGCGACGCGGACGGCGCGGGCGCTCTGCTCGTCCATGGTGAAGCGGTTGCGGCCCCAGTCGGCGCTGCAGCCGAGTCGCCGCAGCTGGAGGCCGATGACGTCGCGCGTCTCGTCCATGAAGCTCCACATGCGCTCCAGGTAACGCTCACGGCCGAGCGTCTGGCGGGTCTCCCCCTCCTCGGCCAGGATCTTGTCGAGCACGAACTGGGCACCGATGCTGGCATGGTCGACGCCCGGGACCCACAGCGTGTCGTCGCCGCGCATGCGGTGGTAGCGGATCATGGTGTCTTCCACGCTGAAGGTCAGCGCGTGACCCATGTGCAGCGCTCCGGTGACGTTCGGCGGCGGCATGGTGATCACGAAGCGCTCGGCACTCTCAGGCCTGGATTCGGCCGGAGCGAACGCACCGCTGTCGAGCCACTTCTCGTAGATCGCCGGCTCGACCGCCGCGGCGTCGTAGCGCGGCGCCAGCTCCGATCTCGTCGTGGTCATCGGTCCATCGTCCTCTTCCGCGCATGCCGAAACCCGCTCGTCGAAGGACGAACGGGTTTCGTCGTGTGGTACCACCTTCGTTCGGCGCCGCCGCGCCCTCGCCGTGCCGCGAGTCTAGCACTCGCCGTCAGCGGGAGCGGGTCACCGTGATGCGCAGGGTCCCATCGGTCTCACGCTCCAGCTCGGCCGAACCGCCCTCGAGCCCGGCGATGGCTCCGTCGAGGTCAAACCCGGCATCGTGGGTCGCGCGGTAGACGAACTCGCCGGTTGGACCAAGGCTGAGCGTCACCGACTTGATCCCCTCGATCTTCTCGAGCGACTGCTTGAAGGAGGTGATGGCGCCGAAACTGCCGAGCCCCTTGACCACGATCGCGGTCGAGACCTCGCCACTTGCCGGGGGAGCGGCGCCTGCGTCGACCTTGGGCTGCCGCTGCTCGTCGAGCTCCGAGAGCCGTTCGGTCAGGCTGCTCTCGTCGACCGGCTTCGGGGTCGCGACCCCATTCGCGGAGTTTGCCCCTGCGCCGTCATCCTTCTCGATGCCGAGCATCGCCATGCGTGACTTCAGGGATGTCACACCGCTCGGCGCTGGGTCCGCAGTCGAACCTGCGGCATCGAGCGACGGCGGTGAAGGCATGCGCTTGGCCGCGACGACGAATACGGCCGGGTCCTTGATCTCGCTGAGTTGCGTGAAGAACGCTTCGAGGTTGCGCTCGTGCTCACTCAGCCGGCCGCGCACGACCGCTGCGTCTCGTTCGCTGCTCTCCTGGTGATCGTGGAGCTGCTGCTCGAGCTGCTTGCGTCGGGCCTCGACCTTGCGCTCCGCTTCGGTACGCACGCGATCCAGCTCGCCGCGCTCCCAGTCGCCGATGCCCTTGATGTCCAGCTCCGAGCGTCGACGAAGGTCCTCGGCACGTTCGGAGCCGCGCTCCTCGACCTGCTCGACCCGTTTCTCGACGAGCGTGCGCAGCTCGGCCAGGTTCTTGTCGCGCGTCTCCTCGGCGACGCGCCGCATGGCGCCGACCAGTTCCTGCAGGAATGGGTCAGGCGGCTCCGCCATCGGGGCGGGCGCGG
Source organism: Candidatus Limnocylindria bacterium (assembly GCA_038250515.1). Classification (GTDB taxonomy): domain Bacteria; phylum Chloroflexota; class Limnocylindria; order QHBO01; family QHBO01; genus JAICUY01. The sequence continues at coordinate 13,632 of JBBSCG010000034.1, forward strand.
AGGCCGCGACCGGCTCGGGCGTCGGCGTCGATTTTGGCGCCTGTGCTAGCGCGTTCTCCTGCTTGTCGTTCACTGCAGCCTCAGCCTGTGGCTCGCCTTCGGCGGTCGCAGCATCAGCGGGTGCCTGCGGGGCGGCGGACGCATCGGTCGTGTCGTCAACGGCGTCGTTCGACCACGGAAGCCGGAAGCCGGGACGCCGCGGAGTTGAAGTCATGCGAGTCTTTCACCTGTCTGCTGGTCCACCCGTTGTCGGGCGATGCCATCCTAGCCCGTTGACGGCACGCAACTCGAGTGTCCCAAAGTACCGATCCGGGCTACCCGGTCGTATGTCCCGCATGATTGTTACCATCCGCCGCATGGAGCTACATCTCGCAGGTTGGGCGGCGCAGATCCTTCAGCTGGCGGCCATTGCGCTGGTCGCCGCCGTCGCCTTCATGGCGCTCCGCTCGGCGACGCGTCTGGCCGTGGGCCATTTGCTCGAGCGGCGCGCAGGCGACATTTCAGATAATCCGCTGGTCGCCGTCGAGCTCGAGCGCCGCGTGCGAACCATCGAGCGGCTGACGCTGCGCAGTGCCGGCGTGGTGATCGTGGTCATCGCCACGCTCATGGCGCTCTCGACGTTCAGCATCGACATCGGTCCTGCCGTCGCCGGACTGGGCGTCGTCGGAATCGCCGTCGGGCTTGGCGCGCAGACGCTCATCAAGGACTGGCTGGCAGGCATCTTCGTGGTGCTCGAGAACCAGTACAGCCAGGGCGACGTGGTGCACATCGCCGGCGTGGAAGGCGTGGTCGAGGATTTCAGCCTGCGACGCACGGTACTGCGCGATCTCAATGGGACGGTCCATTCGGTGCCGAACGGGCAGATCACGGTCGCCTCGAACCTGACCCGCGTCTGGGCACGCGTCAACCTCGACGTGCGCGTCGGCTACGGCACGCAGGTCGAGACAGCGACGCAGCTGATCGATGCGATCGGCGCCGAGCTGCAGGCGGATCCCGAGTGGGGGCCGCGCCTCCTCGAGGCCCCGACCGTCGTGCGGGTCGACGCTCTCGGCGGGAACGGCGTGACGCTCAAAGTGCTCGGCCAGGTGCGCGCCGCGGAGCAATGGGCGGTCGCGGGTGAGCTGCGGAAGCGCGTACTCGCGGCGTTCGCGGAGCACGGCATCGAAATCCCGTTCCCGCAAGAGGCCACGATCTCACGACCCGCTGAGGCAGCAGCCGAAGGGACCACCGAGACGTCGGACTAGGCCGATTCCTCTTCACGCTCGACGTTGCGATCCTTCGAACGGCGGCGCGGCTCGACCTCCTCGTTCCCGGTCACGAGCATGGGTGGCTGGCCGTGCTCGATCGTCTCGCCGGTGATGACCACCTTCTTCACGTCCGTGCGCTCGGGGATCTCGTACATCACGTCGAGCAGCGCCTCCTCGACGATCGTGCGCAGCGCGCGCGCCCCGGTCTTGCGCTCGACGGCCAGCCGAGCGGTACCAACCAGCGCCTCGGGCGTGAACACCAGCTCGACCTTGTCGAGTGACAGGAACTTGGTGAACTGGCGCGTGACGGCGTTCTTCGGCTCGGTCAGCACCCTGACCAGGTCCTCCTGCGACAACGTCGCGAGGGAGACGACCACGGGCAGCCGACCGACGAACTCGGGAATGAGACCGTACTTCAGCAGGTCCTCGGGCATCAGCCGGCCGAGGAGCGCCTGTCGCCGCTCGTCCTTCGACTGCTGCGCCTGCGAGCCGAAGCCGATCGACCGCTTCCCGACGCGATCCTCGACGATCTTCTCGAGCCCCTCGAACGCTCCGCCGCAGATGAACAGGATGTTGGTGGTGTCGATCTGGATGAAGTCCTGGTGCGGATGCTTGCGTCCGCCCTGTGGCGGCACGTTGGCGACCGTGCCTTCCAGGATCTTGAGCAGCGCCTGCTGGACGCCCTCACCCGACACGTCACGGGTGATCGACGGGTTATCGGTCTTGCGCGCGATCTTGTCGATCTCGTCGATGTAGATGATTCCGCGCTGTGCGCGCTGCACGTCGAAGTCCGCGGCCTGGATGAGGCGCAGCAGGATGTTCTCGACGTCCTCACCGACGTAGCCCGCCTCGGTCAGCGAGGTCGCGTCGGCGATGCAGAAGGGAACGTCAAGGACCTTGGCCAGCGTCTGCGCCAGCAGTGTCTTGCCACTTCCCGTCGGCCCGACCAGCAGGACGTTCGACTTGCCGAGCTCCACGTCGTCGACGCTGTGTCCGGCGTTGACCCGCTTGTAGTGGTTGTAGACCGCCACGGAGAGGACCTTCTTGGCCTGCTCCTGGCTGATGACGTACTCGTCGAGCTGGTGCTTGAGCTTGCGCGGGCTGGGCAGCGGGCTCGAAAAGCTCTTGGCGCGGGGCGCCTCGAGCATCTCCTCCTCGATGATCTCCTGGCAGAGGTTGATGCACTCGTCGCAGATGTACACGCCCTGGCCGGCGATCAGCTTGCGGACCTGCTCCTGACTCTTTCCGCAGAAGGAGCAGCGGTACGGCACTTTGGTCTTCTGGGTCATGCGTCTTCGCGGCTACCTCGTTGCGGCGGCGGACCGCCCTGGATCGGCTCCGCAGGATAGCACGCCCATTCACCAGGACCAGCCTTCTTATAGGCCGATGGTCGTAGCATCCGACCCATGACCGGGGCTTCTGAAGTGACGATGTTGCGCGTGGCCCAACTCGAAACATCCGCGGGACCAATGCTCGCCGCCTTCACCCGACGCGGACTTGCGGCGCTTGAGCGCGGCGACGACTTCGGCTCGTTCGCCGAATTGCTGTCACGACGATTCGCGCGGCGGCCGCTCACCGACGCCGCGGCGCCCGACCTGGGACGCCAACTGGACGAGTACCTGGCTGGCGAGCGGCATCGCTTCGAAGTCGCGCTCGATCTCGGAGACCTGGCCGCGTTCAACCGCCGCGTGCTGCTGGCCACGACCCAGGTTCCCTACGGCGAAACCGTCACCTACGCTGAGCTCGCGGCGCGGCTCGGCCATCCCGGAGCGGCGCGCGCGGTCGGCAATGCACTGTCGCGCTGCCCCATCGCGGTGGTGGTGCCATGCCATCGAGTCGTGCGCGCCGCGGACGGACTCTCCGGCTGGGGATCGAACCTCGCCGAGAAGCGCCGCTTCCTGGCCCTGGAGCGGCGCGCATCCCAATCAACGGGCGCCAGTCGAGAGCTGAGGCGCACCGAGACAGGCCGGACCGCGCCCGGCCGCAGCGCATAGCGAAGCCGCACCAGGCCGGGTGCGGACCGGCCTACCTCGGACTACTTCTTGGTCTTGGCGGGCTCCGGCGCCGCCGCATCGGCCGCGGCAACCTCAGTGGCATCCGGAACCTGGCCGTGCGCCGCCTGCGCCATGCTGATCAGCGACTCGGTGTTGCCGACGAACACCTCGTCGATGAGGCCGTACTGCTTGGCCTCCTCGGAGCTCATGAAGTAGTCGCGCTCAGAGTCCTTCTTGACCTTGTCGAACTCCTGGCCGGTGTGCTCTGCCAGGATGTGCATCAGCCGGTCGGTGAGATGCATCATCTCGCGCATCTGGATCTCGACGTCCGGCGTGTTGCCGCGGAAGCCACCGGACCCCTGGTGGATCATGATTCGGCTGTTCGGCAGCGCGAAGCGCTTGCCGGTGGCTCCCGCCGCCAGCAGGACCGCTCCCATGGAAGCCGCCTGACCGATGCAGATGGTGCTCACTGGCGCCTTGAGATATTGCATCGTGTCGTAGATGGCGAGGCCGCTGGTCACCACGCCGCCGGGCGAGTTGACGTACAGCATGATGTCCTTCTCCGAGTCCTCGCTCTCGAGAAAGAGCAGCTGCGCGATGATCAGGTTGGCAATGTGGTCCTCGATCACATCGCCCAGGAAGACGATCCGCTCCTTGAGGAGCCGCGAGTAGATGTCGAAGGCGCGCTCACCACGAGCGCTGCTCTCGATGACCATCGGGACGAGCATGAATCACTCCGTTCCGGGGGTGGTTTGCTGGGGGTCCTGCGGTACGTCCTCGGCAGCCGGCGGCTGACCCAGGGCGCGACCGATCAGGGTATCGACGAGTGTACGGTTCCGGATGGTCATGCGCAGGTAGGATCGGCCGCCGCGCGAGGTGAGGTACTCGGTGAGCTTCGGATTGGGCTCGGGTCCGAGCTGCGCCGCGATCTCAGCGTCGATCTCGCTATCGAGAACGTCGATCCCTTCCTTCTCGGCGATCGCCGACAGCACCAGCAGCGTCTTCACCCGCCGATCGGCCGGCTCGCGCAGCTCGGTGGCCAGCTCCTCAGGCGACTGCTTGGCAAGCTCGAGGTACTGCTCCATGCCGATACGCTGCTGCGCCAGCCGGCTGCCCAGCTCGTCGCGCATGATGTCGATCTCGTTGGCGACCATCACCGCGGGAAGCTCGACGGTGGCGTTCGACGACGCGAAGTCGATGATCCGATCCGCGAAGCTGTGCCGTCCCTCCGCCTCGGCGCGCTTACCGAGCGCGTCGCGAATCTCGGCGGTGAGCTCATCCATGGTCTGCACCTCGGCGACCGAGCGGGCGAACTCGTCATCGGCCTCCGGCAGCACACGCTCACGCAGGTCCAGCAGCTTGACATCGAAACTGGCCTGCTTCCCCTGCAGCTCCTCCACGCGGTAGTCCTCGGGGAAGGTGATCTCGAAGCTCTTCTCCTCGTCGATGCGCATGCCGACCAGGTTGTCCTCCCAGCCGGGAATCATGCGGTTCTCGCCGACGATGAGCGGCATGCGATCGGCGCTGCCGCCCTCGAACGGCTCGCCGTCGATCGAGCCGGTGAACTTGACCGCGACCACGTCGCCGTTCTGGGCGCCGCGATCGTCGACCGGGCGCAGCGAACCCTGCTGCTCGCGCAGCTCGGTGATGACCTGTGCCACCTGCTCGTCGGTCACCTCGGGGATCTCGAGGCTGAACGGGTACTCGGTGTAGGCGCCCAACTGGACCTCCGGGCGAACCGAGACGGTCGCGGTGAAGGTCAGCGGCGTGCCCTCGGCAAGCGCAGCGGGGTCGATGTCGACCTTCGGCTGGTCGATCGGCACGATGTCGGTCTGGTCGAGCGCGGCGTCGTAGCTGGCGCTGACCAGGTGCTCCATCGCCTCGGCGAGCACCGACGCGCGCCCGACGAATCGGTCAATGACATGGCGCGGCGCTTTGCCGGGCCGAAAGCCGGGGACGCGCGTGCGCTCGGCGACATGCCGGTAGGCGGTAGCGAAGTGGAGATCGACGTCCGCGGTCGGGACCTCGATCTCGAGAACCATCCGCGAGCCGGCCTCGGGACGGGTGGATACGGTGACCAAAGCTGCTCCTGTCTCCGGATGGTGGGCGAGGCGAGACTCGAACTCGCACGTCTTGCGACACCAGCTCCTAAAGCTGGCGCGTCTGCCGTTCCGCCACTCGCCCGTGCGTTGCGGTCGAGTCTAGCGCTACTCCGGCTTGTCGCGGCTGCCGGCGGACATCGATGAATAATCGCCCGCCGACCGGTCGAGGCTCGAGTCCTTCTTCGCTTCAGGTTCGGCGGCGGCGCCGATCGTTCCCGCCGCGTCGAGCGCCGGGATCCCCGAGGGAGGCTCGCCGGAGAGGAAGCGCTCGACCGCCTTGCGGGCGAGAGCGGCGGACATGATCGCCGCGGCCGCCTCGAACGCCCTCCAGGTTGCGCGGCGCGGTCCGGGCGGTCCCTCGACCATCTGCTTGACCAGCTCCTTGCGTGCCTTCTTGTTCTTGATCGGCTCCTGCCGCCACTTCACCAGCTCCTCCGCGAGCGACTCTCGAGCGCGCTCGGCCTTCGGCCCGACGCTGCCCGCAAGCGAGTCGATCCACGACTGCATCGGATGCGGAAGGCTGTCGTAGGCCTTCTCGGGAGTGCTCCGGAAGAGGCGGCGCCGCCCGAAGCGCACGGCCTTCATCGGTCCACCAACAAGCAGGAAGATGGCGCCGGCGCCGAGCCCCACGAACAGGGCGGGGTTCTCCCTGAACTTGGCCTTCACGTCGACGGCGCGCTTCGCGCGTGCCTTCAGCTGGTCCGCGGTGCGCTGGAGCTGGGCGCGCTGCGCCTCGAGCTCTATTCGCGTCTGATCAAGCGTTTCGCCCACGCGATGTCCTCCTTGACCGATGCGATGGTGGCCTCCGGCTTTGGCCTGATCTGCCGAACCTGGCCGTAGCCACGCCAGGCCAACAGCCCCGCCAGGAACCCGAGGACGACGAAGACGATCAGGGCCCACAGCCAACCGGGCAAGCCGGTCAGCGCGCTCAGGCCCAGGATGATGAACAGGAGCAGGGTGATGAGAGCGAAGAGCGCCAAACCCGCCGCCAGGGCAAAGTAGATCGCTCCGCCCTTGGCGTGGCCGATTGACTGACCGATCTCCTGGCGACCGTGCTGAACCTCGAGCTTCGCGAGCCCGACGAATCCACCGACGAGCTGTCGGGCGAGACCCAGGATGCTCTCCTTGTGCGCCCCATCACGATTCGTCATCACACCTCCGGAACGGTGTCTTGCCGGCGGCATTGCGGCGGCCAGCCGATTCTACCAAGGTGCACGCCGGGTGCCACCTCGGTATGCTTCGCCCTCAATGACGAAACGACGCACCTCCGGCGTTCAGCGCCGGTCACGGGCCACCGAGGCGGCGATGAATCGCCGCCTCGGCACATCAGGCAGCTCATTCGACCTGCGCATCGCCGCGATCGTCGGCTTCCTGCTGCTCGGAGCGGTGGTCATCGTCATCGTGCTGCTCTCCTCGGGGTCGAAATGCGAGTTCTGCGGCGTCCGCCAGGCGGACGAAGGCCGTGGCCACGTCGCGGACGGGACCCCCAACATGAGCTATGCCTCGCATCCGGCGACATCGGGATCCCACTGGGTCACGGAGGCCAACTGGGGCATCTACGGTGCCGGCCAGCAAGGCCAGTACGCGGCGCCACTGCCCGAGCCACAATCGGTGCACAACCTGGAGCATGGCGGCACCGTGATCTGGTACCAGCCGACCAAAATCGCGCCGGCTGACCTCCAAAAGCTGACCGATTTCGTGCGCGGCCAAGTCAGCGGATCGCGCTTCAAGATCATCCTGTCGCCGTGGACCGGCGCGGACTTCGGCCATCCGATCGCCGCCGTGGCGTGGAATTGGCGTCTCTTCCTGGACGAGGCGAACACCGACGCGCTCAAGGAGTTCATCACGGCCCACTACCAGCGTTCGCCGGAACCCAACGGCGGGCCGGGTCCTCCGCCGGCCCAGTAGCGGTCGGTTGACGCGCTTTGCCGCCCTGCGTCATGCCAGCGACGCTGGCAACCTTCAGCCGGGAGGCACGTCTCTCTGCGCGGCGGCTTCGGTCTCCGTCAACCAGTCGTTCTGCTCTGCCGTTGGAGCCGCTACCGAGCGGACGGTCCGCACGAACCGATGCGCCTCGGCCCGGGTGAAGCCGCGCTGCATGAGCAGGGCGATGGCGATGGTCGGCGCGCGGCCGAGGCCGCCCTGGCAGTGGACGTACACGACCGGCTCATTCTCGCCGCCGGTTCCGGCATTCCCGCGTCCGGCATGATGAGGTCCGCGCGGAAGGGCGCCGTCGCGTGTTGTTCCGGGTTTCGGTCGCTCCAGAGGAGCCGCACGCCGTTCAAGATCCCGTTGCGCTCGGCGCTGGGCTTGACGGGCGGGGTGAACGGTGCGGGCGTGGCGATCGGTTCTCCTTGGGGCTGTGCGGAACGGAAGGTGACGCAGAGGGAATCGCGGTCGGTGTCTGGGGAAGGGCTGGCTCGGTCGCCACAGGGGTAGCGTACCCGACGACAACGATCTCACCTTCGGCCAAGCCATTCGTGACCTGGACCAATGCATCCCCGATCAGGCCGACACTGATCTGTCGCTCCTGAGCTCGCCCGTCCTCCGTGACCACGAAGACCTGGTAGCCGTCCGCCTGATGCTGCACCGCCGTCGTATCGACGGCGAGCACCCCTTTCGCCGTCGATACGACGGCGGACATTCGGACACTCATTCCGAGGCGCGCGTTCGCTGGAATGGAGGCAAGCAACACGCTGACCGGATATGTGAGAGCTTGGGTCGCGCCGTCGCTGGGCGCGAACCCAATCGA
>JBBSCG010000035.1:0-21316 GCA_038250515.1 Candidatus Limnocylindria bacterium
GATCTCTTCTTCAGTAGCCGGATTCATGACCGCCACGGTTTCGCCACTGGCCGCATCGGTCCAGTCGCCGTTGATGAACATCCGGTTGCGTGTAGCGGTGAGCGTCATCACCAACCTCATGGCTGCACAAGGACTCCCCTCAATGCGCCGTATCCTAGCCCAAAGGCTCCTCGGCGAACGCCGCCAGGACCGATGCGGGGACAGGTACCAGCGGAGGACGCGGCGTGACCTGGCCGCGCGGGTCGTCGGCCGACAGATCGAGACGCTCGGCCAGCCACGGAACGCAGCGCCTCCCCTGGCAGACGCCGAAGGCGACGCGCGTGGCGCGCTTGAGCTGATCGACCGTCTCCCAGCCATTTCCAACCGCCCGATACACCGCATCCGTGCTGACCCCACGACAGGCACACGCGAGGTGCTCAAGCTCACCGAGGGTCGCCACCGCGCCCGATCCGACAAGCAACGCCTCCAGCCGTCCATCCGAATCCTCGATCTCCAGTCGAGCCGCTCGTACCTCGTACGGCGTGACGGTCACGTCGTCGAGATGCGCGGCACGCAGGACGTAACCGTCGGCATCAGGCCAGGCGTCGAAGACGGTGGCGTCGAGGTCGGGCAGGTCGCCATCGACGACGCGCAGCACCCCGAACGAACGCCGCTCCACCGGCCGAACGTCGAGCGGCCGCCGGTCAGGTGCGCGCAGCCGCTCCCAGACGGGGAGGCTCGCGGCGGCCGCATGGGTCTGTGAGGTCATTCCGCAGGCGCCAGACGCCGGTAGCCGGAGCCGAACCAGATCAGCGGCTCGACCCCTTCCTCGTACCCTGCGGCTACGATCTCGCCGATGAAGATGGTGTGGTCGCCTCCGTCGTGCCGGTCAACCAGGCGGCAGTCGAAGTAGGCGATCGCGCCGTCGATAATGGGCGAGCCGGTTTCTGCCTCATGCCAGGGCGCATCACAGAAGCGCTGCAGCTTGGTCGCGGTAGTCGGCTGGGCGAAGCAGTCGGCCAGGCTCCGCTGACCGCTTGACAACACGCTGGCGGCGAACGAATGGCTCTGCACGATCGCCTGGTGCGTCTCCGAGCGACGGCTGATGCTGGCCATCATCAGCGGCGGATCAATGCTGACCGACGCAATAGCGTTGGCGGTCATGCCTGCCATCAACGGGCCATATCGAGCCGCGACGACGGTCACGCCGGTGGCGAAGCGGGCCATCATGTCGCGCAGCCGACGGCCTTCCGGGCTGCTATCCAGCGTCGCCATTCAGCTCACCGGCACGTTCGCCAGGCGGAAGCAGCTGACGAACCAGTCGACCGAGAGGTAGACGCGCATCTAGCGGTACCGCTCGAGCTTCTCGAGGATCGCGTTGGCGGTCGCCCAATCGTTCGCGCTGGGCTGCTCACCGCGATGCAGGTGCACCAGCGGAACGGCGTTCCAGCACGGGCCGTCCTCGCGCGGGATATGCATGGTCATGTCGCCGCGATCCAGATAGGCGGTGATCGTCGCGCCCCGCTCACCACCTCGTGCCAGTGCGCGTTCGAGGGCCTGCGCGAACTCCTGGGGCGGTCCGAACTCCTGGCCGATGCGCATCGCGATCACACCGCTGGTCGGCGGAAGAATCGGGTCTGTTTCGAAAGCCATGCGTCTAGCGGATCACGCCGAGGCTCGAGAAGAGCCAGTGGAAAAACGTCAGGCTGCCGAGGATGGCGAAGGCAACGACCACCAGCAGCAGGACCATGCCCATGAAGCTGGCCCAGCCCGGCAATGCAGAGCGTTGCGCGCGCAGCGAGCCCTGCACCAGCCAGATGGCGAGTGCATCACCATCGATGCGCATCTCACTCCGATCGTCGAGCGGGATCAGGACAAGGCGATCGTCGTCGCTCTCGGCGGTGAGCAGGGCCCGCGGCTCGCCTGCCTCCCGAACGACCACCGCGTGGTCGCCATCGCTGTTGGTGAGCGGCGCGACCTCGAGGGTGTTGCGGCGACCAAGCGGCAGCGGCAGAAATTCAGTCGGCTCCACGTCGGCGATGGTAGCAGTCGGTCAGCCCCCGAACGCCTCGAGCGCCGGCGCCAACGCCTCGATCGATTCCACCGTGATCGGGTCGAGCACCAACTGGACGTGGCCGACGCCCTCATCGGCGAACGAGGACAACGCCTGCGCCAAAGCTGCCGGCTCAGAGGAGATCGCCGCGATCGGCGGCTCACCGAAGGCGGTACGGCGCCCCACGGCATCGGGAAAGGCCACGAGCAGCGCCGCGGTGCGCTCCACCTCGGCCGGATCGCGGTCAACCAATTCACACGCGGCGTCGACCAGGTCACGCAGCTTCAGGTAGCCCGCCACCGAGTTGCCGAACCAGGCGTACCAGCAGTTCCACGCATCCACGTGCGGGAGCGTGATTTCGAGCATACGCTGGCCCATCGAGCCGACCATCAGGGGTGGTCCCGCCGACCGTCGTCCGCGTGGGATCAGCGTGCAATCGAGCGCCGAGTAGTAGTCACCGGTGAAGTCGACGTGACCCTCGCGCAGCAGCCCGCGGATGATGGTGAACGCCTCCTCGAAGCGGCTCACCCGATGGTCGTATGGAACCCCGAAGGCGCGGTACTCAGTCTGGTTCCAGCCGGCGCCCAATCCCAGGATCAGCCGGCCGCCGCTGATCTCATCGAGCGTTGCGGCCTGCTTCGCCAGCACGGCCGGGTTATGGAAGCTGGTGCACGCCACCAGCGGACCTATCTCCACGCGCTCCGTCACCCCGGCCAGCGCCGACATCAGCGACCAGGCCTCCCAGGGACCGCGCTCCTCGCCATCTTCGTATCTGTACAGCAGGTGCTCGCCGACCCATAACGAATCCAGACCGATGCCTTCGGCCGCCTGCGCCATCGCGCGCAGCTCCGGCCAGCGCGTCACGCGCTCGACCTCGGGAAGCTGCACGCCGATCTTCATCGGCCCATCATGTGTCGCATGGCTGACTCAGGATATCTCGACGTCGAGAGGGGCCGACTCTACTTCGAGGCCGAGGGCTCGGGAAGGCCGCTCGTGCTGGTCCACGCCGGCGTAGCCAACCTGCGGATGTGGGACGACCAGGCGCCGGCCTTCGCCGAGCGCTACCGCGTCATCCGCTACGACACGCGCGGCTGGGGCCGCAGCGAAACGGAGCAGGTCGAGTTCACGAACCGCGGCGACCTGGCGGCGGTGCTGGACCATTTCGACGCCTCGTCGGCGTACGTGCTGGGGCTGTCGCGCGGCGGAAGCATCGTGCTCGACTTTGCGCTCGACTATCCCGACCGGACCGATGCGCTCATCGTGGCGGCCGGCGGCGTCGGCGGCTTCGAGACCGAGGAGTCGCCCGAGGACGAGGCGATGCGGGCCGAGGCCGAGCGGCACGAACAGGCGCACGACTGGGAGTGGCTGAGCGAATTCGAGACTCGCTTCTGGGTCGACGGGCCCGGCCAGCCGGCCGATCGCGTCGACCCTGCCATCCGCGACCGCGTCCACGAATGGATCCTGACGACCTACCAGGCCGAGAAGGACGAGGGCAAGCCGCAGCGCCTGGAGCCGCCAGCGAACGAGCGCCTCAGCCAGCTGAAGGCGCCGACGCTGGTCATGGTCGGTGACCTCGACGAGGCGAGCACACAGCAGGCCTGCCGGCATCTGGCCGACGAGGTTTCCGGCGCGCGCTTCGAGCAGTTCAGCGGCGCCGCGCACATGCTCAACCTCGAGCAGCCGGAGAAGTTCACTCGCCTCGTCCTCGACTTCCTGGCGCAGGTCGGGCGCTAGCTCTGCTCGGCCAGGATGTTGGTGACGTGCGTCTGACCGATGCAGGAAGTCGCCGCCCGCCACTAGGATTCACCAAATGAGTACCACACCGATTGTCCTGGTTCCCGGGTTCTGGCTCGGCGCGTGGGCGTGGGATGAGGTCGCCGCCGCGCTGCGCGCCGACGGCCACGACGTCACCGCGCTGACGCTGCCCGGACTCGACTCCCCCGCCACCGACCGATCCACGATCACCCTGTCGGATCACGTCGACGCGATCTGCGAGGCGGTCAAGGCGGCGGACGCCCCGGTCGTGCTTGCCGTCCACAGCGGAACCGGGTTCTCGGGCTACGCCGCGAGCGATCGCGTCCCGGATCGGATCGCGGCGATGGTGTACGTCGACTCCGCGCCGGGCATCGGCGCACTGAATCCGGACTTCGATGGCGCCGAGAAGCCGCTGAACTGGGAGGAGATCGCGGAGGAGGAGAACCTCGACGGCCTCAGCGAGGAGCAGCTCGAGACGTTTCGACAGCGTGCGGTCCCGGAGCCGGGTGGCGTCCTGCGCGAGGCCGTGGCCCTGAACAACGACGCGCGCCGCGACATCCCGACGACGATCATCTGCACGGGCTTCCCGTCTGAGCAGGTCAAGGCCTACGCCAAGGAGCACAACTGGGCATGGCTCGGCGGCCTCGCCGAGCTGCATGACGTCACCTGGGTCGACCTGCCGACCAGCCATTGGCCGATGTGGTCGCGCCCGAGCGAGCTCGCCGAGATCATCGGCGACGTCGCGGAGGCCCGCGCGCCGGACGCCTAGCGCTACCCCGCGACGGCGCGAGCGAGGCCGGCCAGCGCCTCGCGTCGCAGTGCGACCAGTAGGTCGGTGTCGGCCAGCCGGTGAGTTTCACTGACGGATCGCCACATGGCGGCTCTAACGGCCAAGCAACACCGTTGGTCGGCTGGAGATGCCGGCTGCCTGGCCATGACAGCCGCTGCGTGGCGATTCGGCCATGCAGCGAGCTGCTTGCGCCTCATCTTGGCCGTTAGGGCCACCAGCTGGCTGTCGGAAGCTCATCCGTCAGCGCCCGGTCGAGTCCGGCGAGGGACTCGCGCTTCCGGCCGGGAAGGCCCTGCGCATCGCCGTAGAGCGCCAGCGTGGCCGCCAGGAAGACGGCCAGCACGCGGGCTCGCAGCAGCGCGGCTTCCGAGACCACCCCGTTGGCGTCCAGAAAGTCGCCGCGCGACGCCGGCGGCAGGACGCTCCATAACGGCGGAAGGTCGACGGCCGGATCGGCGCGACCCATGTCGCCCCAGTCGATGACACCGCTCAGACCGCCTCGCTCGTCGACCAGCAGGTGACGGACGTGCAGGTCGCCGTGGCGGTCGGCTCGCTCGGTGGCAGCGACTCCGCTTCGTCGAGCCACGGCAAATGAGCTGGTACCGGCGAGAGTCCGCTGCTCCGAAGCTCGGCGAGACGCTTCCGTGTCATCGGCACCCGGAACGCCATATCGGCCCGGTGATTGGGATCGACCGGCAGCGAGGCGCCAAAGACGTCAAGCAACGCCGGCGCGTGGAGAGCGCGCAGGAATGGGGCGAGCGATGCCGCCAGGGAGGCGCGGGCGGCATCGGTCAGGTCGGCGTCAGCCAGCTCGCGGCCCGGAACGAGGCGGCTGCCGAAGAAGGGCCACGGGTACGCATCGGTCGCATGGCCGACGAAGACAGGGACGGGAATGGTCAGCGGCAGGTGCGGCGCCAGCTCGGGCAGGACCGCAATTTCGCGCTCGACGCCCGGGATGGCGATCGCGCGGCGCGGGAACCGGAAGACGCTGTCGCCATTGACCAGCCAGACCGTGTTGTCACACCCCTGTGCCAGCGGCTCTATGGATCTGATGGGCACCTCCGGAAACTGTTCCTGGACCAGCCGTCCGGCGAGCTGGGCGTCGACCACGATCTCGGCGTCCCACTCGGCATTGGTCAGAGCACCAGTCGCGATACGGCTTCCCGCTGCCAGGTGCCGAACCGCTCCGCGCTCCAGCCGCGTTCGAGCACGAGTAGCCGATACACATCGGGCGAGGCGAGCGCCCAGAGGACGTCGCGTGCCGTGCCGGCGTCCACTTCGGCCCGCAGCAGGCCGCGACGATTCCACACGTCGACCAGCCCGGACAGGAAACTCATGCGTCCCTGTGACGCCTGACCATAGGCGCTCGCCAGTTCGGGATCACTCGCCCCGTCGACGCGCAGCGCGTCGACGATCGCCCAATTCCGCGCCCAGATCAACGGCGCGATGCGGCCCAATAGCTCCAGCTGGTGATCCACGTCCTTGCTGGCGAGCATGTCGCGCACGAGCTCGAGCGGCGCGGAACCATCGCCGGTCAACGAAAGGTTCCGTTCCGCGAGCGCCGTCAGAAGACCCACCCTGGACTGAAAATGGCTAGTGATCGCCTACGTGCTGTTCGCGAGCACCACGGGACTGCAGATGACGGTCGGCGGTCGATGGCGACAGCAGCTCGGAAGAGTGCTCGCGACGGCATCGGGCGCGACGCTCCTACGCGACGCGCTTCGTCTTCTTCGAGACGTAATCGACCAGCACGTACTCGCCCAGGTTCTCCGGCTCGACGTAGAACGCCCGCCCGCGGTTGATGCGCGACATGAGATCCACGAACTCGGAGAGGTAGCGCGAGCGCTCGAGCATGAACGTGTTGATCACGATCCCCTCTTTCGTGGCGCGCCCGACCTCGCTCAGCGTCGACTGCATGGTGCGGATGGTCGGCGGATAGGCGAACTCGACCTGGCCGTTGGCGATGTGCGCGGTCGGCTCACCGTCTGTGATGACAACGATCTCCTTGTTGCCACCGTGCCGCCGGCCGAGGAGCTGCCGCGCGATGATCAGTGCGTGCTGCAGGTTCGTCCCGTATTCGAATTCATAGGGCGACAGCGTGGCGATCGCCTCCGGCTTGATCTGGCGCGCGTAGTAGGCGAAGCCAACCACGAACAGCCGATCCCTCGGGTACTTCGTGTGGATGAGCGTGTGCAGCGCCATGGCCACCCGCTTGGCGGCAGTCGAGCAGCCGCGCAGCAGCATTGATCGGCTCATGTCCAGCAGCAGCACAGTGGAGCTCACCGTCGTCTCTTCAGACCGATGCACCTCGAAATCGCTGGGTGAGATGCGCAACGGCGTGCCCGGCCCTTCCCGGGCCATCGCGTTGAACAGCGTCCGGTTGAGATCGATGGCGAACGGGTCGCCGAATTCCAGCGGCTTGGTCTCATCGGTGGGCTCGCCGCCGAAGCCGGAGCGCGGCAGCGCGTGGCCGCCGAACGAATCGCGCCGCAGCTTGCTGAAGATCTCGGTGAGTGCCCGCATCCCGAGCTTTCGCGCCGCGCGTGGCGTGAGCTCGAGCCGGCCGCCGTCGCGCGCCAGGTAGCCCGCCTCTTCCAGTGCCTTCGTCAGCTCGCGCAGCTGGTCGAGGTCCTCCTCCGCCTGGTCGCCGGCGAGGTCGCGCAGCAGATCTGAGTCGATCCGATCCAAGGCATCGGGATCGCGCGCGCCGGCCAGCGCCTGCTCCATCTGATCGAATCGCTGCTGACGATCGATGGCGGCCATCGCCTGCGGCAGGCCCATCGGCTCATCGCCCGAGAAGGGATACGGCTCGCCAAAGTCGAGCTCCGGCCGCAACGACTGGAGGTTGCCGGCCAGGCGGGCCATGTCCCAGCGCAACCGATCGTCACGCAGCAGGTCGTCCATCATCTGCTGCAGCTCGGAGCGCATCTGCGGGCTCATGCTGTTGAGCAGCGACGCCATCTGCGACGCCTGCCGATGCATGTGGTCGACGAGCTGGTCGACGTTCTCGATCCCAGGCGGGAAATACTGGCCGTGCTTGGCCATGAATTCGCTGAAGTCCTGTGGCGTATCGGTCCCGGCTGCGTGCTTCTCGAGGAGGTCGTTGAGGTCGCGCACCATGGCCCGGACGCCGGTGAGGTCTTCGGGTGTCACGCCCTGCACGCCCTCCTTCAACCCCTGGAAGTACGTCTCCAGCATCTGCTGACGCAGCTCGTCGGAGAGCGCGTTGAAGGCATCGCGAGCATCGGGATCCATGAACTCGTAGTCGTGCAGGCCGTGCATCCGCCCGGAAACGTCCGGCGGGAGCGCGTCGAGCCGATCTTTTCGTTGCTGTGCAGTGCGGTGCAGGACCTGCTCGGCCATGCGCGCCTGGTCCTGGTCATCGCCCGGAGCGGCGTCGAGTGCCCGCTGCTCGGCATCGTGGAGGCAAAGATCGATGCCTTCGCGCTCCTGGCCGATGATGCTGTCGAGCTTGTCCTTGATCTCATCAAGCACGCCGCCCAGGTTGCTCTGATCGAGCTCGGCCTGCCGTCGCGCGCGCAGCCGCTCCATGATCTGCCTGAGTCCCGGGACGTCGCCACCCCTGCGTCCCTGCATGCCGCGCTGCATGAGCCGCTGCAGCGCACGCCGGATGTCGCCCTCCGCCAGCACGTCGTCGCCGAGCGCCTCGAGCACGTCGTCGGCGTCGAATGGCGGCAGGTTCTGGCTGCCGTCCCAGCGGGAGTATCGGTACAGTGACATCGGTCCCATCTAGAGTGCCAGACCGATGCCGCCGCGTCTACGACTTCTAAGGTTGCGGCGCCGGCTTTGGCATGGCGACCACGATCAACGCGACGATGACCGAGATCACCGCAATCCCCCAGCGCACGATCGGCTCGTAGACGAGGTCGACGGGAAGCACCACGTCCAGCGCCCACGCTCCCGGACCGGCGAACAGGACGGCGCTGGCGCCACCGAGCAGCGACAGGGGGAACTCGAAGCCCTTGTTCGCGCTCCAGAACCCCGCGGCCCAGTGAGCGCGCAGCACGATCACCAGTCCCTGCGCGACGAGCGCGGCCGCGGCCAGCGGCGTGAGGAAGCCCACCGCCAGCGCAATTCCGCCGGCGAGCTCGGCGGCCGTCGACAGGGCGGCCCACAGCGCGGGCGGCTTGAGGCCCATGTGGCCCATGGCGCTGCGCCAGCCAGCCACGCCCGGTCCGTTCCACCAGCCGAACGCCTTCTGCGCGCCGTGGGCCGCGAAGATCAGCCCGGCGACGACGCGAACGATGAGCAACCCCAGGTCGAATCCCGTCTCGTTCCCGCCTTCATGTTCTCGTGCGCCCGCAGCTCGGGATGCGGGTCAGATGAATGATTGCCTGAGCAACAACAGGCATTCTGAATTCTATACCGGTCGGGGCTCGGCCGAGGTGCGTCGAACGGCAATTCGTAACTGAATCTGTTACGAATGACGGTGATGCCACCCGTCCTGGTGTCAGCGCGTCATCACGTCCGCGAGCGTCGCCCGATCCAACTCGGCGATGAATTCGGCTGCGGCCTTCGCCAGAATCCGACCGAGTACGCCCGATCGCAATCTTTGGTTGGCCGGGAGGACGCGATAGATGTCGCCTAGCCGAAGCCGCTGGGGGTCGCGCGCGATGGCCCATCCCCCGCCGACGCCCCGACGGGCCTCGACGTAGCCGGCCGCACGCATCGGCGCAAGAAGGCGTCGAATGATGACGGCGTTGACGCCGAGCTCGTCTGCGATGCGCTCGGAGCTGATGATGCCTTCGCGCGCCGTCGCCATCACAACCAGCGCCTCCACGACAACAGCGAAGGTATCGACCGTCCTATTCGTAACCATTATTGTTACGAATCATGCGACGAACCCTCACCTCGCGTAGCGAACGCCGCCGGCGCGTCGTTCCTTGTTGAGACGCCGGTTCAGGTGCAGTCCCTCGAGGACGAACTCGACGGCGGAGGCAAGCCCGGCCTGCGACTCGCCGACGTCCAGCCGCGCGATGGCGCGGCGCAGCTCGGGAATCTGTTCGACCAGCAGCTCGTGTGCGGCGCTCGGCACCGTCTCGCCCACGTCCGCCTCGACACCGGCCTCGAAGCGCTCGAGCAACGGCAGCAGCTCGGAGAGAGCGTAGTGGCGGTTGAAGACGTTGACGACTGCCCGCTGGACCAGCTTGTCGACCACGCGATCCTCGCGTGACTCGTCGCCCAACGTCTCGAGCTCGATCTTCCCGGCGGTTGACGCCACGACCGCCGGCAGGTCCGAAACCCGCGGGGCCGCCGTGGCCTCGTCCAGGCGCACTGCCCGCTTCAGCGCCGCAGCCAGGAGCGTTTCGACGTTCGCAATCGTGACCCGCACCGAAACGCCTGACCGCTGTGAAACCTCCGACGAACGACGCGCCAGCTGCGACAACTCGGCCACGATCTCCTGCATGAATGCGGGGGCGTGAACCGGAACGGCCGACGCCAGCGCGTCATCAAACCGCAGCCGCTCCGCCTCCATGATCGCGATCTCGGTCTCGGGTTCCTCGGGGTAGTGGGTTCGGATCTGCGCGCCGAATCGATCCTTCAGAGGAGTGATGATCCGACCACGCGAGGTGTAATCCTCCGGGTTCGCCGAGGCCACCACAAAGAGGTCCAGCGCCAGCCGCACCCGATAGCCACGAATCTGCACGTCGCGCTCTTCCATGACATTCAAGAGCCCCACCTGGATCCGCTCGGCGAGGTCCGGCAGCTCATTCAACACGAAGATGCCCCGATGCGTCCGCGGCAGGAGCCCGTAATGGATCGTCAGCTCGTCGCTGAGGTAGCGGCCCTCGGCCACTTTGACCGGATCGACCTCGCCAATGAGGTCGGCTATCGAGATGTCCGGCGTCGCGAGCTTCTCGCCGTATCGGTCATCGCGATGCAGCCATTCGACCGGCGCGGCATCGCCGCGCGCGGCCACCAGGGACCGCGCGAAGGGCGAAACCGGCGCGAACGGATCGTCGTGCAGCTCGGCGCCGGCGACGAACGGGATCCACTCGTCCAGCAGGCCGACCAGCGAGCGCGCGATCCGCGACTTGGCCTGGCCGCGCTCACCGAGCAGGATGATGTCCTGCCCCGCCAAAATCGCGTTCTCGATCTGTGGCAGCACCGTCGCGTCGTAGCCCAGGATGCCCGGCAGCAGCGGCTCCTCGGCACGCAATCGCTCGACCAGGTTTCCGCGCATCTCCTCCTTGACCGATCGTGGTCGGTACCCCGCCTCGCGCAGCTCGGCGAGGGTGGCGATGCTTGGATGGGTCATGAAGCGGCTCCTTCGGCGGGATACTCGGCCAGCGCGTACGCGACCGAAACGGGATCACACACGCCCCGGTCTCCCAGGGCGGTCAAAAAGTCAGACCGATGCGCAAGTTCGGCCTCCAGTGCATCGGCCTCCAAACCAAGGCTGGCTGCGAGGATTGCATAAGCGTCAGGATCATGAATGAACGGCCGATGCGCCCGCCCCTCGTCGGTTGCCAGCGTCGGCGGCGTGGGAAAACGCTGTGCTCCGGTCAGGACCGGTGAGCGATCGCCCGTCATGGCGGCGACCCGTACCGGCGCCAGGGAGCCGGATTCGTCGAGACGCAGGTGCCAAGCCTCCTCGCAGCGCCGATACATCCCGGCCGGAGTGCGATATGCGCTGAACTGGAGGTAGATCGTCAGGCCGGCGAGGTCCGCATCGGTCGCACCAAGGTCGCTGCGAAAGCACGCCAGGGCTTCGTCCAGCGAGTCGGCGTGCATGGTGGCGCCCAGGCCGTAGCCCTTGCCGGCCAGGATCAGCGCGCCACGCGCATTGCGGCCCCAAACGTAGATCGGCAGGTGATCGCTCATCTCGTTGATGAGCATGTAGGCAGAATCCGGACCGATCTCGTCGACCCAGCCGTCGTCCTGGCCCCAGCCTCTGAGGAAGACGCCCGTCGTGCCGGATGGCAGAAAGTCGACCAGGGCTGAGAGGGTGGTCGTCTTGCCGGCCATGGGCGCCTCGGAGGCGAGCATCACGCTTCGGCGACGGCTGACGACTGCCCAGAGGGTTGCCATCAGTCGCGCGTCGAGGCTGCCGGAGCCCACGATCTCGATGGCCGACATCGGCCGCGGTGGCGTCCAGTGGTAGCCCCACCAGCCCTCCGGGAAGCGTCCGTACCACGCCGCCAGCGACTCGGTCATCGTGCTCGCCACGGTACGGGGTGCGCTGGCTACGCGCAACCGACGCGCGCGCTACATGCCGAACGGGTTGAGCGGCTTCGCCGAAGTGCTGACCAGGACCGCCTTCGTCTCGGTGTACAGGTCCAGGGCGTCGACGCTCATCTCACGACCGTAGCCAGAGTCCTTGAAGCCGCCGAACGGCACGCCGGGGAACGCCGCGAACGGCTGGTTGACGCCGACCGTGCCCGCGCGAATGCGTCCGGCGACTCGCAGGCCGCGCGCTGAGTCGCCGGTCCAGACCGTTGCAGCAAGTCCGAAGCGCACGTCGTTGGCAAGCGCGATCGCCTCCTTTTCGTCGGCGAAGGTGGTGACCGTCACGACCGGCCCGAACACCTCTTCCTGACCGATGCGGCTGTCGTTGGCGACGCCGTCGAGCACGGTCGGGCGGACGAAGGCGCCCGCATCGAGGCCGTCCTCCAACGAACCATCGAACGCCCCACCGGTCACCAGGGACGCACCGGCGTCGACCGCGTCGGACACCAGGCCAAGGACCTTCTCGGCCTGTGCACGCGAGATCATCGAGCCGATCTGCGTGTCGTCCGCCAGCGGATCGCCAATCCGCAGCGCCGCCGCTTTCTCCGCGAACGAGGCGACGAATGCGTCGTGCACCGACGCCTCGACCAGGATCCGCGAACGCGCCTCGCACGACTGGCCCGCCGAGTAGTAGATCGCCCACAGCGAGCCGAGCACCGCAGCGTCGAGGTCGGCGTCTGCAAAGACGAGGTTCGGCGACTTGCCACCGAGCTCCAGCGAAACGCGCTTCAGGCCCGCGGCCGCGATGGCCGCAATCCGCCGCCCAGTCTCCGTTTCTCCGGTGAAGGCGATCTTGTCGATCCCCGGATGCGAGGCGAGCGCCTCCCCCACCTCGCCGCCGGGGCCAGTGATCACGTTGAAGACGCCCGGCGGAATGCCCGCTTCGAGCGCCAGGCGGCCCAGCTCCAGGGCGGTCATCGGCGTGACCGATGCCGGCTTCATGACCACCGTGCAGCCGGCGGCCAGAGCGGGCGCAAGCTTCCAGGTGGCCATCATGAACGGGTAGTTCCATGGGATGATGGCCGCACACACGCCGACGGGCTCGCGCAGCGTGTACGACAGCACCGAAGGATTGACGGCGAACGAGCGCCCGTACAGCTGCTGCGCGGCACCGGCGAACAGGTCGAGATCACTCACCGCCTGGCGGATTTCGGCGAGCGACTGCCACTTCGGCTTGCCGTTGTTGCGTGACTCCAGCTCGGCGAGCGAATCGGCCTCTCCCTCGATCAGCTGCGCGAGCTTGCCGAGCATGCGGGACCGCTTGGCGGGCGAGGTCTTCGCCCATGCGCCCTCGAACGCGCCGCGCGCCGACTGAACTGCCGCATCGACGTCATCGGTCGTTGCTCGTGCGACCTCCGCCAGGGTCGTTCCGCGCGCGGGATCGTAGGTTGTGAAGGTACGGCCATCGGCGCCAGGTCGGGACTCGCCGTTGATCAGCATCGAGACTTCGGTCATTGGCGAATGGTACTCAAGGTGATCGGTATCATGCGTTCGTGACCAAGACAGGACCGATGCCAATGCTGCGCGGCGAGCGCACCTGGCTGCGCCCGCTCGAAAAGACCGATCTCCTGGAGACGCCGATGGATGACCAGGAGATGGCGCACTTCGCCGGGTTCAAGTCTCCCTTCGGTCGCGAGTCGTCGGAGCGCTGGTTCGACAAGATGGTCGCTCAGATGAGCGACCGCACCTTCCAGTTCGTCATCTGCCCAGTGGATTCTACGAAGGGTATCGGCGGCTGCGGACTGCGCGCCGTGGAGCGCGTCGACGGCAACGCGGAGGTCTCGATCTTCATGTTCCGTGGCTCGTGGGGCCGCGGCCTCGGCACCGATGCCGTCAACACCCTCCTGGACTTCGGCTTCGGTGAGCTGCGGCTGGAGCGTATCTACCTGCACGTCTTCGACTACAACCCGCGCGCCATCCGATCGTACGAGAAGTCGGGCTTCGTTCGTGAGGCGCTGCTGCGGCGAGCCCGATTCCACCGCGGCGCGCATCACGACGTGATCCTCATGGCGATTCTGCGCTCCGAGTGGGAGGCGCTGCCGCGGAAACGCTCCTGGGACTACGCCGAGTAGCCGTTCGGCCGCGGCCTGCCTGGCGGTCGAGTCGCACGCGTCAGGACGTTTCGTGCTGCACGAACGATCGTGACACCGGCGCCAAGGGCAGCCGGATCAGGAAGGTCGTCCCCTCCGGGCCGGTCCGCTCCACCTCGATCTGCCCACCGTTGGCCGCCAGCAGCTCGCGGGCGATCGTGAGTCCGATGCCGCTGCCGCCTCTCGCGCCGGCGCGCGACTGATCCGCACGGTAGAAGCGCTCGAACACGTAGGGCACGTCCGCCGCCGGAATGCCCGGACCGGAATCGATGACCCGCAGAAGCTCCGCGTCGGACGCACCTTCGGCCGTCACCCAAACTGCGCCGCCGCCGTGCTCGGCAGCGTTGGTGAGCACGTTGCGGAGGGCCCGACCGAGCTGAGCCGCATCAGCTCTAACGTGCGGCGCGGGATCGACCTCCGCATGAAACGCGACGCCGCGCTCGCGAAAGAGGCCGGCAAGTGCACGCCCCGCCTCCGCGACGACGTCCGCCAAACTTACCCACACCGGCCGGCTGGCCGACTGTGCGGACTCCGCGTCGATCAGCTCACCCAGCCGCGAGATGACGCCGCTCAACGCAGCCGCCGAGGCGCCTGCCAACTCCAGCTGCGAACGGTCGAGGGGCACCACCCCGTCGACCATGGCCTGCAACTGCGACTCGAGGACAGTCGCGGGGGTCGCGAGGTCGTGCGCCATGTCGCTGGCTGCGCGCCGCCGCAGGGCCTCGGACTCCTGGAGTCGATCCGCCATGGCGTTGAACGCGCTCGCCAGCTCCCGCGACTCGCGGTCTGACCCGCCCGCCGCCCGCGCACCGAGGTCGCCCGCCCCCAGCCGAGCCGCCGCGGCCGCGACGCCGCGCAGCGGGCTCGTCAGGCGATTGGAAAGCAGCCCGGCAGCGACGATCAACGCCAGGACGGAAAGCACGCCGACCAGGACCAGCACCACGTTGAAGACACCCAGGAACGCGCGCTCCGGTCCGCCCTCCGGCCGCTGCGGCAGCTCGACGACGAGGGTTGCCGCCGGCCCGTCACCTGAAACCGCCTGCTCGAGTCGCTGCACCGAACCCGCAGGCATTCGGCCGCCGGCCGCGATCACGGCGCCCGATGCGTCGAGAACCGACACGCGACCGCCGGTCGCCGGAGCCAGGCGGCTGACCGCCGGGCGAAGCCGACCATCGGGCAGGCCGCCGATGATCGCGGCCGCGTCGCTCAGCCGCTGGTGCTGCTGCGCCGTCAGCTGATCTTCGAACGAGCGGCTCACCACGCCGTTCACCACCAGCCCGGCGATGAGCAGCACCACGAGCACCGCGCCCGCAAGCACCAGCGCGAGGCGCGTCGCCAGCGAGCGGCCGGCGCCCGAAGCGGCCACTGTCAGTCGAGCGAAGCGACGAGCCGGTAGCCCGTCGTCGGAATTGTCTCGATCAGCCACGGGTCGCCGGCGTCGTCGCCCAGTTTGCGGCGCAGGTTCGCGACGTGGACGTCCACCACCCGGCCATACACCTCGTCCGGCCGGCGCGCCACGGCCTCAAGCAAGGCATCGCGCGACAACACGGCGCCCGAACGCCGCGTCAGCGCCACCAGCAGTGCGCACTCCCCTGGCGTCAGCCGCCCGCTCTCGCCGGAGGCCAGTACCCAGCGTCGCGTCGAGACGTCGAGCACTAGCCGGCCGGCGTCGAACGACAGCACCGGCGACTCAACGACCGGCTGCGCGCGACGCAGGATGGCCGCGACCCGGGCGGTGAGCTCATGCGGGTTGAATGGCTTTGCCAGGTAGTCATCCGCTCCGGCACGCAGGCCGGCGATCCGTTCGACATCGGTCCGTTTGGCGGAGGTGATCAGGACCGGCACTGAGTCCCTCAAGCGGAGCTCTGCCAGCACCGTCTCGCCCTGCATGGCAGGCAGCATCAGGTCCAGGATGACGAGGTCGGCACCATCGGTCTCGAAGGCGGACAGGGCCGAGGCTCCGTCGCCGGCATCGGTCACGCGGTGGCCTTCACGCTCCAGGTAGAGCCGCAGCAGCGCGCGAAGCTGTGGCTCGTCCTCGACGACCAGGATGTGGGCCATGGCGCATCCTACCCGCAGCGCGATTCAGGAGATGTCAAGACGCGAACTGCCGTTCTTGACCCGATCTTCACCGCGCCTCCCCATGCTGGCGCCATCAACCCTCATTGGAGCTTTAGACCGATGAAAACTGCGAAAACGCTCGGCGCCGTCGGCGTGCTGATCGCTGCGGCACTCGTCGGCGGGACGCTGATCAACAGCGTCGTCGCCGCCGATCCGACCGTCAAGCCCGGCGCCGCCTCCGGCGACGCCGGCAAGTATTGCCAATCCTTCCGCAGCCACCTGGCCGATGCGCTCGGTACCGATGTAGCCGCGCTGCAGTCCGCGGTGAAGTCCGCGGCCGAGACCACGGTCGACGAGGCGGTCGCGAACGGCGACCTCCCCCAGGACCGCGCCGACGCCATCAGATCGCGCCTTGCCAAGGCCGACCCCGACCATTGTCTGGGTCTCGGGCAAGAATTCCTGCGTCCCGGACATCCGGCCTCCCGCGCTGACCTGCGCGCCGCGGCAGCTGGTGCGCTCGGCATGCAGCCGTTGGATCTCATCAAGGCGCTGCGCTCCGGCGCTTCGCTGAAGGACGTCGCCGCGACCCAGAAGATCGATTACGCGACGGTGACCAAGGCCGTGCTGGACACCGCCAAGGCCGATCTGGACAAGGCCGCCAGCGCATCGAAGATCACCGCGGAGCAGGAGCAGGCCATGCTGGATCGGCTGAAGAACGCCCTTGACTCCGGGAACTGGCCGGGCCCCGACCGGGAGCGCGGGCCGGGGGGATCACCCGAAGGCTGATTCACCGGGTAAATCGAATGCATGAGAGCCCCGCGCTCGTATCGAAAGGCTGGAAGCGGTTTCACGCCTCAACGATACGAGCGCCCACGGCTTGGCGTAGGATCTTGACGGATGAGCCGATTGCGCGAAGCAGCATGACGTCCACGCCGGTTCTCGCTCGGCCGGTCCTCGCGGACCGAGTGCCGGCGGTCGCGCTGCGCGACGCCCTGCTGGTCGTCACCGGCGTCGTGGTCGTGGCGTTGAGCGCCCAGATCGTCATCCCCCTGCCATTCACGCCGGTGCCGATCACCGGCCAGACGTTCGGGGTGCTGCTCGCCGCTGCAGCCCTCGGGCCGGCCCGGGCCGTGACGTCCATGGCGCTCTACCTCCTGCTCGGGATGGCGGGGCTGCCCATCTTCCAGCACGCGAGCGCTGGCCTGACCTACGCGCTGGGCACGACCGGCGGCTACCTCATCGGCTTCATCGCTGCTGCCTGGCTGGTCGGCAGCCTGGCGCGGCGCGGCCTCGATCGTCGTCCGGGCGGCACTGCGCTGGCATTCGTCGCCGGGTCGCTGGTGATCTACGCCTTCGGCGTGCCGTGGCTGGCGTTCACGCTGGACGTTGCGCTGCCGGATGCGGTCCGGCTGGGTGTGCTGCCATTCCTGCTCGGCGACGCCATCAAGGCTATCCTCGCCGCCGGCCTACTGCCGCTCGCCTGGAAGCTGACCGGCGACGGGACACTGACCGACTGACCCGCGTTCAGCCGCCGATCTGGCTCATGTTGCGGGCTGGCGCGACGAAGCCGGGGTCGCCGATATGGTGCTTCAGCTCCTTGTTCCAGGCCGCTTCCCGGACGATCTCGGCGAGCTCGTCGTCAGAAGCACCGGAGCGCAGCGGTGCACGAAGGTCGGTCTCCGTCAGGCTGAAGAGGCACGTTCTAATTGTCCCCTCGGCGGTCAGGCGCAGCCGGTCGCACGTGTCGCAGAAGGGTTCGCTGACCGGATTGATGAAGCCGATCTCGCCCACGCCATCCGCAAACCGATACACCCGGCTGGTCTGGGCTGCGTCGTCGGGCTGCACCGGTTGCAGCGGCCGCCAGGCGCTCGGGATACTCGCTTCCAGGGCGGCCTTAAGCTCGGCGCCGGTGAGCACCGCGTCCGGCGACCAGGCGTCGCCGCCATCCAGCGGCATGAACTCGATGAAGCGCACGACGTAGCCGTTCTCACGCGCCAGATCGGCGAACCCGCGGACCTCGGCCTCGGTCGAGCCGCGCAGGGCGACAGCGTTGATCTTGATCGGTCGCAGGCTTGGCTGTTGCGCCGCCGCCTGCAGCCCGGCGAGCACCTGGGCCAGCGCGTCGCGCCGCGTGATATCGCGGAACCGCTCGCGAACGAGCGAATCGAGGCTGACGTTGAGCCGCTTAAGTCCCGCCTGCGCCAGGGGCGCCGCCATGCGCTCCAACAGGAAGCCGTTCGTCGTCAGGCTGAGGTCGTCGAGCCCTTCGGCTTCGAGCGCTGCGAGGCGCGCAACGATGGTCGGCAGGTCTTTGCGGACGAGCGGCTCGCCGCCCGTCAGGCGGATGTTGCTGACACCGAGGCGCACGAACAGCCGCGCAATCCGTTCGATCTCGTCGACGCTGAGCAACTGCTTGGCCGGCAGAAAGGTCATGTCTTCGGACGGCATGCAATAGAGGCAGCGGAATTGGCAGGCATCGGTCACGCTGATGCGCAGCGAGCGCAGCGTGCGGCCATGGCCGTCGACGAGCGCGCCGTCGGGCGCCATCGGAAGCGAGTGAGCCAGAGCCGTCATGGGATATAGGGTGCCATGCGCGCGTGAAGTGTGCATGACGCGCCTCGTGTCCCAAGGAGCAAGCGCTGACCAAACCAGTAGACACGCATGCGGGATATTCTCGTATCCTCGACAGCTATTGATGCTGGCTCGCTGGTCAGCTCTCGACGCGGCTCGACGCCCAGATGTCGCCGACCGTGAAACCTTCCGGAAACGGGTCATCGGCATCGACAACGTAGGATGCCATGCCATAGATCCAGGCCGAACCCGTGATCTCCGGCGTCACGGCGGCGAAATCTCCAACCTTCGTCTGGCCAACGAGCCGGCCTGTCCAGGTTGTTCCGAGAATGCCTTCGTGAACAAAGGCCTGTCCCACCGAGAGTCGACCTCGAGCGTGGAGCGTGGCCATGCGCGCACACGTCCCGGTGCCACACGGCGATCGATCAAGGATCCCGGTCCACGTCGATGGCTGGTCCCACGCAAACTCGCCACTCGACACGACCACGGTGTTCTTCATGTCCGCGCCAGCGACCGATGGTGGTCCGGAGAACTGCATGATCGAGACGCCCTCGATCCGCGGGTTCTCAGGATGCGAGACCGGGTATTGCTCGCGCGTTGCGGCCTTGACCATCTCGCCGACGCGAACAAGGTCACGCCCTTCATCCGGCGTCAGGCGAAAGCCCAGAGGCTGCGCCGCGGTGATGGCGTAGAACATCCCGCCGTACGCAACGTCGACCTCGACCGTGCCGACCTCGGGCACCTCCACCGGTACGCCGAGATGCAACGCGAACGCGGGCACATTCTCGAATGTGACGCTGCGGACCTTGCCGTGGTCGACCTCGGCCCGGACCTGAATCAGCCCGGCCGGCGTCTCGAGGGTCAGTGTGGTCACTGGCTCGATCATCGGCAGCATGCCTGTCTCGAGCAGCACGGTGACTGTGCAGATGGTGTTGCTGCCCGACATCGGCGGGTACTCCGCCTGCTCCATGATCACGAACCCGGCATCAGCGGACGGGTCGCAGGGAGGCAGGACCAAATTGCAGCAGAGCGCCGGGTAACCGCGCGGCTCACGAAGCATCAAGCGGCGCAATCCGTCGCCATGCTCACGAAGGTGGACCATCTTCTCGAACATCGAGCTGCCGGGCACATCGAGCACGCCACCGGTGATCACCCGCCCGGGTTCGCCACCTGCGTGCGCGTCGACGGCGGTGACGATCCTCGAGAGCCTCATCCTTCGAGCCTCATCCTTCGATCCCCCTCATGCCGACTTCCCGCCTGTGAAGACACTGGGCTGGCGTTCGGTGACGACGATCGTGACCTGCCTCCCACCCACGCAGGGTGGGCCGCGGAGTGCCCACGCGTCAAGCATCTCCGGCAGCCGCATCGGCCCGTGGCTAGGCTATCGCCATGACCAAGATCGGATATGCGGCGATGCTCGAGCAGTTCCACCCCACCGACCTGCTCGACTGGTGCGCGCAGGCGGAAAGCGCTGGTTTCGATGCCGGCTTCCAGGTGAGCGAGCACTTCCATCCGTGGACGCCGCAGCAGGGCAACGCTGCCTTCGCCTGGAGCTTCATGGGCGCCCTCGGCCAGCGAACAAAGCTGCCATTCGGCACCGCGGTGACCTGTCCGGGCTTCCGCTACCACCCTGCCGTAATTGCGCATGCCGCGGCGACGCTGGGCGCCATGTACCCGGGCCGATTCTGGCTGGGACTCGGCGCCGGTGAGGCACTCAACGAGCACGTCGTCGGGCCGAACTGGCCGGAGGTCGGCGTGCGCAGCTCGATGCTGTTCGAGGCCATCGAGATCATCAACAAGCTGTTCAGCGGCAAGGTCGTCAAGCACTCCGGGACGTACTTCACGCTCGAATCGGCCAAGCTGTACACCCGGCCGGAGCAGCCGGTGCCGGTGTACGTCGCCACTGCGGGCCCGGTAAACGCCAAGCGCACCGGCAAGTACGCCGACGGGATCATCACGGTCGGCGCGGCCGACGAGAAGATCGACATGCTCTGGGACAAGTTCCGCGAGGGGGCGCGCGAGGCCGGCAAGGACGCATCGGCCATGCGCACCCAGCTGCAGGTGCACGTCAGCTGGGCGCCGACGCAAGCGGAGGCGGAAGAGCAGGCGCTCAAGGAGTGGCCGACCGGCGGCATGCCGTTCCCGAAGCAGGACATCAAGAACCCCGAGGACTTCGCCAACATCGCAAAGCTGGTCCACATCGAGAACTTCAAGAACCGCATGCTGATCAGCGCCGACCTCGAGGAGCACACCGCGCAGATCCAGAAGTTCATCGACATGGGCTTCGACGAGATCTACCTGCACAACGTCGGGCGCGACCAGCCCGCCTTCATCTCGACCTTCGGCGAGAAGGTGCTCCCCCGCCTCAAGCTCTCGTAAGACCGATGCGTCTTTCGGAGCCGGAAGCACGCCATCGCTTTGCCGCCGCCCGTGTGGCGTACCTGGCCACCGTCCGGACCGATGGGCGTCCGCACGTCGTCCCGATCGTCTTCGCCGTCGACGGTGGCCGGGTCTATTCGGTCGCCGACCCCAAGCCGAAGCGTGGCCCCGATCTGCTGCGCTTCCGGAACATCCGCGCGAATCCCGCCGTCTCGCTGCTCGTCGACGAGTACGACGAGGACTGGGAGCGCCTGTGGTGGGTGCGCGCCGATGGCACGGCACGAGTCGTCGAAGACGGATCGGATCGCGACGTCACGATCCGGCTGCTCCAGGCGAAGTACCCGCAGTACGCGACCTGGTCGACGCCCTTTGGCGCCGCCATGGTGA
>JBBSCG010000036.1:0-20321 GCA_038250515.1 Candidatus Limnocylindria bacterium
ATCAGCCTGCCACTCGCCGCGATCCTGGGCGTTCCGCTGGCGACCGCGATCAGCGGCGTGCTTGGTCCGGCCGGCATGGCCGCCATCGACGTGCTGCTGCTCCTCGCGTTGCCGTTCGCGCTGCTCGCCGGCTGGCTGACCGAAGTCTTCAGCCGCTTCTCAAGCCTGTTGGGCCGGATCTTCCCGCAGCAACCGTACCCGTCCGCGGCGCCCCGGGTCGCGATCAACGTGCAGCCATCACCGTTCGGCGACGGATCGATGGTCGGCTTCGTGCTGCTCGGCATCCTGGCGGCGGCCATCGTCGCGTTCGTGATCATCCGCATGCTCGGCCGCGTCACTGTGCGGGTTGCGCCCGTCGAGGACAACGAGGTCCGCACCACCGAGCTGCCCACGCCGCGGCTGCATCTGCCCCGATTCCGTCTACCGCATCGACGCGAGGCGCCGCGCACGGCGCGCGAGACCTACCTCGCCGTGCTTGCCCTGCTCTCATCCTCGACCGATGCCGCGCGCCACGCCGCCGAGACGCCCGCTGAGCACGCGCGCCGGCTGCGGACAACAGATCTTTCACGCCTCGCGGCGGACTATCAGCTCGACGCCTTCGGCCGCCGCATCCTCAACCAGCCGGAGGAACGACGCGCCCTCGAACGATGGCGCCGATTCAAGCGCAGATCCTGAGGCGCCGTGCTCGATGGCGGCCGCATCGGCGACCCGCCTCAGTCCTGCGGCGCGACCATCTCCTCGACCGGCGCCGACCCGTCGATGAAGCCGAGATCGCGCATCGTCCGGTAGGCAGCGCGCCATCGGTCGAGGTCGATGCGCCCCTGCCCAAAGCCACTCTCCCCCTTCCACAGCTCGGCCGTCGCGCGCAGGACGGCCAGCGCCGCGCCCCGATCCTCCCTGATCGTCGGCACGGCGACCTCCGCAGCGGCGACGCCCGCGTCCGGATCCGCGATCACGGCGGCCTGCGCCCTGGCCGTCGCCTCGGTGAAGCGCCGCACGAGATCCGGCGACGACGCCAGTGTCGAATCCCCGGCAATGATCCCCGGCCCCGGCAGCGGCGCGATCCGGTCGACCGTCAGCTCGTCGACAGCGATCCCCCGGTCTCGTAAGCGCAGCGGCTCGTTGTTGCGGAACCCGGTGATCAGGTCAACGTCGCCATGCGCCAGGCCATCCGCCTGGTTGAACTGCGGGTACTCGCGGATCGTGACGTCGTCGAGGGTCAGGCCACCGGCGCGCAGCAGTGCCAGCAGCGCCGCCCATGACGAGCCGAACTTGCCCGGCGTGCCGATAGTCTTGCCCTTCAGTCCCTGCGGTGACGTCGGCACCTCGCCGGCGCGCCCGATGATCGCCACGGGGAATCGGTCATACAACGTCGAGACGTACTTCACCGGGATCCCTGAGGTGCGGCTGATCATGACGTCGGTCGCATCGGCGACACCGAATTGCGCCTGGCCGTCGGCCACGAGGCGGATGACATCGGGCGACTGCTTGAACTCGATGGTGACGTCCAGGCCGGCATCGGCGTAGTAGCCCTTCTGCTGGGCGAGGTAGAACGGCGCGAACTGCACGTCCGGCCGAAATCCCAGCAGCAGGGTCACCTTGCTGATGCCACCTGAGCCCGATGCGCCCGGCGACGCGCCGGGCGAGCACGCGGCCAAGACCACTGCAAGGAGCAGGATGGCGAAACGACGCGGATGCATCGGTCTTCCTTTCTTAGTGAGCGACCAGCCGGCGCTCGACGAGCACGACCAGGCCATAGAAGATCACGCCGATGCCCGCGAGCGTGGCGAGCGCGACGAACATGAGCGGGGTGTCGAACAGCCCCTGGTTGGCGATGTTGATCAGGACTCCCAGGCCGGTGCTTGCGCCCGCCCATTCGGCCACCACCGCACCGATGACGGCGAGGGTGACCCCCACCCGCAGCCCGCCGAAGATGACGGGCAGCGCCGACGGAATCTCGAGCCGCGTGGTGAGCTGCCGCGGCGTGGCGCCCAGGCTGCGCAGCATCTCGGCGAGCAGCGGATCGGTCGAGCGGATGCCGACCATGGTGGCGATGGCGATGGGGAAGAAGACGATCAGCGCGCAGATCAGCACGCGCGCCAGCAAGCCGCCGCCGAACCAGATATTGAGCAGCGGGGCGAGCGCCAGGATGGGCACCGCCTGCGCCGCCACGATGTACGGCGACAGCACACGCTCGATCAGCACGCTCTTGCCCAGCGCGACGCCGGTCGCGACGGCCGCCACGGCGCCGACGGCGAAGCCGAGCACGATCTCAACCAGCGTCACACCTGTGTGCAAGGCGAGCGTTCCCGACGCGATGGCGCGCACGCCACGCTCGGCAACGACCTCGGGTGCGGGCAGGATGTAGTTCGGGTAGCCACCGACCACGGTGACCAACTTCCAGAACGCCAGGAAGACGGCGAGGCTCAGCAGCGCGGCGCCGATGCGCTTCATGCGGTGACCCATGGCGTGAGCCCGGCCGGATGGACGCTGGCCAACGTCTCGCGGACCGTCGCCTCGATATCCGCGGCACGCGGCAGCGCGCTCAGCTCGGTGGGTCGCGGCCGGGCGAGGTCAACCTCGACGAGCCGTGCGACGCGCCCCGGGCGCGCGGTCATGACCACGATCCGGTCGGCCAGCCCGATCGCCTCGCTCACCGAATGCGTCACCAGGATCACGGTGCGCGGCTGGTCGAGCCAGAGGCGCTGCAGCTCGACGTCGAACGCCTCGCGAGTCAGGGCGTCGAGCGCCGAGAAGGGCTCGTCAAGCAGGAGCAGCGGCGGGTCCGTGATCAGCGCGCGGGCCAGCGCGGCCCGCTGCTGCATGCCACCAGAAAGCTCCCGCGGCCGGCGTTGCGCAGCGTCGGACAGGCCAATTCGTTCGAGCGCCTCTTCTGCTCGGCGGCGGCGCTCCCCATTGGCTGTTCCGCGGAGCGTCAGCGGCAGCGCGACGTTGTCGAGCGTCGAGAGCCACGGAACGAGACGCGGCTGCTGGAAGGCGAGGCTGACGCGCCCGTCGCCAGCGTGCGGCTCGATGCCCGCGTCACCGAGGCTCACGTGTCCCGCGGTCGGCGGCAACAGCCCGGCCAGAACGCGCAGCAGCGTGCTCTTGCCGCATCCGTTCGGACCGATGATCGCGATGAAGCTCCCCGGCTCCACGTCGAGCGTGAAGTCCCTGAGAGCCTGCGTGCGGCCCGAGAATGTGACGCTCAGCCCCTCGATGCGCACGGCAAGGCCCAGTCTCGCCGCGTTGCTTCGATCGATGGTGGTCGTCACGTGCTGCTCCGTGCTTCTGCATCGCGCACGGGGCATCGCCGCAGGCGGGCTCACAAGGCATCGGCCGCATCGGCCTGTGCGCAGCGAGGAACGCCTCGGTCGTCTTCTCCCTTCCGGACTGTGACCGTCGGCCCTGTCTGCCGCCGCTGCTGCGGGTCAGGTCGGCCCCATCGGCCTCGAAGACCGATGGGGTTCGCGGGCTGGCCCTCGAGTCTCGACTGGCGAGACCTCGCGCCGACCGCCGGTGGGGACTTTCACCCCGCCCCGAAGACGATGATCATTCGTTCAATTACCGTGAAGCCTGACACGCCCCGCTTGCTCGGTCAACCTCACCGCGTGGCAGACGCTGCTCTGAACCGCGGCTACTCCGGCTCGGCCTCGGCGCCTGGTGACGCTGATCCCGAGCCGCGCGGCGCACGTAGCCATCGGTACAGGATGTAGACGAAGGCGACGAGCACCGCGACGTAGATCACGTACTCGTACGGCTTCACGGTGTCATACAGCCGACGGTAATTCT
This sequence comes from Candidatus Limnocylindria bacterium, assembly GCA_038250515.1. Lineage (GTDB taxonomy): Bacteria > Chloroflexota > Limnocylindria > QHBO01 > QHBO01 > JAICUY01. Next base: position 3,793 of record JBBSCG010000036.1, read on the forward strand.
CCCCGAGCAGAAAGCCGCCGAACAGCAGCGCGGCATTCCACGGCAACGAGCCCAACGCGCTGAACAGCGCGAACCGGCCAACCGGCATGCGCGCCACGCCCGCGGGGTAGTTGATCAGCGCACGCACCAGCGGCACCAGCCGGCCGAAGAAGACCGCCCAGTGGCCGTATCGGGCGAACCAGGCATCCGCCCGGTCGAGGTCGGCGGGCTTGATATGCACGTAGCGGCCGTATCGGTCAAGAAGTGGGCGTCCGCCCCATGCGCCGATGAGGTAGCCCGCCAGCGAGCCCGCGACAGCACCGAGCGTGGCGACGAGCAATGCCAGCACGAAATTCCACGGCGCCCGCGTCAGCGGCTCAAGGACCGATGCGTCCGTAGCCGACTGGGCGATCTTCCACCCGGCCATCGGCACGATGACTTCGGACGGAACGATGGGGATGAACGTCTCGAGCCCGACGGCGACTGCCACGCCGACGTAGCCGATCGCGTCGTACAGCTGCAGGAAGAACGGGATGATCGTCCGATCGATGAGCTCGAGCATGCGTCAGCGCGGGGGGATCAAGCGTCGAAGTGCGAGGCGTCGCCGGCGGATGCGCTGACCGCGCTCATGCCGACGGAATCCGGCGCCGGATTGGGGGGAGTCGGGCGGTTGAGCGGCACCGCGACGCGACGCGGGCCCGCCGGGGGCGGCTCGGCGACCGCCGCCTCCGCGGCGCGCAGCCGCTCGTCGACGCGCAGGACGTGCACCGCCACGATCACCGAGAGGAGCGCACCGCCGGCAATCCAGCCGCCCAGCAGGTCCATCGGGAAGTGAGCGAGCAGGTAGAGGCGCGTGAGGCTGATCGCGCCGATCAGCACCAGCGCCACGATGTAGGCGATCACCCCCTGCCGCCGATGCGGCGCGAGCCGCGCCACACAGAACGCGGCAAGCCCGTAGAAGACCGCGGCACGCAGTGCGTGGCCAGCCGGGAAGTCCGCGATGTCGTCGAGCCCCTGGCCGTTGATGTTCAGGATTGCGCCGACCAACTGGCCCAGGCTGAGCACATGGTCGGAGGTGAAGTACTTGAGCGCCCACTCCATCGGGAAGGCGAGGGTGCCCGCCGCGAGGACAAGCGCCAGGTCGCGGCGGCCCTTGGCCAGCGCCAGCAGCCCCAGGGCGGCGAAGCCGAGGGCGACGAACCAGCCTGAGCCGAGCCCGCTGATACCGATGAACAGCGCGTCAAGTGGCGGCACATTGACCTGGACCCAGTGGTGAACCTGCGGCATGACGACGCCCATCAGCCATTCCTCGGGACGCGTGTACACGGTCGTGCGCTTCAGCGTCACCAGCCAGAACAGGCTGGGCAGCGCAATCAGCGTGAGCAGAAAGGCCGCCGCCGGGCTGGGAACGGCCCCGCCGAGCCGGTCCTTGGCCTCCGCGCTGACCTGCAGCCGGCTGGTTGGGTCCGGGATTCGTCGCACGTTCGTAGTATAGGTGCCGTTCGCGACGGACCTTATCGTACGGAAGTCCCGACCACGAACGAGGAGTGATCACCTGGCTGCCTCTGACCCGCTTCAGCTGACCGGCCGCGACCTGACGGTTCGCGACGTCGTCGACGTTGCGCGCGACCACCGCGTCGTCATCATCTCGCCAAACGCGCGGGAGCGGATGGCAGCGTCGCGTGCCGTCGTCGAGCGGCTGCTAGCCGAGAACGCGACCGCGTACGGCATCACCACCGGCTTCGGCGACCTGGCCAACGTGCGCATCGAGCCGTCGCAGACCGCAGCGCTGCAGCGGAACCTCGTGCGCAGCCACGCAGCGGGCGTCGGTGAGCCACTGGCCGACGAGGTGGTGCGGGCCATGCTGCTGCTGCGCGCCAACACCCTGGCCATCGGGCTGTCGGGCGTCCGTCCGGAGTTGACCGACCTTCTGTGCGCGATGCTCAACACCCGCATCCATCCGGTCATCCCGTCGCGCGGCAGCGTGGGCGCCAGCGGTGATCTCGCGCCGCTCGCCCATCTCGCGCTCGTCGTCATCGGCGAAGGCGAGGCGAACACTCCTGGTGGACCGATGCCCGGCGGCGCCGCCCTCGAATGCGCTGGCCTTGGACCGATACAGCTGCAGGCCAAGGAGGGCCTGGCGCTGCTGAACGGAACGCAGCTGATGGCCGGCATCGGCGTTTTGGCGCTGCACGACGGTCTTGCTTTGGCCGAGACGGCCGACGTGGTCGGTGCCATGAGCCTGGAGGCGATGGAGGGAACGTCCGCTGCCTTCGACGCTGCTCTGATCGAGGCGCGGCCACACGCCGGCCAGATTGCGTCCGCCGCTCATCTTCGAGCGCTGCTTGCCGGCAGCGAGATCGGCGCGTCGCATCGCGACAGTCCGCATCGGCTTCAAGATCCGTACTCGCTGCGATGCATGCCGCAGGTCCACGGTGCGATCCGCGATGCGCTCGGTGAGCTCGACCGCGTGCTGAGCGTCGAGATCAACTCGGCGACTGACAATCCGCTTGTCTTTCCCTCCGGCGAGGTGATCAGTGGCGGCAACTTCCATGGCGAGCCGGTTGCCATGGCACTCGACTACGCGGTGATTGCTTTGGCTGAGGTGGCCGGGATCTCGGAGCGGCGCACCGCCCGGCTGGTCGACGCGCACCTCTCCGGGCTGCCCGCGTTCCTCTCCGAAAACCCGGGCCTCGAGAGCGGCCTGATGATCGCGCAGTACACCGCGGCGGCGCTGATCAACGAGCTCCAGTCGCTGGCGCATCCATCGTCGGTCGACACGGTGCCGACCAGTGCCAACCAGGAGGACCACGTCTCGATGGGCGCCACCTCGGCGCTGCGCCTGCTCCAGGTGCTCGACCGCGCGACGACGGTGCTGGCCATTGAGGCGCTGTGCGCTGCCCAGGGCCTCGATTTCCGTGCACCGCTTCGGGCGGGCGCCGGCGTTGCGGCCGGTCACGCCGCAGTGCGTGGCGCGGTGCCGCACTTGGACGCGGATCGGCCGCCGTCACCGGATATTGCCGCGGTGCGCGAGCTCGTCGCCTCCGGCGCTCTGCTCGCCGCGGGAGATTCCGCGTGATACCACAGGCAGTGGTGGTAGGAGGTCGCGAGGCGCGACGAGGTCGCGTCCGGAGGGATTCCACGCTTTACGAAGGTCGCCAGCAGGCTCGTTCGGGCGCCCGATTCCTGCGTAGCACCATCCGGGGTAGTGAGCAGTGGAAACTCGCACCATCGGTGGGTGACCATGCTGCTCACGTGGGCGCCGCTGTCGATCCCCGGCGGAGCCGCCGAGATGACCGCGGTCACCGGGAACAGCGGCAAGGCCGTTGCCTTCGGCCACGCGGGGACAGGACGCGTCGTTGTGCTCGTCCAGTCGACCTCCGGCCGTTGACAGCCGCAGAATAACGACCGTTCATGACCGATCAGCTGCGCTTCGCCCTCGTCAACGCCGACAACTTCGACGACATCCCCGACCCAGCCGCGCCCGGCGCTCGATGCCAGACATGCGCCTACTGGGAGCGGCTCACCGGACATCGCGAGCCACCCGAAACGGGCGCGGCGGCGGCTCATGACCTGAAGCGCTCGCGCGTGCTGGCCGGCACCCGCCTCGCCGGCGCGTACGCGATGCTCGCTTATGACGGCGAAACCGCCGTCGGCTACGCACAGTTCGGGCCGATCTCCGCCTACCCGCGCGCCCAGGTCATCCGCGATCGATATCCCGCCCTTCCCGACTCGCCGGCGCCCTGGGTTATCACGTGCCTGCAGGTCGTCGCGACCGCGGACGATCGCAACGCGACCGCCGAACAGCTGCTCGACGCGACCTGCCGCGAGCTCGACCGCCGTGGGATCGTCGCGGTCGAAGCGTATCCGGAGACCGGCGCCGACCCCTGGATCCCCGCGCCCGGCCCCGCGAACATCTACGAGGCCAACGGCTTTGAACGCGTCGCCGACGACGACCGCTATCCGGTCTACCGCCGCGAGCTGACCGGCGAGGGCGAGGCCGCCAACTGGAGCGATCTCCTCCGCCACACAAAGTCCGCGGACGACGAGGACGCCTGGCCCATCTCCGTTCCCAAGAAGAATCAGAAGGACCTTTTCCGCCTTCCCGAACGATCGAAGCGCCCGAACCCGTTCGGCGAGGACTGAGGGCACCATGCTCGAGGCCGGTCTGTGGGGACTCGCCGCCGCCTCGGCGCTGATGATCGGCGCGATCGTCGGCATCGCATTCAACCTGCCTCGCCGACTCGTCTCGACCGTCATGGCCTTTGGCGCGGGCGCGCTCCTCAGCGCCGTCGCGTTCGACCTGACCGATGAGGCTTTTCAGCGCGGCGGAACAACCGCACTGGCCATCGGTCTGACCATTGGCGCCATCACCTTCTTCATCGGCAAGAAGCTCATCGAGCGATACGGCGGAAAGATGCACGCCCGACGCACGGCCAGCGACTCGAGGACCGTGATCGAAGGCAACGGACCGGCGATCGTGCTCGGTGCGCTGCTCGACGGCATCCCGGAGTCCGTGGTCCTGGGCGCCACGTTGCTCGCGGGCAAAGGTATCGGCGTGCCGTTCCTGGTGGCCGTCTTCCTGTCGAACCTGCCCGAGGCGATGTCAGGCAGCAGCGACCTGCGGCACGAGGGGCATCGGTCTCGATGGATCATCGGTCTGTGGTTGGCGGTCACGGTCGCTTCCGGAATTGCGGCGGCACTCGGTTTTGGCATTCTCGGCGAGATGAGCGGAACGCCGGTGGCCTTCATCCAGGCGTTCGCCGCCGGCGCGATCCTGACCATGCTGGCCGACACCATGGTCCCCGAGGCGTACCAGAATGCGGGCGATTCGGCTGGCCTCGCGACCGTCCTCGGCTTTGCCCTGGCCTACCTCCTCTCCACGGTTTCATGAGGGCTCACGTGGCGTCGCCGCCTGAGCCTGCGCTTTGCCAACCGGTGGAGGTAACAAACAACTTGCGGGTCGAAACGGCGACAACTTGCCGGTTTCGGTCACTCGGCGGCATGCGTCGACAAGCTAGGCCGCAATTTCAGCTCTTCTTGGTTGTTACCTCCACTCGGTGGCAAATCAACCACCACCTGCTCGGCGGGCGCCCACCTCACGGGTCATCCACTCAAGAATCCGGCCGCGTTGTCGGTTGTAATCGGTGACAGACCGATGCCGGAGGGAGAGGCCGCGCCACACCCGGGCGATTTCGCGACCTGCGTCGATCGGCACTATCCGGGGCTAGTGCGGCGCCTGACGCTGGTGCTGCACGACGGGGAGGAGGCGAAGGACGTGGCTCAAGAGGCGTACCTGCGAGCGTATCGGGCCTGGGATCGATTCGATGGCACAGACGTTCGCGCCTGGCTGCACACCATCGCGCTGCGGCTGGCCTTCAACGCGCTCCGTCGCCGGAACCTCTGGTCGCGCTTCGCCTCCTCCCGCGAGACCGATGCATCCTGGGTGGTTGCGGATCGCCTGCCTCTGTGGGAGGCGCTCGGATCGTTGCGGCCTCGCGTGCGCGCAGCGTTGCTTCTGAACGTGCTCGACGGCTACACCCAGGCCGAGATCGCGGCGATGCTCGACGTGCCGCCGGGCACCATCGCCTCGTGGATCGCGTCGGGCAAGGCGCGTCTGCGCGAGGAGCTTCACGATGAATGACCGGTCGCTGCACGACGACCTCGAGGCACTGGAGCTCGCCGCGCCATTTACCCTGCCGCCGGCTTTGCGTGTTTCGCGACGCCGGCCGTTCATGCTCTGGCTGCCGGCGGGCCTGGCGCTCGTTGCCGGCATGCTGATCGGCCTGTTCGGCGCGCAGCTATTGCCCCGCGAACAGCTGGCCACCAATGTCGCCGTGGCGCCGGTCTCATCGGGCGCGCTCGCTGCGGGCTGCCCGGTCACCAGACGGCCGAACCCGCTGTTTGTCCCGCCGACGGGCCCGGCTGCACCGCCGGCGTACTACCACGGGTTCTGGTACGGCAGCGACGCGTTGTGGACCATGCCGGAGTCCAGCGGTACGTGGCCGCTTGCACCGAATCCGGACGGGTGGCTCACGCAGAAGACGTTCTGGTGGAGTAAGGACTTCGCCGAGCCGAGGCCCGACATCACGGTGACTGGCAGGCGCCTTGACGGGCGAGCCGAAGCGATTCGAACCGATCAACCAACGAACGCGTCCGCCGATTTCGGCACGGCGATGCTGGTTGGGATCGAGTTGCCGACGCCCGGCTGCTGGGAGCTCACCGCCGAGTACCGCGGCCACAGCCTCAGCTACGTCGTGTGGGTGGAAAAACACGAACCCGTGCGCCAGACTGCCACGCTCGACTGGCAGACGACGAAGGCGTCGGTCGACGCGCTGCACCTCGCGGAGGTCGGCGGGCGCCTGATCGCGACCGGGACCGGCGACGGGCCGGAGGCTGCCTGGTATTCCGACAACGGCGGCGAATCGTGGAAGTCAGCGCGCATCTCGGCAGGTCCGGACCAGGCGAGCTGGCACCTCGGTGCGGTTGCTGAACGGGACGGACAGCTCATCTCGCTCGGCTGGGCGCCGAATTCCCCCATTGGTGCCGATGCCGACCGGCGCGCCGTGATCTGGACCTCGGATGACGACGGCGCGATCTGGAGGCCGCTCGCCGGCGGCACCGCGCCGTCGGTCAGTGGAAACGTCGTCGCCGGTGGGCCAGGATACGTGATGGTCGGGAACCCGGTCGATGCCGCGAGCGGCCGCTACACGAACCATCCCGAAATCTGGACCTCGACTGACGGAGCCAATTGGACGCAGGTCGAGACTGAGGCGTTCGCGAACTCGTACATGTCCGGCCTGGCCAGCCGAGGACGGATCGTTGCGGTCGGCGTGGTCGGCGACGACCCAGCCGATGCCCGGACTCCAACGGCTTGGTGGTCCGATGACGGCCTCACCTGGCATTCGATTGCGCTCTCCGGCGCAGCATCTGTCTCCGCCGTCACCACCGATGCTTCCGGGTTCGTCGCCGCCGGGACGGCGGTAGACGGATCGCTGGCCGTGTGGGACTCGGTCGACGGCGAAACATGGAACCTGGTGCCGAATGGGTTGGGCGGCTGGGGATCCGTGGCCAGTCTCGCGGCCGGACCGCTCGGGATCGTCGTGAGTGGTGCCAGCAAGGCGGGATCGCCCGTCGGGACTGACCTCGTTGATCCCTTCGGCCACCCACTGTTGGCCTTCCTCCCCGCCGACGGCGCGTCGCCTTCGACAGCAGAGGATCTGCAGGACTGGCCGATGAGCGTCGCAGCACTGCGGGATCGGTTCGTCACCCTCGCCGACAAGTGCCCGCCGAATGCCGACTGCTACGTGCAGCTTCGTTCTGTGCTCGTCGGAACGGCACATGTCGGATCCGCACTATCACCTACGTCTGAGGCTGTTGCGCTGCCAACACTGACAACGGACAACGGCACCTGCCCAAGTGTCGGCCTAAATGTGACGCTGTTCGGCGACGCCGCGGATCCACGCGTCACCTGGCTCGTCCGCGATGATGGCTCGCGGCAGGACATCATCTGGCCGCCCGGCTTTACCGCCCGCTTCTCGCCGAAGCTTGAAGTGCTCGACGCATCTGGATCAGTCGTATTCAGAGGCGGCGACAGGATCGATGGCGGATGCACGGCTGGTCCGCCTGACGATCCCGCGAAGCTGCTCATCATCCGACCTGACTCGTGACGAGTGCCGACCTGCTCGGCGCGGCGAATCGCATCTGCCTGGCCGCCAGCGACCTATCCTGAGCCGATGAGGGGAGCCTCCCGAGTACCTGAGCCCGAATCTCAGAGCCGATGGAAGACGATTGCCTCGCTCATCGGCCCGCTGGCGGTCGTGGCGATCGTCGCCTTCACCGTGTTCCGGCCTTCCTTCGCGCCGTCGCCGGGGCCGTCGCCGTCAGCGCGCGAATCAATGGTCACCAAACAGACGCCGACGCCATTCCCCACGCTGAACGCCCAACCTGTCGACGTCGCGTCGCTCGAGGTCCAGTCGACGCCCTTCGAGGAAGCGGCGTCCGTCACCGGCTTTGCGCTCGCGGGCGAACGAGTGATCGCGACCGGCTCCAACAAAGAGGGTGCCGCGGCCTGGTACTCAGATGACAAGGGCGCGACGTGGACGCGCGCATCGGTCCAGACGCTGGATCCTCCGCAACCAGGAGCCGTTGCCGAGATGGCTGCAGTCGCGGCGAATGGCGCGACGCTGGCGGCCATCGGTCAATGGCGTCAGGGTCGCCAGGGCCTGCTGACGTTGAGCACCTGGATCTCGACCGATGCCGGCTCGACCTGGACCGAGCAGCCGCGAGGCGATACGGGAGGGCAGATGCGGCCCTTCGCCGCCGAGTTCCTGACCGCCGGCGACATGGGCTTCGTGACTGTTCATTTCAGCAGCTTCCCGACGGTCCTCACATCGACCGACGGCGTCACCTGGGTGAAGTTGGAGGACGACTCGTCGATTCGCAAAGCACAATTCCGCGACATCGCGGCCTCGGGCGACACGCTATTGGCTGTCGGGCTCGACACGAGCAATACGTCGGGGGGCTTCCTGACGCCAGACCTGTGGACCTATACCGATGCGGACGGCTGGACGACGTTCAATGACCGGTTCAGCGAGTCGATCGTGGGCGACCTGACGGCCGACGCATCGGGCTACTACGCCAGCGGGATCGCGCTGCCGAATCCCGAAACGACCGAGGGCTCCGTGGCAGCCATGTGGGAGTCGCCGGACGGAACTTCCTGGCAGCAGCGCGTCCTCAGCCAGGCGCCGGACCTCGAGGCCGGGGCCCTCGCCCACGGCCCGCTCGGCACGCTGGTCATGGGTGATATCCTCGCCCCTCCTGCCGATGGATCCGGGCCGCATGCGCTTGCCTGGTTCGTGCAGAACGGGACCGCTGTCGACGAGACGGCGCAGGAGTATCCAGTGGAATGGACCAGTCGGGCGGCGATCGCGCTCAGTGATCGCTTCCTCGTCTTCGGTGTCTGCGCCCAGGGTGCAACCGGCTGCAGCGGACCTGCGATCCTGACCTTCAGCGCATCAGATACGCCGTACCAGCCACAAGAGCCGTTGCCATCTGGCTAGGGGCTGCTCGCCGATGAAGATCCGCATCCTAAAGGCCGATGACGTCGCTCGACTCCTGCCGATGCGCGACTGCATCGAGGTCATGGAGCAGGCGCTGGCCAAGTTCGCCCGCCGCGAGGCGGTCCAGCCCGTTCGGCTGACGCTGCATGCCCCGAGTGACGCCGGCATCCTGGCGTTGATGCCGGCACAGCTGACCGATATCGGCCTCGGCTACAAGGCGGTCAGCGTCTTCGGTGGCAATACCGAGCGTGGCCTGCCGACGCACCTGGCGACCATCGCCCTCCACGATCCGCAGACCGGCGCGCCGATCGCGCTGATGGACGGCACCCGTATCACCGAGGTGCGAACCGCGGCGGTCTCGGCGGTTGCCACCCGCCACCTTTCGAGGACCGATGCGCACGTCCTGGCGATCATCGGCACCGGCGTCCAGGCGCGCGCCCATGCTCGGGCCATCGCCTGCGTGCGCGAGCTTACCGAGGTCCGGATATGCGGCCGGCGGCGAGAGGCGGCCGAGACGCTCGCCGCCGAGCTCCGCGATGAGCTCGACGCCACCGTTATCGTGTTTGATGACGCGGCCGGGACGCTCGATGGCGCCGACATCATCGTCACCGTAACAGCGTCGCCGACGCCTGTCTTCGACGCCGCCGCGGTCGGCTCGGGTGCCCACATCAACGCCGTCGGTTCCGCCAGTCCGAGCGCACGCGAGCTGCCCGCCGCGACCGTCGCATCCGCTCGGCTTTTCGTGGACGACCGCGCAGCGGCGCTCGTCGAGGCCGGCGACATCCTGATGGCCATCGGCGACGGAATGATCGACGAGGGCCATATCGCCGGGACGCTCGGCGAGGTCATCATCGGTCAGGTGCCAGGCCGGACCGATGATGACCAGATCACCATCTTCGGATCACTCGGCCTTGGCCTCGAGGACGTTGCCGCGGCGGCCCACGTCTATGCCGCAGCCCTCGCCGACGGCTCCGGAACCATCATCGAGCTCTGACGGGTGGGTCGGCCAGAATCGCGCGCACGATCAGCCGATGCAGCAGGTGCATCAAATCACGCCGTTTCGTGCGTTCCGGCAACGAAGGATGCGCCTCGTGCATCGCAGGTTGGCGGAGCAGCGGCTCTGGCGACCGATGATGCGTGCCATGCATCAACACCCGAACCGCCGGCGCAACAAGCCGGCGGTATCATCGGTCGATGACGACGACCATCCTCAAGAGCGGCCCGCGGACTGTCCACGCGCCACGAGGCACGCAGCTCAGCACCAAGGGCTGGCAGCAGGAAGCGGCGCTGCGGATGCTGATGAACAATCTCGACCCAGACGTCGCCGAGGATCCCGATCACCTGATCGTGTACGGCGGCACCGGACGGGCGGCACGCAGCTGGGAAGCGTTCGACGCCATCGTCCACGAGCTGCGAAGACTCGAAGACGACCAAACCCTCCTGGTTCAATCAGGCAAGCCGGTCGGCGTCTTCCGCACGACCCGCGACGCGCCCCGCGTCCTGATCGCCAACGCCAACCTCGTGCCGCACTGGGCGACCTGGGAGCAGTTCCGCGAGCTCGAGCGCAAAGGCCTGACGATGTACGGCCAGATGACCGCCGGTTCGTGGATCTACATCGCGACGCAGGGCATCATCCAGGGCACCTACGAGACCTTCGCGGAGCTTGCGCGCCAGCACTTCGGCGGCACCCTGCGTGGCAAGGTCACGCTCACCGCCGGCCTCGGTGGAATGGGCGGCGCCCAACCGCTGGCCGTCACCATGAACGAGGGCGTGGCGTTGGCTATCGAGATCGACCCGGCCCGCGCCGAGCGACGCCACGCAGCTGGCTTCGTCGACGAGGTCACGACCGACCTTGGAGAGGCACTGGCGATCATCATGGGCTGGCGCACGAACAACGAAGCGCGCTCGCTCGCCCTGATCGGCAATGCCGCGGAGATAGAGCCCGAGCTTGTCCGTCGGAATTGGCAACCCGACGTGGTCACCGACCAGACGTCGGCCCACGATCCGCTGGGCGGGTATGTGCCGGGAGGCATCGGCCTGGAAGCGGCGGTGAGGCTGCGAGCCGACGACCCCGACGACTACGTCCGGCGCGCCAGGGCCTCCATCGCGGACCACGTCCGCGCCATGCTCGCCTTCCAGCAGCGCGGCGCGGTGACCTTCGACTACGGCAACAACATCCGCGCGCAGGCGCTCGAAGCAGGCGTGACCGATGCGTTCGACTTCCCCGGCTTCGTGCCGGCATTCATCCGGCCGCTCTTCTGCGAGGGCAAGGGGCCATTCCGCTGGGTCGCTCTCTCGGGAGACCCCGAAGACATCCGCAAGACCGATGCAGCACTGCTCGAGCTCTTCCCGGAGGACAGGACGCTTGACCGATGGCTGCGCCTGGCCGCGGAGAAGGTGCCATTTCAGGGCCTGCCGGCCCGGATCTGCTGGCTCGGCTACGGGGAACGCAGCAAGGCCGGGCTGCAATTCAACGAGATGGTCGCATCGGGTGAGCTCGCCGCGCCGATCGTGATCGGTCGCGATCACCTGGACGCGGGCTCCGTCGCGTCGCCGTACCGCGAAACAGAGGCGATGCGCGATGGCTCCGACGCGATCGCCGACTGGCCCATCCTGAACGCGCTGCTGAACACCGCTGCCGGCGCCACGTGGGTCTCGTTCCATCACGGGGGCGGCGTGGGGATCGGGTACTCGCTGCATGCCGGGATGGTGATCGTGGCCGATGGGACGCAGGAGGCCGCGGCGCGGCTGGAACGCGTGCTGACCGTTGATCCCGGCATGGGCGTGGTGCGCCACGCGGACGCCGGCTACGAACGGGCGATCGAGGTCGCCCACGCGCGCGGTGTTCGAATCCCGATGCTCGACGACTAGGCCATCCTGCGACTCGTAACGAATTCAGTCACGAGTTGGACGAGTAGCATCGGCCCATGCCGTTCGACCCAGAGGCACAGCTGCCTGGCGCCCCCGATCCGTGGGCCGCGTCGACCATGCCGAGGCGCCGCGACGGCCCGCCATACGCGATGACCGAGATGATCGCCGCCGAGCCGGCGTTCGCCGAACGCCTGGCGCGCCACCTTGCCGGGTCGCCCTCGGTGGCCGCCCTGGCGAAGGCCATTACGGACGCCGCGCAGAAGCATCGGTCAATCGTCGTCACCGGCTGCGGCACCAGTGAGCATGCCGCCATGGCGACCTCCGCCATCCTGGCCGACGCGTTGGTTGCCGCCGGCCTGCCCACCGACGTTCGATCGGTCCAGGCTTTCGAGAGCCTCCAGGCGCCTCTCTCGGACGGCCTGCTGATCGCGATCTCGCACGAAGGCGGCACCTGGGCGACAAACGAGGCGCTCGCTGCGGCGCGAAGTGCCGGCGCTCGAACCGCGCTGCTGACCGTCAGCCACGGATCGCCGGGAGCCGCTCTGGCGGACATCGTCGTCGCGACCGAGGAGCAGGACCAGAGCTGGTGCCACACAGTCGGGTACCTCTCGCCGCTGGTCGTTGCCGCGGCGATCGGCGGCGTCCTGCGCAATGAGCCGCTCGACGCCACCGCGTTGCGCGCCGCCCTTCAGGTCGCCGACGCCGAGCTGTCCACCGGCGAGGTCGCCGCCAAATTGGCGGTGTGCGACCGGCTGCTGATCGCCGGCTCGGGCGTCGACTTCGTGAGCAGCCGGGAGCTGGCGCTGAAAGTGGAGGAGGGAGCGCGCCTGCCCGCCACCGCGCATCAGCTCGAGACAGTCCGGCATGGGCTCCTGGCGGCAGCCAACGAACGAACCGGCTTCGTCCTGTTCTTGACCGATACGGATGCACTCGGTGCGGTGCTGGTGGACCGCGCTCTGGCGGTCCTGCGATCGGCCTCGGCGCTCGGCATGCCGGCCGCCGGAATCCTTGCCGCCGATCTTGGCGATGACGTTGCGCGCGAGCTCACCCCTGCCGGCCGGCTGGCGGTCCCGCTCGCCCGTGCATTGCCGCGGTTCGTGAACGTGGCGCTGGCATCGGCGATTCCGCTCCAGCTCCTCGCCGAGCGCCTGGCGCGCGCCCGCGGGGTGAATCCAGACACGCTGGGCCGCGAGGATCCTCGCCAGGCGGCGGCGGCCGACGCCTAGGGCCAGCACGCGGACACGGGTATCATCGGACGCGTGCCCGGCTTGATCGAATGCGTTCCCAACTTCAGCGAGGGCCGGCGTCCCGAGGTCCTCGACCAGATCTGCCACGCGGTGAGCCAGATCGAAGGCGTCACGCTCCTCGACTCGTCCCGCGACGCAACGCATAACCGCAGCGTGGTGACCTTCGCCGGCCCGGCGGACTCGGTCGTCAAAGCGGCAACCGCGGCGGTCGGCCGCGCGCTCGAGCTGATCGACATGACGCAGCACACCGGAGCGCACCCGCGCATCGGTGCCGTGGATGTCATTCCGTTCGTGCCGCTGGGAAACACCAGGCTCGAGGAGTGCGTCGACCTCGCCCGCCGCTTCGGTGAGCAGATCGCGGCGCGCTTCGACCTTCCCGTCTACCTCTACGGCGAAGCGGCCCTGCGTCCCGAACGCAGACGGCTCGCCGACGTCAGACGCGGCCAGTACGAGGGGCTCCGCGACGAGCTCGGCAGCAACCCGGAACGCGACCCCGACTTCGGGCCGAACAAGATTCATCCCAAGGGGGGCGCCGTGGCCGTGGGAGCAAGAAAGGCGCTCATCGCCTTCAATGTCAACCTCGCCAACGACGACCTCGGCCTCGCCAAGAAGATCGCGCACGCTGTCCGCGAATCGTCGGGCGGATTGCCGGCGGTCCAGGCCATGGGCGTCCTGCTCGAGAACCCCGGCCAGCCACGCCGGGCACAGGTGAGCATGAACCTCGTCGACTGGGAGCGGACCGGCATCGCGCGCGTCGTGCGCGAGATCCGGCGCATGGCGCTCGAGGCCGGGACCGATATCGACCATTGCGAGCTCATCGGTCTTGCGCCAACAGCAGCCCTGCTCGAAGTCGCGGCCGATGCGCTGAGCCTGCGCGACTTCACCGCAGACCAGGCACTGGAGCTACGCCTCGCCAGGGACCGATAGCTCCACGCGCGCGCCTCTACACTGAGCGACCCATGTCGACGCTGCGCAGCACACTGACCCAGGCCGTGACCGACGCGATCCGCCGAGCGACCGATGCCGGCGACCTGAAGCCGCCCGGCGAGCCGCCGCCCGTCGGCATCGAGCGTCCCGCGAGGCCGGAGCACGGCGACTACGCGACGAACGCCGCCATGCAGCTCGCGCCGCTGGTACGCGCCAACCCGATGCAGATCGCCCAAACACTCTGCGCTCACCTCGACCTGCCCGAAGCCATGGTCACCACGGCGGTGGCGCCTCCAGGCTTCATCAACTTCACGCTGAACCCGACGTGGGTGGCGACGCAACTGCACGCCATCCGCGAGGCCGGCGACACCTTCGGCCGGCGTGACGCCGAGCAGGCGCGAAAGATCAACGTCGAGTTCGTCAGCGCCAACCCGACGGGCCCGCTGACCGTCGGCAACGCGCGCGGCGCCTTCGTCGGCGACCTGCTCTGCCGCGTCCTCGAAGGTGCCGGGCAACAGGTGACGCGCGAGTACTACTTCAATGACTCCAGCGCCCAGATCCGCAACCTGGGCCTGTCCCTCATCGCGCGGCACAACGGCGAGGTGGTTCCCGAGGACGGCTACCACGGCGACTACGTCGCGACGCTCGCCGAGCAGCTTCCTGACGACGTCTGGACCGATGCGCAGTCCGCCGACGACCCTGCCTGGCCGCTCGGCCGATGGGCATCGGAGCGCATCCGCGAAGGCATTGAGGCCAGCCTCGCCCGACTCGGCGTGCGCTTCGACGTCTGGACCACCGAGGGCTCGCTGCACAGCGAGGGCTGGATCGATCGCGGCATCCAGCGACTGCACGAGGCCGGCTACTTCTACGAGGAGGGCGGCGCGACCTGGTTCAGGTCCACCGAGTTCGGGGACGACAAGGACCGCGTGGTGTATCGGTCGAACGGCGAGCCGACGTATTTCGCATTCGACATCGGGTACCTGCTGGAGAAGTTCAGCCGTGGCTTCGACGAGCTCATCTATATCTGGGGCGCGGATCACCACGGCACCGTCGCGCGCAACCGTGCCGCCGCGCAGGCCCTCGGCTTCGACCCGAAGAACGTCCAGTGGCTGCTGATCGCCTGGGTCCGATTCATCCGCGACGGCGAAGAGATGAGCATGAGCAAGCGCTCCGGCGAGTTCGTCACGCTGGACGAGCTGCTTGAGGAGATCGGCGTCGACGCCGCCCGCTGGTTCATCGGATCACGTGGGGCGAGCGTCGGGATCGATTTCGATGTCGAGCTCGCCAAGCAACAGTCGAGCGAGAACCCGGTCTATTACGTCCAGTACGCCCACGCCCGCTGCTCGTCCATCCTGCGCAACGCCGCTGATCGCTCGCTCGCGCCGGACACCGCGCGGGCCGCGGAGCTGTTGACGCATCCCGCCGAGCAGGCGCTCATCCGCCGCCTGCTGTCACTGCCCGACGTCGTGGCCGATGCCGCCGCACGCCGCGAAACGCAGGACCTGCCGCGGTTCTGCTATGAGGTCGCCTCGCTGTACTCGCAGTTCTACCGGGACTGCCGCGTCCTGTCGGACGATCCGGCCGACGCGGCGTTGTCGGCGGCGCGCCTGGCGGTCGTCGATGCCACGCGTCAGGTGCTGCGCAATGGCCTGGCGCTGATGGGGATCTCCGCGCCCGACGCGATGTAGTGCGGAGCCGCGGCGCACGAGTCGTAATGCGTCTCGCGAGAACCCGTATTTCGGCCGATGCCCCGTTTGGGCTCGAAAGGCGGCGCTATCGGGCTCTGTGGGAGCCGTTATGCGTGATTCCCACGCTGTTCCCGAGATGGCGGGTCCGCCAGGAGTCGTTACGGCCGCGACTCGGCCCGTACTACCGCATCCAGCACGTCCTGTGACGACGCCTGCATCACCAGCACCTCGTCGTTCGAGGGCTGCACGAGCCGCGACGCGAACGGAACGCTGACCGAGCGATACGCAGCCGAAAACTCGTCCGCGTCGCGCGAGGTGTCCCACTTGAGCCGCCAGGCCAGGGCGAACCCACCGCCCGGTCCTGAGGCAACGACCAGGCGATCGCCGCCCCATCCCGCCGCGGCCTGCGCCGTGTCGGCCGAGGAGCCGAGCGCATCCAGCGTGATCCGGATCATCGCCTCGCCGAGTGGCGTCGACTCGACCTGCTTCCACCCCGCCCCCAATGCGGCAGCCGGGTCAGGTGCCGCAACCTGCATCGGTCGTTCATCCGTGCGGTACTTCTCCGGGTGGATCACCTGCTCGGTCGAGGCGGGCGGTCGGTCGGTGAACGCGTCGTTGACCGCCGAGTAGTCACCGCCCAGGCCGCCGCCGAGCGCGGATACGAACTCCAGCCCCGCGGTGTACGGAAACTCGAGCTGCTGCACCATCCAGGCGGGGATGCCGCTCATGTCGGGAACCGGCGTTGCAGCGACGCC
>JBBSCG010000037.1:0-20299 GCA_038250515.1 Candidatus Limnocylindria bacterium
ACCGGCACCGGCGCTCCGATGGCGAGCTGTGCGAGCGCCTGCCTCAGGCCCACTCGAGCGCTCGCTCCCGCCACGCGTAGAGGATGCCGAGCAGCAGGATCGCGATGAACATTCCCATCTCCGCCATGGCGATCGGCCCCTCGCTGATAAACACCACGGCCCACGGATACATGTAGACCATCTCCATGTCGAAGGCGAGGAAGAGGAGTGCCATGACGTAGTAGCGCGCGTGATAGCGGCTCCAGGCGTGGACCGATGGCGGCAGTCCGCCGCTGAACGGTACGCGTTCGGGTGCGCGAGTTGTCCGGTTCGACCGACCCAGCAGCCAGAGGACCACCACCGCGACCAAGGCGGCCACGAAGACGGCCAGCGTTACGCCCAGCGGTCCGAGCAGGTTCATGGCCCCTCTCCAGCGGGTATCTCTGCGCCCTGGGCTTACACGTAGTCCTCTGGCGAATCGCGGAAGCTGTCCGCACAATCTTGACTGCAGAAGTAGTAGGTCGTGCCGTTGTGCTCGATGTTGGTCACCGCGTCGGCCGGGCTGATCTTCATGCCGCACACGGGATCGGTCACGGTTTGCTGGTCTGTCATTGTCATGTTCCCTTCAGCTTGCGGTTGATGATGAGGACCGTCATTGCAGCCCGCGGACCACGGCCGACCGGCCTCGAGCTTTGAGTTCGACGACGGTCGTGTCAGGTTACTGTGAGCAGCAGCACGGCGTCGCCCAGCAGGACGACGGCAGCAGCAGCTGCCGTCAGCGAGGCTCCGAGTGAGGACTTGTGGCGTTCTGCACGTAACCGAAGCAGAAACTGACGGATGAGGGTATAGGCCGCGACGGCGCCCACGAAGATGGTGCCGTGAAGACTGGGCATACCGCGGACAACCAGCAGCGCGCTCACGACAGCGATGAGCAGGCCGGCAGCGGACTCCAGCAGCTGGGTCGGAACCCGACGGGCGCCGACGCGCCGGTCAGAGGACCACACGCCCCAGCGCGACGCGGTGCAACGGCCTGCACAACAGCCGGTGAAGAAGCAGCCGAAGCGGCCGATCGCGACACCGAAGAACAGCGCCGGCGCGCTGGCGTCGAGAAACCCGCCGATCGGTAGATTGAGTGCGAGCAGGGTGACGACGGCGGCGAGCGAAGCGACCACAACGAATCCGTCGACTGCCCAGCCCTCGCCGATCCATTCGCGCCAGGAACCGCGGTGTTGGGCCACGTACCACAGCTTGGCTCCGATCAAGCCGGTCAGCAGCGCAACTAGATCCACGAGCAGCGACTGACCGACCGATACGTTCTGCCGTCCCAGGATCGCGGCCTGCACGGCGAAGCCAACCAGAACGCCGAGGACGACGAGGCCGGTCCAGCTGCCCGGGATGACGGCGGGCACCCTGGCGAATCTGACCAGCGGCTCCCAGCGCGTCTTCACCGGGCGGGTCGGGCCGGCGGATAGCCGCCAGCGGCGCCAGGACCAGGCGGCCCGAGGCAAAGGACGGGCGCGACGCTCGCTCAAGCGCGCAAGCGCCCGATGTGTGCTGGCACCCGGCTGCGCCCGGATCAGGTCAGCGGTGACAGTCCATTCGCCTGGTTGCAGCCCGTACACCAAGCCGGTGACCGATACCGGGCCGCTCCCGGGTAGGATGCCGGCGATGGCCTCCTCGTGCACGAACGTATCCCGCGTCTGCGACTTTCCATCCAGGCCAATCCTGCGTCCGGTAGACCGGACGATCGCCGAGTAGCTTTCACCGTCCGTCCCCGAGTCAAACCAGTGCGTGACGGACAGCGCCTCTGCTTCGACGTGGACAGCACTTCGCTTCTGGTCAGTCGCGGGATGCCCGCCGCTGGTTATGCGCTCGGCGGGGGAGGCGGTCACTGCGGTCGCCGAATGCCTCGCTCGGGACTTCGAGCGCCTCGCCGCAGTAGCTGCCTTTCGTGCCAAGGGTTATCCACCTGTCGTTTCCGGGTTGTTGCGCCTCGTGGCACGGCCGGATGCCTTCGTCTTCTTCGGCGCGCCCGGCGATCTTGCCTTCAAGCAGATCTTCCCACCGCTTCACGGCCTCGCAGCCACGCCAAACGATGGATGCGGGAGCACCCGACATGATCACAACCGGCGTTGTAGTACCAGTGTGGCTGTTGACGCTGAGAGCCACGCGAGGATCGGGTGAGCCGGGGCTGAGAAACCCAGCTCATTCAGCAGTTCGGTTGCTGGTGGGCCGACGGCGACCATCACGCCGCACAGCGCACGCAGTGCTTGGACATCGTCGAAGCGGGCGCGGACGCCAAAGAGAGCGCCGGCGGCTCGGGCGTGTGCAGTTCGCAGGCGCACGCGAGTTCGCAGTGGCCGCCGATGACGAACGGGGCCCGCCGTCCGGCGATCGCGTCGACGGCCTGCTCGCGCACCCAGCTGCTGAAGCGCACGGCGATGAGCGCACCGGTGGTCGAAAACTCGACCGCCCGGGCGATCGAGTCGAGGCGATCAAGGGCCGGACCGAGCGCGGCGCGGAGGCGTCCGTCGTATGGGCGGAGGCTCTCGATCGTGCCGTCGGCCCATTCCCCGATCGTCTGTGCCGCGGCGACGCCGGAGAGGATCGCGTACGAGATCCCTTCGCCGAAGAGAGCGTCCGCGGTCGCCGCTGCGTCGCCGGCGAGGACTGCCCGCCGGGAGGCGAGCGGGCCGGCGCGGAGGCCCTGGGCGATCCAATGGCCCTGGACATGGCCGTTCTGCAGATCAAGGCCCAGGTCGTCGGCCAGGCGCGTCAGGCCGTCCCGGAGCCGAGCGTACCGCGAGGTTCGGGACGACCCGACGCCGAGGTTCCCATGGTCGCCCTTCGGGAAGTACCAGCCGTAGCCGCCGGGGATCCGGTAGTCGAGAATTGCCGTATCGGGCCGAAGCCCGGACCCGAAGGGCACGTCCACCTCGAGCGCGAGCGCCCGGCGGCGGGCGGGACCGCCGAGGCCAAGCTGGCGCGCGGCCCGGCTTGGTTCGCCGTCAGCCGCGACGACGGCATCCGCTCGCCACCGCCCCCGGTCGGTGCGCACCTCGACGCCGGACTCGTGCTCGAGGAGCTCGCGCACGGGCTCGTTGTCTCGTACGACCACCCCGGCCCGTGCTGCCGCCTCGACGAGGGTCAGGTCAAACCTGCGGCGCTCGACCATGGCGATCGTTGCCGCCGGCTCGGCCAGGCTGATCGGGGACAGATGGGGCCCGCGCAGTTCCACCCGATCGACGCGTCGCTCGACGACCTCGAGGGCATCGCGCGGGACGAGCCGTAGGGCCTTCGGAGTCAGGCCACCACCGCACAGCTTCGGGCGCGGCAGGCGCCGGGCCTCGAAGAGCGTGACCTCGGCGCCCCGCGCCGCGAGGAGCCGGGCGGCGGTGCTGCCGGCCGGCCCGGCTCCGATGACCGCGACCCGCGGCTGGGTCATCACGCGGCCCTGGCCGAGCGATCGACCACGAAGTTCCAGGCGAACGCCGCCACCGCGGCCGCGGCGAGACCGTAGAGGGCAACCTCGACGAGGCCGAGCAGGAAGCTCGCCGGATCGAGCCAGGTGAAGCCCGGGAAGAGCGTCGGGAAGAAGGTCCTCATGCCGAAGACGTCGGGCCAGATGGCGCCGGCGGCGACGCACACGAGATAGGCGACCTCGCCGACGGCGACGATCGCCGCAGCGAGCGGCGCGAAAGGCAATCGGATCATCGCTCACCTCCTGAGTGAGGGCCAGGCGTGGCGGCGGCCGATCATCGTGGCCAGGCCGCCACGATCAGGAGCATGGACGGCGAAGATGAGCCCCGCGTGAGGTGCACCTGAGAAGATCGTCGAGAGGGCGCTCGATGCGGAGGACGTCGACACCCAGAGCGGGCGCTCAGTCGTTCGCGAAACGGCGGGCGCCCTGTCCGAATCGGGTTACTCAAGGTGCCTTTAGTAACTTCCTCAAGTGACCTTTATCTCTGGCGTCCACCGCTTCCTGGCCGGGTGACTCACGCGGATGACGATCGACGGACTTCGGGTCGCCGCGCGGCGCCTGGCCTCGGCATGGTCGGGCATCCGGCTCCGGCGCTTCCTGCGTGTGATCGGGCCGGCGTGGATCGTGATGCTCGCGGACGTCGACGCGGCGAGCGTCCTGACGGCGGCGAAGGCCGGCAGCGACTTCGGCTACGCGATGCTCCTGCCGATCTTAACCCTGGTCCCGATCCTCTACCTCGTCTAGGAGATGACCGCTCGGCTCGCGATCGGCACCGGGCTCGGGCACGCCGAGCTCATTCGTGAGCGGTGCGGGCTCCGCTGGGGCGTCGTCTCGGTCGTCTTGATGGTGGTCGTGGACCTGCTCGCCTATGTTGCCGAGTTCGCGGCGATCGTCCTGGGCGCGAGCCTCGTCGGGATCCCGGCCGGACCGGCCGTCGCGGCCGCGCTCGTCTTCCACACCCTCGTCGTGCTAACCGGCAACTACCGGCGATTTGAGGTCGCAACCCTCGTCCTCTCGCTCGCCCTGTTCGCGTTCGTCGGGCTCGCAATCATGGCCGGGCCGGATCCGCGCGCCGTGCTCGGCGGCTTCTCGCCGGTCCAGCCCTTCGACCGGCCCGGCTATCTCGACCTCGTCGTGGCCACTGTCGGCGCGGTGATCATGCCGTGGATGCTCTTCTACCAGCAGGCGGCAACGGTCGAGAAGCGGCTCGGGCCGGACGACCTCCGCGCCGCGCGATGGGAAACGTTCGTCGGCGCGATTGCGAGCGAGGTGCTCATGGCTGCGGTGGTCATCGCGGCCGCCGCCGCCGTCGATTCGGGTGCGGGGGCGCAGGCTTCGGCGGGCGGCCTCGCGCTGCCGGCCGGACTGGCCGCCCTCGCGCAGGGCGTGCCCGGGGTGCTGATCGCCGTCGGGATGATCGGGTCGGGCCTGCTGGCCGCCGTGGTGATCTCGCTCTCATCGGCGTGGGCCTGGTCGGAGCTGCTGCACTGGCCGCACAGCCTGAACCTCTCGCCCCGCCGGGCGCCCGGCTTCTACGCCGTCTACCTGGTCGAGGTCATCCCGGCGGCGATCGTCGCGCTCGTCGCGCAGGATCTGGTGGCGGTCGTGATCGACGCGATGATCCTCAACGTCCTCGTCCTGGTGGTCCCGCTCACGTTCCTCGTCCGCCTCTCGAGCGACCGGAGCCTGCTCGGCGCTCGCTGCCTCGCGCCCCTACACGGCTGTGCTCTGGGTGATGACCGCAGGCCTGCTCGCACTCGGGTTGACGAGCGCGGTCGGAGTTCTCGTTCGCGCGACGTGAGCGCCGGTCGGGTCGCCAGGAATCGTCGCCGAGACTTCGGCCGCCGGCGCTACCCCAAGTCTCAGTCACGGCTCATCTTCCACTCAGCCTCGGACATCAGGCTCCGGCCATGGACATCAAGCGCGGGCTCCGGATCCCGGTCTACGGCCTTGGCTGTGGCGGGGCTGGTAGGAGCACCATCGAGCGCCAACTTGCGGCGACCGACGGCGTGCTCAGCGCGTACGTGAACCCGGCTCCCGAAACCGCCTATATCGACTACGACCCGGCGGAGACCGACTCGTGGGTACTCGCGCGGGCGATCGAGCTGACCGGGTATCGGAGCGGCCCTCCCATGGAGGCCTGAGCCGGTGCTCCTTGCTCGCCGCAATCTCCTCCGCGACCGGACGCGCTTCCTCCTCAGCGTCCTCGGCGTCGCCGTCTCCGTCGGGCTGATCCTGCTGCTGGCGGGCTATCGGTCCGGCGTCTACCGACAGGCGTCGGCCTACCTCGACAACACGCCCGGCACCGTCGTCGTGGCCGAGCGCGGGATCCGGGACTTCCTCGGCACGAGCTCTGTCCTTCCTCCTGCGGCGGCCGACGCGGTCCGGTCTACGGCGGGCGTAGACCGTGTCATCCCAGTCGTCTCGCAGTTCGTCATCTTCGAGCGCCACGATCGCAAGGACGGCTTCTTCCTCATCGGCTATGACCCGACGACCGGTGGTGGCCCGTGGAAGCTCGTCGGCGGCCGCGAGCCGACAGCCGACAACGAGCTCGTGGTCGACCGCACGACGGCCCGTCGGCACGACATGGCGATCGGCGATCAGGTCCGCCTGCTCGACCGCGACGCGACGATCGGCGGCTGGACGTCGCAATGAGCCACACGCCGATCGAGCCATTTCGAGAGAAGGCAGCGAACCATGGGTGGTGATGACTTCGGCGGCGGCCTCTGGATCTTGGTCGCGATCAACTCGGTGATCTTCATCGCGTTCGCCGCCAGCTTCTTCCACCCACGTACTGGACGGGACTGGAGGGTCATGGGCGCCTATTCGGCGTTCATCGTCGCCCTCTTCACCGAGATGTACGGTTTCCCCCTCACGATCTACGCGCTGTCTGGATGGCTCGGGTCCAGCTTCCCGGCGTTGGTCCCGACCCATGCGGGCGGCCATCTGCTGAACGACCTCATCGGCTGGCAGGGTGACCCGCACATGAGCCCGTTTCACCTTGCCAGCTACCTGGTGATGGGAGCCGGCTTCATCGTTCTGGCCAAGGCCTGGCCGGTATTGTGGAAAGCCCAGCGCGAGCACCACCTGGCCACGACCGGGCCCTACGGCCGGGTCCGCCATCCGCAATACCTTGGGTTCCTGCTGATCATGGCGGGCTTCCTGCTCCAGTGGCCCACGCTGTTGACGCTGCTGATGTTCCCGATCCTCGCCCTCGCATACACCCGACTTGCGATCTCTGAGGAGCGCGAACTCCGGACCCAGTTCGGGACCCAGTACCAGCAGTACGCGGCCAAGACACCCCGGTTCATCCCACGTCTCGGACGGCGTCGAGCGACGAAGGCGGGTGCCGATGGCTTCAGTGCTTGACATTCCAGCTACAGGAAGGTCTACCGTCCGGATATGCGGATCGGTGAACTCGCTCGCCGAGCAGGGCCAGCCACCGACCTTCTCAGCGCAACCTGGGCCGGCCTTGGAGCAAAGTGCCGGGTGGCTCTATCACCGCGAGGACCTTCCCGTTTCGCCCGCAGTCCGGTCACATCACGTTCGTCGTCTCTTCGCTCCTGCGGGCTGCTTGTCCTTCCCGTAGGGTCTGGCCTAACAATTCATTCAAGCCGAAGCCGCTTCGCGGTTCGGCTCAATTCAGGCGTTGGGCGTCAGAAGGAGAGTGTCGTGATGTTCCTCACCGTTGATACCAGCATCACCATCCGTGCTGCACCTGAAGCGGTTTGGGCTTACGCCTACAAGCCTGAGAATTGGACAGCGTCGAATCCAACCGAACACTTTGGCCTGCACTTCGACAGCCCGGATAACCTGCCTCATGAGGGTGTCACCTTCACCCAGCGGGAAAGCGTCGCGGGCATACGAGCAGTTCTTCACGGGCGCTTTCATTACATGGATCGTCCTCGTCTTGCGTTTTGGACGGGAACTGCGGCCTATCGCCTCCTTGGTGGCCTGCTCACTGTTCGGCTCTCTGAAGGCGGTGTTCTTAGCATGGTCGAGGGCAAGGACGGTGTTCAGTTGGCGCATAACGTGTATATCGACTTTCCAGATTCCTTGTGGGGCAGATTCTGTCTTTGGTGTTTCCAGAGATACCTGAACGGACGGCAAGCTGTTTATGACCACACATTTCGTGAACTCCGCTACTTCAAGGAGCGGCTCGAAGCCGCAGCGAGCGCAGACGTCCCATGAACTGTTTCGGATGTAACACTACAGCCGCCCAACAAAGCGCTCCAGCGGACGCGCTAAAGCGCACCGCTCGAAGGCGGGCCCGGGCTCTGTGCGACGGGCCGCTGGCTTGGGCCCCTTGACATTCCAAGTACAGGAGGGTGTCCCGTCCGGGTATGCAGATCGGTGAACTAGTTCGCCAGGCGGGCACGACGACAAAGGCCGTTCGGTTCTATGAGTCCGCCGGCCTGCTGCCGGCGCCTCTTCGAACGCCGAAATGGGACTTGGCCGGTGTCGTGGCGTCACTCGTCCTCGCCATCGGTGGCCTGGCGCTGGGTGGTTGGGGGATGCGTCGCCGCGACGTGAGTCGTTGAGAGAGCCTTCCGCGATCGCAGGGCCTGCGCGCCCCGCTGTCGCCTCTATTGGACCTCCGGCGGCCTTCGCGGTCTCCCACAGCGCGCCTGGATCGCGGCGGCGCTGCGCTCGAGTCTGGCGTCGCGGGGAGGCCGCGATCGGCGCTGACGTGGCAATCGGCTCGCCGCGCCCTCCGAGCGTCGGTCCCTCGTGATCGGTCGACCGACGGCCGTGGCCGTGGCCACCGCGATCGTCTGGGGGCTGTGCTTCGTCCTCATTCAGGCCGCGCTGCCCAGCCCGGCCCCGCTCCTGCTGGCGGGCCTGCGCGCGCTCATCGGCGGGGCAGTCATCGCCGGCTGGATCGTCCTCATGCCGACGCCGCGGAGCGTGGCGGGCCACGCGGCCGCACCCACCGCCGCGTCATGGCGCGCCGGGTTGCCGTCGTGGCCCCTGCTGGTCATGCTCGCGCTGACCAACGCCGCCGTCGCCTTCGGCGCGATGTACCTGGCCGCTGGCCGGGCGGAGGCCGCCATCGCGTCGGTCCTCGCCCGGTGGTCAACCGCTCGCGCTCGCGGCCGCCGGGTGGCTCGTGTTCGGCGAGCGTACCTCGTCCCGCGGCACCGCGGGGATCGTGCTTGCGATGGCTGGCGTCATCCTCATTGCCACCACGACCTCGGGCGCCACGAGTCCCGACGGGGTCCTCTTCTCCGTCCTCGCCACAGCCGCGCCGGCGGCGGGACCGTGGTGATGCGCAGGCTCGGCTCCAGCGTTGACCTGCTCGTCACCACCAGCGCCCAGTTCCTTCTGGGTGCGGCGTTGCTCATCGGAGTGAGCCTCCTCCTTGAGCCGTGGGGCGCCGTCCGCTGGTCCCCATCGCTCCTGCCCGGTTTGCTCGTGCTCGGCGTGCTCGGTACGGGCATCGCCTATGTGGCCTGGTTCTGGCTCTTCTCGCGCGTCGCGCTCGTCCGCCTCGGGACGATCCTGTACCTCGTCCCGGTGACGGGCGTCGTGGTGGCGATCCTGGTGGGGATCGACCGGCGCCGATCGAGTTGGCCGGCATGGCGGTGGTCCTCGCCGGTATCGTCCTCGTCGCCGCCCATGCCAGCGCCGGTCGCAAACGACGGAAATCCGCCGCGCCGCCCGGTCCGTAACACGGTGGTACCTGGGCTAGCGCTCACAGGTCATTGACCGCCCGGGCGCTTCCCCGCCGACCGTGGGTGATCTCTCAGGCCTGCCTCACGCCTGACTCAGTAGGGCGACCAATGCTTCGGGCATCACCAGTGTGGGAGCCCTTCGATATGGACGCAGCCGCGATCGGCACGGTTCTGGACCCCGTCTGGCGGACGCACATCCGACACACCGAGGCGGCCGCGACGGCGACGTTGGACGGAGGGCGTCGGTTCTACTTCTGCACCGAGAGCTGCTACGAGGCGTTCCTCGACCTACCTCACAGCTACGTCGGCTGGAATGCCAGTCGGAATCGTAAAGCGCGCGGGCACAGCCTGAGGTCCGTGCGTCGGGTGCTTCCAGGCGATCGTTCGAGATAGGCGGCAGCCATCAGGAGTCTGCCGGCCGCATCAGGAACCCGAGTTCGAGGAGCGCGCGTCGCCGCCTGCGGCTGCCGCGCGTGGGCTCGCCGCCGGTCGTATCCGGGGTCCTCGTCGACGTGGAAGGAAGGCGAAGGGGAATCCGGCCAGCGGCAACGCCGGGGTGAGCGCGATGAGCAGCCCCACGCCTAGCGCTAGCCTGCGACGGTGAAGGGTGCTTCGGCCGCCGTGCTCCTCAGCGGGGTGACCGTAGCGATGCAGGTCTGCCACGAAGGAGTCGTGGCAGACCTGGCTGCAGAAGTAAAAGGTGCGGCCGTCGTGCTCCTCCGTAGCGGCCGCGTCCTCGGGCGGATCTGCATCCCGCAGACGGGGTCCTTCACCATGTCGCCCACGTCGAGATACCTCCTCTTGTAGTGGATGGGATTGGGTCATTCCGATGAGTCGATGGACCGCCCTCGCCTGGATTCAGGTCCGAACCGTGGTCCGGCGCGGCCGGGGCCACGTGAATCTCCCGGCCAGCGCCGTCGCGATTGCAACGCTTGCCAGGGCCATGCCGGCGGCGAACAGCGGCCACCCGGTCCAGGCCGAGTCGTCGCCGGCCAGCACGCGGCTGGTGTCGAGGAGGAAGCTGCCGATGACCAGCCCGGCGCCCCCCAGCGCGCCGGCTATGTGCCACGGGCCGACCATGATCGGTCGCCTTGCCCGCAGCCGGTGGGCGGCCGCCAGGCCGAACCCGACCAGCCCGACGCTGGCGACGATCGGCGCCCACACCGGGCCGACCCAGGGCATCGGCACCAGGAAGAGGACGTCCCACGCTGCGAGCGAGGGCGGCCAGCCGACGGTGAGCCACAGCCCGAGGTAGTAGGCGATGTCCCAGGTGCCGAACACCACCGCCGCCCAGGCCAGGCGTTCGAGATGGCTGCGCCCGGCAAGCCATCCAACGGCGGTGATCATGACCAGCGTCGCAAGCTCACGGGCGATCTCGATGGCCTCGAATGCCCCGAAGGTGGCGGGATCGTGCCCTGGAATGGCACCCGGAACGATCTCCAGGGCGGCGCGCAGGTACACGACGACCGCCGCCTCCAGGTAGCCCATGGCTACCCCGAAGGCGACGACGGCGACGGCGGTCGGCCGGAAGGCGGTGAGGCTGCCGGCCGTCACGTGTGCCACCAGAGCCGCAGCGGCAGCTCGGCCGGCCGGTTCGCCCCGGGCCGGACCAGGAGCAGCTGGGCGACGTCCAGTGAGCCACTCTCGAAGCCGCCCCGCGCGGCGGCCATGTACAGCCGCCAGGTCCGATAGACCTCCTCGCCCGCGAGCTCGCGGGCCCGGTCGGCGGAGGCCTCCAGTCGATCGACCCAGGACTTCTGCGTCAGCGCATAGTGGGGGCGCAGGGACTGAACGTTGAGCAACTCGAAGCCGGCGCGCCGGGCGAAGCTGCTAACGAGCTCGCCGTCAGGGAACACGTAGCGGCCGACAAAGCCGCCGCCATCGAAACGGAGCCAACGTGGCCGGAGCCCGCCGCCGGTCGCCGTGGTGGCGATCCCGTGGTTGAGGAACAGACCACCCGGTCGGAGGCCCGCAAAGGCCGCCGCGAAGTACTCCCCGAGTCGCTCGCGCCCGACGTGCTCGAACATGCCGACCGAGGCGACCGCGTCGAAGGGATCCAACTCGCCGAGGTCGCGGTAGTCGCGGACGATGGCCGCGGCCTGGCCCTCAAGCCCGCGGCGGCGGATCTCATCGGTCGCCCACTCGGCCTGTGTGGCGCTCAGCGTAATCCCGGTCGCCTCGACCCCGTAGCGCTCCGCCGCATAGATGATCAAGGAGCCCCATCCGCAACCGATATCGAGCAGCCGCATGCCCGGCTCCAGGCGGAGCTTGCAACAGATGAGGTCGAGCTTGGCTTCCTGGGTGGCGTCGAGCGACGTCGCGGGGGTCTCGAAGTAGGCGCACGAGTAGGCGCGGCGCCGGTCGAGCCAGAGCGCGTAGAAGTCGTTGCCGACGTCGTAGTGGAAGCGGACCGCCGCCAGATCGCGGGCCCGCGAATGGCGCCGCCCAGAGAGGTGCGTCACCCGCTTCAGCCGTGGGGCCGGTGCCGCCCCGCGGCGGAGCTCGAGGCCTAGGCGCGCCAGGCGCGGGAGCTTTCGGCCCAGGCAGCGGAGGACGAAGGAGCGGCCGGCGTCGACCACCGCCCAGATGTCGCCCTCGATGTCGATGTCACCGCGCAGGTATGCCTCGCCCAGCGCGTCGGCTGACGGTGGCCACAGCAGGCGTCCGAGCGCATCCGGGCCGTCGACGACGATGCGCGCCGTAGCGGCCGGAGGCGTCGGGGGTGCGTCGGCCGCCAAGACTAGCTGCAGCGGGTTGTGGGCCGGGAGGCCGCCGCGAAGAAGAGCCAGCACCTTGCGCGCCAGGGCTAGCCGCCGCTCGTCGCGTGTCGGCGCCCGCACGGCAGCATCAATCGACTCACCGCGCCCCATAGCGGCGGATCCCTTCGAGCTTCGTGCGCTTGAGGAGCAGCGCGTTTACGGCGACGAGGAAGGAACTGCCGGCCATGCTGAGCGCCGCGATCTCCGGCCGGGGGAGGAGCCCAAATGAGGGATAGAACAGGCCCATCGCGATCGGGAAGGCGACGGTGTTGTAGCCGACGGCCCAGAACAGGTTCTGCTTCATGGCCGCGGGCTGCTCATCCCGGCAGAGGCGGCAGGGGACGACCTCGCCTGCACAGCTGCAGCCGAAGCGCTCGAACAGAGCTCGAATGTCGTCCGGCGTCAGTGTCGACTCGTCGTAGTGGACGGTCACGGCCTGGGAAACGGGGTTCGCCTCTGCGTCGTCGACTCCGGGCTGCCGGCGCAGGAATTCCTGGAGGCTCGCCGCACTGCTGCCCCGCAGGAGACGGCCCGCTTCAAAGACTCTGCTGGTCAGCATTCATTGCCGTCTCATATCGTTTTGTCGGGATTGTCCTGCCGTCGCGTGCGTTTCACGGTCCCGTACCCTCGCGGCATTCGGTGCTACCCCGGCAGGATGTGTTCGCCGCCTGAGAGCTGTGTGAGAAAGCTCTGAGTATTCGGCGGGACGCCATGGCACCAGGGGCCACACCCAGGAGCTGCCTGCGCTCAGGCCGGGCTGACCAGCACCCGCCTTCCCGAGCGTCAGACAGTTGGGCCGCCGGCCGTTGCATGGTTGCCTATGGGCCAGCCGGTTCGTTGACCGACATCGAGAATTCGGCGGTCTGGCCGCCGTGTAGCGTGGCGTACCGACCGCCGACACGCACCCGAACGTCGGTGGCGCTGCAGGGGTGAGCGGAGAGAAGCAGGCGTTCGTGGTCCAGCATGACGTCGATGCGCTGTCGTCGATACTGGACCTGGAATCGCGCGCGTCGCAGCCCGGTCGGCAGTCGCGGAGTGAAACTGAGCGTATCGGCCTCAACTTGTAGGCCCGCAAAGGCGTTAATGACGATCCCGATCGTCCCAGCCATGGCGCCAAGGTGGATTCCCTCCTGGGTCGTACCCCCCTGCGTGTCGTCAAGATCGGCGGCCAGGGCTTCGCGAAACGTGCTCCATGCGCGGGACGGATCGAAGCGCGAGAGCACGGAGGCATGCACCACGCGACTTAGCGTAGAGCCGTGTGCAGTGCGAGCGAGGTAATAGTCGACCGTGCGGGCCAGGTCGGCCGTTGTCACGACATACCCCAACCGGCCCAGGAGACCGATGAGCTCGTCCGGTCCGAGCAGGTAGATCAGCATCAGCACGTCGGCCTGCTTCGAGAGCTTGTAGCGGTTGGTAGCGTCGCCCTCCGCTTCCAGGATCAGGTCGAGACGCCCGATGTTGCCGTACGTCGCCCGGTAGCGCGTCCAGTCGAGCTCCGTGAGCGAGCCATAGCCGTCGAACTGGCTGATGAGGTTGTCGTCGTGGAACGGCACGGCGAGCCGGCGGCTCAGCCTACTCCAGGCCTCGCGCTCGCGGGGTTTCACACGGAGGCGTGTCGAGAGGTCATCGCACTCGGGTCCGCCGAGCACGGTGAAGATCTCGACGGCCCGCTCGCAGACCCAGGCGGCCAGGACGTTGGTGTAGGCGTTGTCGCGCAGGCCACTGCCGGGAATGTCAGGGTATCCGTCGTGATACTCGTCGGGTCCCATCACGCCGGCGATGTGATATCGATCCTGATCAGCGTCGTGAGTGGCCAGCGCCGCGATCAAGCGTGCGACTTCAATGATCAGGTCGGCGCCTTGTTCGGCGAGCCACGACCTGTCTCCCGTGGACTGGTAGTACTGCCAGGCGTTGTAGGCAATCGCCAGACCCACGTGGCGCTGCCGACTCGAGTTGTCCGGTATCCACCGCTCTGAGCGGAGGTTGTACAGCTCCCGTGGCGTCTCGTCGCGGCCGTCGCTGCCGCTCTGCCACGGGAACATGGCGCCGGCCAGGCCGGCGTCCCGTGCTGCCTGCCTTGCGGCGTCGAGGCGCCGCCATCGGTATTCGAGGAGCGCTCGCGTCACCGACGGCAGGTGCTGCGTAATGATCGGCAGCACGAACAGCTCATCCCAGAAGACGTGCCCGCGGTAGCCTTCGCCGTGCAGCCCACGGGCGGGGACGCCGGCGTCGACCAGGGCGGTATGCGGCGAGATGGTCTGCAGGAGGTGGAAGACGTGCAGGTTCAGCACGAGCTGGGCCTGGCGGTCGGCCGCTTCCAGCTCGATCCCGAAGCGCTCCCACAGCCGTTCCCAAGCAGCCTCGTGGCCGGCGAGCAGGCCGGTGAAATCCGAGGGAGCTCGGTTCAGCGCGCTCAAGGCGGCCAGCGCGGGGGAGCTGATGCCCGCGTCTCGCGAGGTCGCCACGGCAACCGTCTTGTCGATGGTCACGGGCACTCCGTCGAGCAGCATCAGCTCAATTCGGTGGACCTGCCGGTCTTCCGCGGCTTCGAGGCGTCGCGGAGCGGAAGGCGCGCCGGTGACCACGGTGCGGGCGGCCATCGCGATCCGGATATGACTCTGGTTCGTCTCCGCCTCGACGAGTAGGGTGTCGGCGTTCACCTCCGCGGCGCTGATGACCGTCAGATGACGATTCGCCAGCGCACCGTACTCCGCCACGTTGGAATTCGTCACGCCAGCATCGATGCCCGACCGGAGGCTCACCGGACCGCTCCACCCTTCAGCCACCAGCGTCGTCTCGAGCGCCGCCAGATGTGGACGGTCCATCGACACCAGCCGTCGTTGTGTCACGTGCAGACGCCGTCCCACCTGGTCGGCAAGGACCGCACGGCGCGAGAGCACGCCTCGGCGCAGGTCGAGCTCGCGACGCTCCCCGGAAACGTCCAGCGCCCCAGCCGACCACCATCCGCCGTCGGCGATGTTGAGATCGAGCAGCAGCCAATTGGGCGCATTGACCATGTGCTCGTCCTCGACTTGGCGTCCCTGCACCTCGCTGATCAGCCTGTTGTAGATCCCGGCGAGGTAGGTGCCTGGATAGTGGACACCGTCAGCGGCGCGTTCTGGCGCCGCACCGCGCGTCGCGAAGTAGCCGTTGCCGAGTGCGGTGAGCGCCTCCCGATGACCCTCGTGTGCCGAGTCGAACCCCTCGTACGCCAGCAGCCAGGGACCGACCCGCAGCGCTCCGAGGTCGAGCAGGGCGACGTCTTCCAGCACGACATCGGCCCCCGCGGCTTCCAGCTGGTCTCGTTGCCCCGCCCGATCGATGCCCACGACTAGCCCAAATCCGCCACGGCGCGCAGCCTCGACGCCGGCGATGGCGTCCTCGACGACTGCCGTCTGCTCGGGCACGACGCCGAGGCGGCGCGCAGCCTCGACGAACATCGCCGGGTCGGGCTTGCCCGGCAACCCCAGATCGGCCGCCTGGGTGCCATCGATAACCACGGCGAACAGATCCCCCAAGTCAGCCGAGGCCAGCAGCGCCTCCGCGTTGCGGCTGGCGGTGACCAGTCCAGCCGGAACTCCACCGGCGCGCAAGCGGTTAAGCAGCGCCACGGTACCTTCGAACACCGTCACCCCGTGCCGGGACAGCCGGGCAAGGTAGATGTCGTTCTTTCGGGCGGCGAGCCCCCGAATGGACCACGTGTCAGGCGGGTCGGTGGGGGACCCGAGCGGCACGTTGAGACCGCGGGCGGCCAGAAACGCGGCCACTCCGTCCTCGCGGCTCCGGCCATCGACATAGCGCCGATAGTCCGCGTCGGCATCGAACGGTTCTGCCGCGGCACGCAGGTCCGCCCGAGGGTCGGTCAGCGCGGCGTCGAACAGCTCCTTCCACGCCGCCGCGTGCACGGCGGCGGTGTCGGTGACGACGCCATCCATGTCGAAGATGACGGCGTCGTACGGCGGGACGGTGCCCGTCGGCACGACGATGCGAGGCTGCGTCTCCAGTGGACCGCCTGTGAGCTTGGGTTGGCTGCTCTTCACACTATCCTCGCCACTCGCCATAACCGCATGAACCGTGGCCACTGCTCAGGATGGCGGACCAGCTTGCGGTAGTCCGGCCCATGACGGAACACGAACAGCCGTAGCGCCCGCGGGCCGATGATGCCATGGTACGAAGAGTAGGGAGTGCGTCCGGCAACCGATCGTCGAGTCGTGGGCTCAGTCGCATGTCAGTCTGCTCTCAGGTGCGAGCGACAGGATGGGAACCGGCCAAATCACTCGCGCGGTCACATCCCACGAAGCACGCGAACGAGTCACCAAGGAAGGCAACTCATGACCTCACCGGCCCGCGTTGCCTCCTCGGTTGCGCCGAAGATCGGGATCCCCGGCTCAACCGCAGTTAGCACTCAGTAGTCGTTGACGAGGTCCGCCACGCCCGTCAGGATCATGTCGTCCTGGGCGCGAACCGCGTCTGCCACACGCTTACCAATGAAACGACGGCCATGCGAACGGCTGGCCTCTCACCGTCGGGAAGCGTCGACGACCAGTTCGACCCGCGCCCCCTGCTCGGCCAGCAGCCGGGCGGCCGTGGCACCGGCCGGGCCGGCGCCGACCACGATCGCGTCGGGGGACTTCATGTGCGCCTCCGTGGCCAGCACGGTGGATGGCGGAATGACACACCCACTGCGCAGAAAGCGTGGCAGGGCACCCTGAGCCGCGCGCTGACCGGCCGCGCCCTCGTTTCTCAGCCACGCCTCAGCGCCCGCTCCTATGACTCTCAGACCGGCGGCACAGGATCGACTCAGATATCCCGCACACAGATCGAGGTGCCAGCCATGCACGACCACGGTGCCAGGCCATCGTCGAGGCCGACCCCGCTCGGCCCCGATCCGAAGACGGCGGCGGGCGGCTCGGAGGCGCAGCCGGGCCACTCGATGTGGTGGATGGTCGCCTGCTGCGCGCCGATGGTGGTCATCGCCCTCGCGCTCCTGCTCGGTGTCTTCGCCACGCGATGAGAGTGCGGACTCAACTAACGAACCGGAGGTAGCGACATGACCACCACCGTCACAGGCGGCGGGCTGGGCCCCGTCGAACGCATCGCGCGCATCATCGGCGGCGGCCTCGTCGCGATCCTCGGCATCACCTTGGCGTTGGCAGCCGATGGCTTCGCGACGTGGGCCTGGCTGGGCGCCGCGCTGCTCGGCCTCGACTTCGTCGTCACCGGCGTCCGCGGCTACTGCCCGCTCTACGCACGCCTCGGCATCGGACGCCAACGGTCCTGAGGTCGGCGTGACCACAAGGATCATGGCCGTGCCTGTCACCCTGTGGGCATCGGCCCAGCCATGGGCAACCCGGATCGCTTCACGGCAGAAGGAACAAAAGATGCGCGCACCGCTCACCGTCAAACTGGCTCAGAATGCGCCAGCGTCCGCCGATCCCAGGCGTAACCATGACTTTGACACTGCCGACCCGTGTCCGGTGTGCAGGGAGCCACTCTCTCCCGGACGCGGATGGGTCTTCCGGCACGCGGGGCAGTGGGTTCGGGTCCGATGCGGCGACTGCGTAGAGGAGTTCGAGCGAGAGCCGACTCGCTACATGGCGCCGCCAGCTCGAATCTGGGGCACCGTCGCCCGGTCCGAGCCAGATCGTTCCGGTTGCCGCTTGTTCAACGAAGATAGCGGTTCCAGTCGCCGTATGACTCGCCGATCGGGCCGCGCGGCAGGCTAAGCGCGATCAGCAGCGCGCCCGCGATGACGCCGCTCACGGTGCTCGCCGTCGTCGCTCGACCGACCAGCCAAGGGGCCGCGATGAGCCAGGCGCCAAAGAGGACGTTGATGAAACGCGCGGTACGGCCCACATCAGCCAGCGCAACGATCGCCACCGTCACAACCAGGGCCCCGACGATATGGTCGCTGTGGGCGGCGTTCCCCGCGATGGCGAAGATCGCCGGCGAGGCCATCACCCACAGGCCGAGCGCAACGCTCGCCAGCATGTTCCACGGGGCCGCGACGCCTCGCAGCATGGTCCTCGCGTCAACCCTGTCGGGACGAACCGAGGCGACGTCCGGGCCGGCTTCGGCGAGGGTACCTCCCAGCCAGAACGTGCGCCACAGCGGCTGGCCTTCGCGACGCGCCTGGACCACGAACACGACCATCGCCACGACCTCGTCGAGGGTCAGCGCGATCATCAGTAGCATCGCGAGGGCGGCCAGCAAGGGCGGGGTTCCCCAGGTGCCCACGGCCACCGGCTGCAGGATGATCAGGCTGATGCTGACGAGGCCGAGCGGCACCACGAGGATGCCGAAGAACATCACCATCCAGGGCATCGTCCGCCAGCGTTGCTTGTCGCCCATGAACCCCATCAGGCCCTCGATCAGGTACGCCACCGCGCCAAGGCCCGCGTCCGAGATCGGGAACGCCTTCGAAACGTCGGAGGTGAGGATGGCCGCCGTGCCCGGGGTGAAGAACGGCTCCCAGACGGTGGTCGTGTATCCCAGCTGATAGGCCGCCATCTGGCGCGACAGGAAGAACGCCACGAACGCGAGGGCGATGACCGGCGCGCGCTGCGGCCAGGATGACGGGTTGTACGACCAGCCGGGCGGCCGATCCGGCCCGGGCAGCATGCGCATCCCGGGCATCCCCGGCATGAGCAGGACGAACGCGATCACCAGCGCGCCGGCCAGGGTGTCATTGACGAACGCCGCCCCGGTGGGCGCCCGGAAGACGAGGGGGGCGAACAGCAGCCACACGCCGACGAGCGAGTTCGCCCACGGGGCCCACATCGACCGGCGCGCGACCGTCAGGCTGGCCAGCACGATGATGAGCGCCCCGCTGATGACGTCGCTCCACAGGAGTGGCGCGCTGCGATAGTCGAGGGCGAACGGACTGGTAATCAGCCAGGCGCCGAGGATGATGGCGGCCACGGCATGTGCCCACGGTGTCGCCTGCCCACCTGCCATCGCCGGGTCGGACTCGTGCCCGGCCGGCATCCCGCCCGCGGCGTCGGGCGTCGTGCCGGCCGCAGGCGTGCCCGGCCCGGCCATCGCCCCGTGACCGGCGTGCTCGCGAGCCTGACCCGGTGCGGGCCCGTCCATGTTCATGCCTTTCTCATCGCTCACGGGATCCCTCCTTCGCTGCCTCGTCTGCCTGAGGTCGCAGCGAGGACGGGAGTTCGAGCCCATTTTCGCCGTAGAAGGCGAGCCGGTCGGCCTTGAGGGCATCGATCATCTTCGGCAGCGTCTCGCGCAGCGTTCGCTTCGGCTCCCAGCCGAGCAGGCTCCGCGCCCGGGTGATGTCGAGCGCGTAGTGGTCGTTCGCCCGGTCGATCATCCACGGGCGGATGAACGGGTCCGGACCGGGAAGCTTCTCCTGCACCCAGGCGCCGATCTTCGCCGCGGGCGACAGGGCTCCGGGGATCTCGACGGTCTCCCAGGCATCCCCGTGCTCACCGTGGATGAGCCGCACGAATGTGTGTTGGAGCTCGTCGTAGGTGAGCGTGTCCGGTTCGCCCAGCAACAACGGAAGCTCGGGCGGCAAGGCGGCGCGCCGTTCGACGACCAGGTCGATCGCGTCCAGCAGGTCGTCCATATGCAGGAAGGACTGCCCGTGTGCGGTGCTGCCGGAGTAGAGCCGGCTGGTGAACTGCCGCTCATCGATGCGCTGGATCTGGTGGGCCAACGGGATCGAGTGACAGCCGTCGTCGTAGACGCCGGCGATCCGGAGCATCACGACCGGGATGTCGCCCCGCTCGTCGCGCATGACCTGCTCGGTGCGGACCTTCGACGCGGGGTAGGCCCAGGTGGCCTCGACCGGCCAGTCCTCGTAGATGAACAGCCCGGGCTCCGCGGGACGGTGGACGAGCATCGTGCTCGAAAAGATGAATTGTTCGACGTCAAGATCGAGCTCCCGTAACCCGCGCAGCATCCGCCGGGTGCCCTCGACCGTGATCCCGTCGTACTTGGGGCTGGGCTCGCCCAAGAAGTCGTAGTAGGCCGCGAGATGGATGACGGAGACGACGCGCTGCCCATGGTGCTCGCGGATCGCCTTGAGCCCGGTCCGGACGCTCTCATCGGAGGTGATCTCGACCGGCACGTACACGCAGCCGTCGGGAGGCGGGGCAGGCGCCTTGCGGTCGAAACCGACGACCATGCCGAAGCGGCCAGCGAACCTGCGCATCACCGCCTGGCCGATGCGGCCGTTCGAGCCCGTGACGATGACGATGCCGGTGTCCTGTGTCATGACCATTGTCTCCTCGAAGTTTCGATGCGGGATCCTGTTCGGGCGAGAGCCTTGGGGTCGTGCCAGTGATGCCCTCGCTCGAGGACTGCCTCGGCCTCCGCGGGTCCCCAGCTGCCGGGCTCGTACTCGCGGACCGGGTCCGCGCCCTTGAGCGACCGGTCGACGACCT
>JBBSCG010000038.1:0-18251 GCA_038250515.1 Candidatus Limnocylindria bacterium
ATGCCGGCGTCACGCCGTTCCGCGCGGTTCGTCGCGCTGAGCCATGGTTGCAGCCCGGCGCGCGGGTGCTGCTCATCGGCTTCGGCGCGCTTGGGCAGTTCGCCATCCAGTACCTCGGGCGCACGCCCGAGCTGACGGTGGCAGTTCGCGACCTCGATCCTCGCAAGGTGGAGCTGGCGCGTGGGTTCGGAGCGGTGCCGGAGCTAGATGGGTCGGCGGATGTCGTCTTCGACTTCGTCGGCACCGACGACACGCTCGCGCAAGCCGCGGAAGCCGTCGCTTTCGGCGGTCTCATCTCACTCGTCGGCGAAGGCGGCGGAACGCTGAACTTTGGATTCGAGCAGCCCGCCGTCGAGGCCTACCTGACCACCACCGCCTGGGGCTCGCTCGATGACCTGCGCCGCGTCGTGGCGCTCGCCCCCGGGCTGCGATGGACCGTGGAAACAATGCCTCTGCGCGAGGCGCGCCGCGCACTCGACCGTCTGGCCGCCGGAAGCGTGGTCGGCCGACTCGTGCTTACGTCAGGTACGCCGGACTGCTCGCGCTGGTGACTGGCGACTCATCAGTAGCCGCCGCCACAGGCGGTGCCCTGATTCGGACAATCCTGCCAATCGGCGAAGTCCCAGCCGTGATTGTCGATCTCCGCAACAACCTGTCCAGCGGCTCCGTACGCGACCAGCCGCGTGGCGTGCGCCTCTCCTGGCCACCAGGCGAGAAAGTACCCGTTGGACACGGTCGCGGTGACGCCGCCCCCTTGGTCGCGTTCGACCCCTACCCGCGTCACTGCCGGATCCACAAAGCCGGCGTAGGTGGTGTATGTGCCCGCTTCCGAGCTGTTGCGACCAGCCGAAAACAGTCGCAGCGGTCCGTTCGGTGGATTCTCCCGAGCGCTGATCGCTGAGTTGCCTCCGCCGGCCACTGGCGCGCCGCCAGGCTCGCTTGAGATCGTCAGGCACATCACGTTGGTCACGGCATTCGCTCGGCGCTGGGCGAAGAGGGCGACGGCTGCACGACCGCGCTGATCGATGACGACCAACGGGAGATCAGCAAAAGCGCGTAGCTGTTCGCGCAGCTCAGGGTCAAACGTCGGATCGTCCGGCGGCACCATGCAGTTGTGCTGCATGGCTCCGGCGAAAGCCGGATCGACGGGCGTCGGTATGGCCGTCCATGTCGCAAAGACCGAAGATGGTCGGAGCACAGCGCTGGCGACCAAAACGATGACCAGCAGCACGGCTAGCGCCGGTGGGACGACAAGCAACATGCGAGGGAGTCGAAGCTGATGGCGTCGCGGCATGGCAACGGGCGTGACGAGAATGGCACGCAGCAGATCGGCCGGGGGCGCATCGGACCCACCCATGCCGTGAGTCGTGGGATTGGCAGCGCGCAACGCCTGCAGGACCCGATCGTTGCTGATCATGGCTCCTTCTCCTCAACCGGACCGGATAGGTGCTTTCCGTTCTCAAGGTGTCCGGATGTCGCTGACGATTGCACCGGGAATCGATCCAACTCGCGACCGAGCCGATTGCGTGCCCGATGCAGACGCACCGACACGTTCGCCGGCGAGCAGCGCAGGACCAGAGCCGCCTCGCCATTGCTGAGGCCTTCCCAGGCGATCAGACGCAGCAGCTCCTGATCACCCTCGGAGAGACGCGCCAACGCCCAGAGCACCGGGTCGAGGTCGACTTCGTTGACGCTGGGCGCTGGCGCAGCGCGCGGCAGGAAGGCGGCCAGTCGGTCGAGCAACCGATTGCGGCGCGCTTCCCCTCGTCGTCGATTGGCAATGACGCGACGCGCCACGGCATAAAGCCAGGGAAGCATCACCCGCTCGTCGCGCAGTTCATCGAATCGGCGCCAGGCGACCATGAAGGTTTCGGCTGCCGACTCCTGGGCATCGGCCTCTAATCGGGAGCGGCGACGCGCGTAGGCCAGGACGGCGGCATATTGAGCCTCGAAGACTTCGGTGAATCTCGCTTCAATCGCCGCACGAGGCTCATGCATCGGCCTCTCCTGACGGTGGTGGCCAAGGGACGTCACCACAAGAGTGTCCGGTCATCGGGAAATCTTTCACCGATCACCTTGTCGTATTCGCTACCCCGCAGCGGACACCGGCACGCTCAGTTGCCGAAAAGGCGCGAAAGCAGTCCCTTCGACGCGTGATGCGCCACGTAGAACGGCGCGGCCACCTCGTCGTAGGCATCACGCAGCGCGGGCGCGCGCAGGTCGGTGACCGCCAGCTCGCGGCGCGAGCCGAGGTGCTCGTTGGCGACCGCATGCAGCCGGTTGCGAACCTCGTCGAAGTCGGCCAGCTCCGCTTCCGGGCCGAGCCGAATCCCGACCGTCCAGGCCTTGCCGGCGCGAAGCAACCAGGCGCGCTCGACCTGCGGCAGCTCACCGAGGGAGCGGCGGAGCTCCTCGCCGAATGGATCCGGGATATCGCCGGGAACCTCGAGCGCCGGCAGATCACCGAATGGCTGCCGGGCGCGCATCGCCTCGGGCGAGTTGGGATCGATCCCCGCAGCCAGGAACGGCAGGACGCCCGTCGGAACCAGGATCTGCGACGGGCTGCCCGGATCGATGACGACGCGCTCGCTCGCATCGTCCGCGCGCTCGAACAGGTCCCGCGCGGCAAGCTCGATGTGGTCGCTTCCTGGCGGCCCGAACTCGCCGAACAGCTCCGGCGACGTGTACGCGGCGAGGAAGCTGCCCTCCTCGTCGTTGCCGTGGCGCAGCCCGTCGGTCGGGACGCGGTCGGGTTCCGGCGACTCGCCCGAGGACGTGCGGATCGGCACGATCAGATGATGCGACACGATGTCGCCGAGGCGCGGCTCGCTCATCCGGCCGCGACCCCCACGCGCTGCAGCTTGCCCAGCGCATCGTCAATGCGGGCAAGGCAACGCTCGCGCCCGAGCAGCTCCATCGAGCCGAAGAGCGGCGGCGAGACGGCGCGTCCGGTGATCGCCAGGCGCAATGGCTTGAACAGGTCGCCCGGCTTCCACTCCAATCGCTCGGCGATCGCGCGGCAATGCGACTCGAGAACGTCCGCCGACCAATCGGCATCGGTCAGTGATGACAGCGTGTCGCGAACGACCGTCAGCGCCGACCCCACCTCGCTGCCCTCACGCTTCTTGGGAAGCAGCAGCTCGGCTGAGTACCACGATGCGACGGCGTCATCGGCCTGGAACAGGAAAGCCACCAGCTCGCCGATGTCGCCCAGCCGCACGAGCCGCTCCTTGACCAGCGGCGCGAGCCGAAGAACGGTCGCGTCATCGGCGGCATCGGGCAGGAAGGGGCGCAGGCGCAGGGCGAGCTGCGCATCGGTCAACGAGCGGATGTAGACGCCATTCAGGTGGTCGAGTCGGCCAATGTCAAAGATGGCGCCGCCCTTGTGCACCTTGTCGAGCTCGAACCGCTGGCTCAGCTCATCCAGGCTGAAGATCTCCTCCTCCGTACCGGGCGACCAGCCCAGGAATCCCAGGAAGTTTACCAGCGCCTCCGACAGGTACCCCTGCTGGCGGTAGGCGTCCATGGAGGTCTGGCTCTTGCGCTTGCTCATCTTGGTCCGATCCGGGTTCAGGATCAGCGGGATGTGCGCAAAGCGAGGCAGCTTATAGCCGAGCGCCTCGTACAACACGATCTGCTTCGGCGTGTTGCTGATGTGATCCTCGCCGCGAATCACGTCGCTGATCTGCATCGCGGCGTCGTCGACCACGACCGTGAAGTTGTAGAGCGGGCTGCCATCGCCACGCACGATCACGAAGTCGCCCAGCAACGCATTGTCGAACTCGACGTCGCGGCGCACCGCGTCGTCCCAGCGCACCGTCGCGGGCTCGACCTTGAAGCGAATGGCGCCCTGGCGGCCTTCCTTCTCGCAGCTCGCCCGTTCCTCCGCCGTCAGGTTGCGGCAGCGGCCGTTGTAGCGCGGCGGCTCGTGGTTGCGCTCCTGCTCCCTGCGCACGGCATCGAGCTCCTCGGGCGTGCAGTAGCAGCGGTAGGCGAGACCCGCGTTGAGCAGGCGCTGCGCCTCGGCGGCGTATCGGTCCAGGCGCTGGCTCTGTCGGTAGGGTCCGAACGACCCGATGTCGTCGCC
This sequence comes from Candidatus Limnocylindria bacterium, assembly GCA_038250515.1. GTDB lineage: Bacteria > Chloroflexota > Limnocylindria > QHBO01 > QHBO01 > JAICUY01. The sequence goes on from JBBSCG010000038.1 coordinate 4,088, forward strand.
GCCCGCCACCTGCGGACCCTCGTCCCAGCTGATGCCCAGCCAGTGCAGGCCCTCGATGATGTCGCGCTCGAACTCCGTGGTGCTGCGCGCGATGTCGGTATCCTCGATCCGCAGCACGAATGTGCCCTTGTCGTGGCGCGCGGTGAGGTAGTTGTACAAACTGGTCCTGGCGGTCCCGATGTGCAGCGGCCCGGTCGGGCTCGGCGCCATTCGCACCCGCAGCGGACGGTCAGCGCTCACTGCGCCGCCTCTTCGGGGGTCAGCGCCCGGAGCACACAGAACTCGTTGCCCTCGGGGTCCGCCATGACCACCCAGGTGACGTCCTCCCCCTGACCGATGTCGACGCGTTGCGCCCCCATCTCCTTCAAACGGCTCACCTCCGCCGCCTGGTCTTCTGACCTCAGGTCGAGGTGCAGGCGGTTCTTGGTCTGCTTCTCGTCAGCCACCCTGATGAACAGCAGGTCCGGAAAGGGAAGGTCCTTTGAGCTGCCCTCCGGCGCCTCGACGGCGACCTCATCGGGCTCTTCATACGTGACGCGCCAGCCGAGCGCGTCAGCCCAAAAGCGGGCCAGCGCTCGGGGGTCGTGCGAATCGACGGTCAGACACTGGATGCGAAGGGACATGCGCCAAGCCTAGCAGGCGACCTGCCCCGCCGGTAAGCGGGTGATAAGCCGCCGGTAATGGGGAGCCTGCGATCACACAGGTCACTCAGCGAGAGTGAAACACTGTTGCACTTTCGCAGGCGGAGCGGTGCCCAGGCCGGTCGAGGGCCTCGTTGGCCCGGAGGCTGCAGCAGGCATCGGTCTCGACAGAAAACCCAAGAGGAGAACAGACCAATGCCAGAAACGACCTGGAAGCCGCGGACCGAGCATGGCGAGCTTTCCGACAAGGACCGCGACAAGCTGCCGGACACCGCCTTTGCCTTCCCCAAGGACCGCAAGGAGCCGCTGACCGATGCAAACCACGTCCAGAACGCCCTCGCGCGCTTCGACCAGGTGGAGGACGTGTCGGACGACGATCGCGATCAGGCCTTTGCCAACATCAAGAAGGCCGCCGAGCACTACGGCGTCGACGTGGCCGAGGACAACTGGCGCGACCTTGGGAAGAAGCCGCACACCGCCAATTCCGCGCACTGACGCTGCGGCTTCGCCCACAATCGCGGGGTGTTCCTTTCCGGCACCCTGCTGAACGTCGCGACGGTGCTGCTCGGCACGACGCTGGGCCTGCTGGCCGGTGCGCGCATACCAGCGCGGATGCAGCAGAGCCTGACGACCGGACTGGGGCTCTTCACCCTGGTGATCGGGCTGTCGATGGCGCTGCGCATCTTCAGCGATCCGATCGTTGAGCCGGGCGACGACCTGGCCGTCCTGGCGGCCCTGCTGCTGGGCGTCGCCATCGGCGAGGTGCTGCGGCTCACGGACGGGCTTGATGCTCTGGGCGACTGGTTCCAGCGGCGGCTCTCGCGCGGGACGCAGCCGAGCCGCATCAGCGAGGGGTTCGTCAGCGCCAGCCTGGTCTTCTGCGTCGGGCCGCTGACCATCCTCGGCTCGATCGACAACGGCTTGACCGGCGACATCACGCTTCTCGCCATCAAGTCGCTGCTCGATGGCGTCGCCAGCATCGCGTTCGCCGCGGCTCTGGGGCCTGGCGTCTATCTGTCCGCGCTGACCGTTTTGCTGGTGCAGGGCGGCATCGCGGCCGGCGCCTTCCTGCTTCGCGACGTGATGGACGCGCGGACGGTTCTGGCAGTCAGCGCTGTCGGTGGCCTGATCCTGCTCGGCGTCGGGATGCGGCTCCTTAAGATCAAGCGCGTGCGCGTCGCCAATTTCCTGCCCGGCCTCGTGCTTGCACCTGTTTTCATCCGTCTCGCCGAGCTCCTACGCACCGCTCTTACGTGAGCCGGCGCCGGGCACAACCACTGACACGCGCGTTGTGCGTCAGCTCAATAGGTCAAACGCCGGCCGGATCTCGCCCGCAAGCTCGTCGCGGGGGTCGCGGATCTTCGGCGCCGCAAAGTCGGCGAGCCGGCCAACGGAAGCGTCCGACAGAGCGCCGAGCTGGTGCAGCGCCGCGCAGGTCGCGACGTTCCGCGCGCGCTGGGTGGAGTCGCCATCCTCGATCTTCAACGCATAGCCGAGCGACCGAACTTCGTCCACGATCCCGACCGCCTGGACGCCCTCGGCACCTCCCTTGGCCAACAGCCGGCCCGGTTCAGCGCGCATCAACGCGGTGTCGAGGCGCCGCCGCTCGCCGGCGACCAGCACCGGATGGGCCATCATCGCGTCCCTGATGCGGGCGAGCGCAGCCGCGAGCCTGGCATCGGCAAGCGAAGACGGATTTGACAGGCGCGCGAAGGCGAGCGCAAGCGCGCGCAACGGCATTCCGAACGTGACCACACCGCAGTTGTCCGTCGCGGTCGCGATCTGACCCTCGGGGATGCCGGTCACGGTCGAGATCGTGGCAAGCGCCGCGCGCTGGACCGGGTGATCGGGCTGCCAATAGGTCTCCAGCGGCGCACCGAGCGCCTTGGCGTACAGCAGCATGGCGGTGTGCTTGCCGCTGCAGTTGTGCCGCAGCGGCGTCGGCTCCTCGCCGTCACGCGCCAGCCGGCGGGCCGTCTCGACGTCGTACGGAACGTGCGTGCCGCAATGGAGCGCAGCTACGCTGAGCCCCGCCTCGCGCAGGATGGCCTGGATGGTGCGGAGATGCCGATCCTCGCCCGAGTGCGAGGAGGCCATGATCGCCAGCGCCTCGTCGCCAAGCCCGTAGGAATCGAACAGGCCGGAGGCGACGAAAGGGGCGAGCTGGAAGGGCTTCGCACTGGAGCGAAGGTAGATGAACTCGGCGGCATCGCCGAACGACCTGACGAGCTCGTCAGCGGGCGTGACCGCGGCCATCCAGCCGCGGTGGCGGGACTCTACGTGGTCGCCGCGGGTGACCTCGACCAGGACTGGCGGCGCGGCGCCCCTGCGCCGGGCTCGACCGTCACTCGCAGCCGCGGCCACCGGATGCCGTCGCCGGATTAGCGGGCGCTTATCCGCGGCTTACTGGCCGCCGCCAGCTGGGCGCTCGCCGGCGGGAGCCGCCTCGCGGTCCTGCTTGCTGAAGATGCTGGCCTGCGCACCGCCACCCTGCGCCGCGTTCGCTGGCGCGGGAGGAGCCGGCTGACCGCCACCCTTGGAGCCCGAGCCACCGCCCTGTGCGCCACCGCCCTGTGCGCCACCGCCCTGCTGTCCCGCGGGTCGGGCGGCCTCGCGGCTCATCGACACCGAGCCCTCCCAGTGGGCGCCTTCCTTGACGACGAGCACCTGGGTCTTGATGCCGCCCTTGACGCGACCCGTGGAGCCGATCTCAAATCGGCCTCCGCAATCGACGTCGCCCTCGTAATCGCCGTTGATGATCACGTTGTGCGCCTTGATGGCACTCCGCACACGTGCCTGCGGGCTGATAATGAGCGTGCCCTGGCACTCGATCTCACCCTGGGCCTCGCCCTCGATCCGCAGGTCGCGATCGCTGACGTACTTGCCATTGAAGCGAGCATGCGGGTCTATCACACTCTCGTTGCCCGCGCCACCCTCGGAGCGGCGGAAGGCGGCGTCATTGGGTGAAGGCGTCACATCGACCTCGCTGCTGAGACTATCGGGATACAGGTTGCCCACAACGTCCTCGCGCGACAGGGCGTCCGGCTTCTGGTCACGCTTCGATCCGAAGACCACGGCTGGTTCCTCCTCTGCGACGGCCTGGCTGCGGCTCGTACGCGTGCTCGGGCAAGGACCGATAGCGTACAGCACGAAGGAAGGTCGGGGTAGTGGTGCGCCCGCGCAACCGGTTGAACGCTTAGAATCGCGCCCGATGACTGCGTCCGGTCTCCCGTCCAACGTCCACGTGTCGAGCCACCCGCTGGTGGCCCACAAGCTGACGCTGCTGCGCGATCAGAGCACCGAGCCAAAGAAGTTCCGTGAGCTGGTGCGCGAGCTGTCGTGGCTGCTCGGCTACGAGGCGATGGCCGACCTCGCAACCCATCCCGTCGAGATCGAGACCCCGCTGGAGCGGACGACCGGTGACGAGCTCGAACCCAAGGTCGGCCTCATCCCGGTGCTGCGCGCCGGACTCGGCATGGTCGACGCCATGCTCGAGCTCATGCCGTCCGCCCAGGTGTGGCACATCGGCTTGTATCGCGACGAGCGCACGCTCAAGCCGGTCGAGTACTACAACAAGCTGCCGGATGCGGCCACCGTCCAGGTCTGCCTGATCCTGGATCCCATGCTGGCCACCGGTGGTTCATCGGCCGCCACGGTCGACATCCTCAAGGCGTGGGGAGCGGCGCGCATCAAGCAGGTGTCGCTCATCGCCGCGCCGGAGGGAATCCGCACGCTCTCGAAGGCCCATACCGACGTCGAGATCCACGTCGGCGCGGTCGACCGCGCGCTCAACGAGCGAGGCTACATCGAGCCGGGATTGGGCGACGCCGGAGACCGCCAGTTCGGCACGTTCGCCGGTCCCTCGTCCGAGCCGGGTCACGATCCCGCCAACGAAACCGCCGAGATCGTCCGTCGCCTCCAGCGAGATCTGCCGAGCGCCTGATCTCGCAGCCGCTTGGCGCACAGAGAAATGCCCCGAAGGAACCGCGCCCGGGCCGTTGATGCAATCTCTGGCGCCGTTTGCTGCCCCTTCGGGACGACCACAGGTTACGTCGTGGCGCGCAGCGACCGCAATCCCTCTTATCCCCGAATGTTGCGTTACCTCGCCGACTTATCCACAGCTCCTCCCCAATGTGGACAAGCGTTCGGATTAGGATAAGAGCATGCCGGGACGACGACGGGTCCTGTTCGTATGCGTGCACAACAGCGCGCGGTCGCAGATTGCGGAGGAGATGCTTCGCTCCTGGGCCGGCGACCGATTCGAGGTGCACAGCGCCGGAACTGAGGCTCGCGGCGTGCGTCCGGAGGCCATCGCCGTCATGAGCGAGATCGGCCTGGACATCTCGACGCAGCAGAGCAAGTCCCTGGATCGCTACGCGGGCGAAGCCTGGGACGACCTGATCACCGTCTGCCACGAGGCTGCCGAGGCCTGTCCCTACGTTCCGGGCGCGAAGGCCATTGAGCACTGGTCGTTCGACGATCCGTCCGCCGCCGAGGGCGACGACGCCACGCGACTGGTCGTCTTCCGGCGCGTCCGCGACGAGATCGCGACCGTCGTACGCGACTTCATCACTCGCGCGGCGTAGCTTCGCCGGCTCGAACGAGGCGCCCGGGCCGGCGACATCGGTCGCTCGTCAGCAGCAGTCAGGGCAGCAGTCGCCGCAGTCGCAGTTCGCGCGCATGGAACTCACCTCCTCTCTATCGCGTCGACGCCCACCGTACGCGCCTCCATAGATGGTTGTCAATATAGACCGATACCGATATAGTGCGAGCAACGATGAAAGCCACCGATCCGGACGTTCTCCTGCTCTCGGCACTCGCCGATCCGACTCGCCTGTCGATCATCCGCCAACTGGCCGGGCAGGCAGCGGTCTGCGCCTGCGACTTCACCGAATGCTGCAACGTGTCGCAGCCCACCATCTCGCACCATCTCAAGGTGCTGCGCGAGGCGGGCGTGATCGTCAGCGAGCGGCGCGGCACGAATGTGTTCTGCTCCCTCGCCGCTGGCTTCGGTGAGCGCTTTGCGGGCATCGGCGCAAGCCTGTCGGGGCTCGTCACCATCAACTGACGCCCGCGCTAGGCTTCCCGCATGAGCTCGCGTGTCGGCGTCTGTCCTCATTGCGCCACAGCCTCCGAGCAGCCCATCGCCTGTGACCGATGCGGCTGGCGCTGGTACGCCAATCCGAAGCCGGCAGCAGGAACGCTGGTGGAACGCATCGGTCCTGACGGGAATCCCGCGATCCTTCTGCTGCGACGTGCCGTTGAGCCCGGACTCGGGGCCTGGGATTTGCCGGCCGGCTACCTGGAGCCAGGCGAGTCCGCGGAGGAGGGCGCGCTGCGTGAGACCCGAGAAGAGGCAGGTTTGGATGTGGAGCTCGTCCGCCTGGTCGGTGTCTACGCCAGCCGCGAGGCCAACGCGGTCAGCACCATTTACCTTGCACGTCCGAGCGCCGGGCAGGACGTGCGCACCGACGCCGAGTCGAGCGACCACGCATGGGTACGCCGCGACGAGATGGCGACATGGCTGCCGCGTATGGCCTTTGCCTCGATGGCCGCCGCCCTGGGCGATTGGGCGGAGCACCGTCTCGGTCAGCCGCGCAACTGACTAGCGGGGCCGCCGCAGAAGTCCTGCGCTACACTCGAATCGGATTCAGAGGAGAGAAATGCCGGATTCCCATGTCAAGGTGGCCGTCACCGGCGCTGCCGGGCAGATCGGCTACGCGCTCCTGTTCCGGATCGCCTCCGGCCAGATGTTCGGGCCCGATACCCCCGTCGACCTGCACCTGCTCGAGCTCGACGCCGCGCTGCCCGCACTCGATGGCGTGAAGATGGAGCTCGACGACTGCGCATTCCCCCTGTTGCGCAACGTTGTCTGCACCTCGGATACCGATACGGCCTTCGCCGGCGTCAACTGGGCGCTGCTGATCGGCTCGGTTCCGCGCAAGGCCGGCATGGAACGCAAGGATCTGCTGACCATCAATGGCGGCATCTTCACCAAGCAGGGCCGATCGCTCGCCGACAAGGCGGCCGATGACGTGCGGGTGCTGGTCGTCGGGAATCCCTGCAACACCAATTGCCTGATCGCCTCGGCGAATGCGCCGCGCATCGGCGCGGACCGCTGGTTCGCGATGACCATGCTCGACGAGAACCGTGCCCGCCACCAGCTGGCGGATCGCGCGCACGTCTCAGTGAGCGAGGTCCGCGACCTGGCAATCTGGGGCAACCATTCGTCGACGCAGTTCCCCGACTTCTTCCACGCCACGATCTCGGCCCGGCCGGCGCCGGAGATGATCGACGATGACGAGTGGCTGCATGAGGAATTCATCTCCAGCGTGCAGCAGCGCGGTGCGGCGATCATCGCGGCGCGTGGCGCTTCGTCTGCCGCGAGTGCCGCCAACGCCGTCGTCGACACGGTCCGCCAGATCACGCAGCAATCGGGTGAGATCTTTTCGGCGGCGGTTCCATCACCGGGTGGAGTGGACGGCTACGACGTGCCGCCGGGAATCGTCTTCGGCTATCCGCTGCGCGCAACGCAGGCCGGTAGTGTCGAGATCGTGCAGGGGATTCAGCACGGAGCGTGGGCGCAGGCGAAGATCGACGCAACCCGCAATGAGCTGATCGAGGAGCGCGACGCGGTGCGGGATCTGCTGCCGTGAGCGAGATCGCCGAAGCGAAGCGCACCGGCCAGGCGAGTTTCCGATACGACGATTCCGGCATGGAGCTGCCGGTCATCACCGGCACCGAAGGCGAGCGTGCCGTCGATATCGGCAAGCTGCGCGCTCAGACCGGGCTGATCACGCTGGATCCGGGCTACGGCAACACTGGTTCGTGCACCAGCGCCATCACCTTTCTCGACGGTGAGCGCGGGATCCTACGCTACCGCGGTTACCCGATCGAGCAGCTGGCCGAGCACTCGCACTTCCTGGAGGTTGCCTACCTCCTGATCTACGGTGAGCTGCCGACCCGCGCGGAGCTCGACGCGTTCATCGACGAGGTCACGCGCCACACGCTGATCCGCGAAGAGATGCGTCATTTCTTCGACTCCTTCCCGACCGATGCGCACCCCATGGCGGTGCTGGCCGCCGGCACCGTCAGCCTGTCGACCTTCTACCCCGACAGCCAGCAGATCTTCGATCCGGAGGCGGTCGAGGTGACGATCAAGCGGTTGATCGCGAAGCTCCCCACACTGGCCGCCTGGTCGTTCAAGAAGGCGGTCGGCCAGCCGTACGTCTACCCCAACAACGACCTGGGCTACTCCGCCAACCTGCTGCACATGATGTTCGCCGTGCCATCGGAGCCGTACGAGGTCAACGAGGAGGTTGCGAAGGCGCTGGATCTGCTGCTGATCCTGCATGCCGACCACGAGCAGAACTGCTCGGCGTCGACCGTGCGCCTGGTCGGCTCCAGCCACGCCAACCTGTACGCGTCGATCAGCGCGGGCATCAGCGCGCTGTGGGGACCGCTGCATGGTGGCGCCAACGAGGCCGTGATCAGCACGCTCGAGCGCATCGTGGCGGACGGCGGCAAGGTACAGAAGTACGTCGACAAAGCCAAGGATTCGAACGACTCGTTCCGGCTGGCGGGGTTCGGCCACCGCGTCTACAAGAACTTCGATCCGCGCGCCAAGATCATCAAGGCAGCGGCAGACCGCGTGCTCGTTGCCACGGGGGCCGATGACCAGCTCTTCGAGGTCGCGCAGCGGCTCGAGGAGGTCGCGCTGCACGACGAATACTTCGTCAGCCGCAAGCTCTACCCGAACGTCGATTTCTACTCGGGCCTGATCTACCACGCCATCGGCTTCCCGAAGAACATGTTCACCAACTGCTTCGCCATTGGCCGCCTGCCCGGCTGGATCGCGCAGTGGAAGGAGATGATCGAGGCGCCCGAGACGAAGATCGGGCGGCCGCGGCAGATCTACATCGGCCCGACTGAGCGCGACTATCAGCCCATCGATCGACGCTGAGCACAGCAGCCCTTCGGGCCAGGCTCGACGCTCCGGTACCCACCCGGAATGCGCAATCGCTGCACACGCATGATCGAGAATCGGCGATATTGCGCGCACATGCGACTGACGATCCTTGGCCGAAGCCCGGCCCGCCCGAATCCCGGCGAGCCGTGTGCCGGCTACCTCGTCGAAGCTGGCGACACGCGCATCCTGCTCGATGCCGGCCCGGGGGTCGTGGCCCAGCTGCTGCGTCGCACGACCCCGGAGCAGCTGGCCGCGGTGGTCATCAGCCACATGCACACCGACCACTTCCTGGACCTGGTCACGCTGCGCTACTCGTACCCATGGCTGGAGGACGCACCCAACCGGCTGCGCGTCGTCGTGCCACCCGGATCCGCGGACCAGCTGCAGGATCTTGCGCGCGGCGCCGGATTTCCGGACTTCTTCGCCAGGAGCTTTCGGTTTGAAGAGCACGACGGCAGCACCGCGTTCGAGATCGGCGAGATGCGACTGGAACCACGCGAGACCCAGCACTTCGTTCCCACCTGGGGCTTTCGGATCGAATCCCGCCTGACCGATGCAGGAAACGGCCGCGTCCTCGCCTACTCGGCCGACAGCGCGCCGACGCCCGCGCTGCCGGAGCTGGCCGATGGAGCCGCGCTGTTCCTGTGCGAGGCCGCCCTCCGTTCGCTGTCCGAGGATCCGCGTGGAGCCGAGAATCGCGGCCATCTGCTGCCGAGCGAGGCCGGGGCCGCCGCACGGCAGGCGAAGGTCGGAAAGCTCGTGCTCACGCATCTGCCGATCGACAACGGCGGTGACTGGGCCCGCGACGAAGCCGCCAGCGAGTTCTCCGGTCCGGTGGAAGTCGCCGAGCTGCTCAAGACCTACGAGGTCTAGGACTCGCCGGCGTCGACCCGCGCTCGCGCGATGTAGCGGTCGGCGGACCAGGTGGCCAGCGCCCAGATGAGCGCCAGCACCAGCGTCACGACCAGCAGGATCGCGGCGATCAACAACGCTCCGATTCCGAGCGCTCCGCCAAGGATCAGGGTGCTGACCGCGGTCACCGCGATCACGATGCCGATCATCACCACCCCCATCTTGGCCGCCGTCAGCAGGAACCAGCCGAATGAGTGGTCCTGTGCCCGTCCGGCCAGCCACAGGATGGTTGGCCCCGAGGCGCCGAACAGGCCGACGTACAATCCGAGGCCCGAGAATAAAGCGTCGATCCCGAGGTGCTGGTTGAGGACCGCGGCCGCGAAGATCCAGGTCGCCAGCAGCGCACTCCCCGCTCCGACGCCGATCAGCCAGACCAGCAGCATCGTTGCGGTGCCGCCGGAGAGGCGCTCCACGAGCTCGCCATCGTCGGTCTCGACGAGCTCGGTCGGGCTGTCCGCGGCAAGCTGCGGCGGGCGCCTGTCGTCCGGCGCTGGAGCCTGATCGGTCATGCCGCCTCGAAGGCGGTTGCCAGGTCGCGTACCAGGTCGTCGACCGCCTCGATCCCGACCGACAGCCTCACCAGCGACAGCGGAACTTCCAGCGCCGACCCCGTGACCGATGCGTGCGTCATGACCGCCGGCAGCTCGATCAGCGACTCGACCGCGCCGAGCGACTCGGCAAGGGTGAAGAGACGTGTGCGACCGACAAAATCGCGGGCGCGTTCCTCTCCGTCACGAAGCTCGAAGCTGACCATAGCCCCCGGCAGCCGCATCTGTCGTTCCACCAGCTCGCGCTGCGGATTGTCCGGCAATCCGGGGTAATGAACGAGCGTCACCTCCTCGCGCGCCGTGAGCCACGTGGCGATCAGCGCGGCGTTGGCGCAGGCGCGCTCCATCCGCAGGGCGAGCGTGCGGATCCCACGCATCAGCAGCCAGCAGTCGAAGGGGCTCGGCACCGCGCCGGCCGCGTTCTGGGTGAAGCGCAGCCGCTCCGCCAGCTCATCGTCGCGGGTGGCAAGCAGGCCGCCGATCACATCCGAGTGCCCACCGAGGTACTTGGTCGCCGAGTGCACTACCAGGTCAGCGCCCAGCTCGAGCGGGCGCTGCAGGTACGGCGTGGCGAACGTGTTGTCGACGACCGTCCGTGCTCCCGCATTCGCCGCGAGGCGGGCCACGGCCGAGATGTCCACCACCTTGAGCAGCGGGTTCGTCGGCGTCTCGATCCAGACCATTCGCGCCGGCTTCGGGTCGTTGAGCGCCGCCGCGAGGGCGTCGAGGTTGCGCAGATCGACCGCATCGGTCTGAATACCGTACCGACGCCAGAGGCGATCCGCCAGGCGCCACGTTCCACCGTATGCGTCATCGCTCATCAGCAGCCGGTCGCCGGGCTCAAGCAGGTACAGCAGGTTCTGCGTCGCCGCCAGGCCGGAGGCATACGCGAGGCCGTGCGTAGCACCCTCGAGCGTGGCGATCGTGGACTCCAGCGCGCGGCGCGTCGGATTATCACTACGGCCGTATTCGAAGCCGTCGCGCAGCCCACCGACGCCGTCCTGCTTGAACGTGGTCGAAAGCTGGATCGCGGGGGAGACGCCGCCGGTCGCGGGATCCGGCTCCGCGCCGGCGTGGACGGCGAGCGTTTCGAACTGGTCGTTGGATGCATCGGTCATGCGGCCGCCATTGTGGCATGGCGCGTGCGCTTGGCTCACTTTGGAGGGAAACCGATGCATAATCGACAGCCACCCGAGAACACCGCGGCGGAGCGCACCCGCCCCGAAGAGGAAGAGGTCGACGAGCCCATGAGCGGGTCCGTCTACGGCGCCTCATCCGCGGAGTCAGGCGGCAACTATGACCAGGCCGAGCCGACGACCGCGAACGTCGAGGGCGAGCCGATGGACGACGACGGATAGGCTGCTGCGGCCGCGACTGTTGACAGATTCCGGCGAAATGGGGCTTACACGCCGATTCGGTCCCAGTTCTTGACAAGTTCCGCTCACGGCGGACTTAGGCCACGAATGAGCCGTTCAGACGACGGCACGTAGCGCTGCTAGTCACGTCGCGCGATTGCGACGATCATCGCCAGCCACACCACAGCGATGACGCCGGTGACGATCCAGAAGCCGAGCAGGATCTCGCCCGGACCGTCACATCCAGGAAATAGGCACCCCGACCGGTCGCGGCTATCAGATTCGGCACGGGAATGCGCGCTAGCTCAGGCAGGCAGCCGAGGAATCTCCGCTCCCCGCACCACGACCTGGGGCTGGGTCGTGCGCCAATCGTAGGCGCCGACCTCCTCGTCCGCGCCGAGGAGCCCATTCGCGCGCAGCCAGTCGTCGTCATAGAGCTTCCCGAGGTAGTTGTTGCCGCCGTCCGGCAGTAGGACGACGAACAGCGCATCGCGGTCGTCAGCTTCACGCGCGACCTGCAGCGCGGCCCACAGCGCCGTACCGCACGACTCGCCCATGAGAATCCCCTCGCACGCGGAAACCAGACGGGCAGTCAGCATCGAGTCGCGGTCGCTCACCCGCACGATCAGGTCGCAGCTCTCGGTGTCGTAGGTGGTCGGCCAGAAATCCTCGCCGATCCCCTCGGTCAGGTACGGCCGCGGCGTGTCGCCTGAGTAGACCGAGCCCGCGGGGTCGGCGCCGACGATGATGACGGACGGTGACTGCTCGCGCAGGTAGCGCCCGACGCCCGAGATCGTTCCGCCGGTGCCGATCGAGGCCACGAAGTGCGTCACCTGGCCGCCAGTCGCCGACCAGATCTCGGGCCCGGTCGTCAGGTAGTGAGCCTCGGGGTTCGCCCTATTCGAATACTGGTCGGGCTTCCAGGCGCCCGGCGTCTCGCGCGCCAACCGGTCCGACACCTGGTAATACGAGCGCGGATCATCGGCGGGGACGTCGCTCGGGCAGACCACCACCTCCGCGCCGTATGCGCGCAGCAGCGCGCGCTTCTCCTCCGACTGCTTGTCGGCCATCACGAAGATGCACCGATACCCCTTCACCGCCGCCGCCATGGCGAGGCCGACCCCGGTGTTGCCACTGGTCGGCTCCACGATGACGCCACCATGCTTCAGCAGGCCGGCCCGCTCCGCCGCCTCGATCATCGGCAACGCGATGCGGTCCTTGACCGACCCGCCTGGGTTCATCGACTCGAGCTTGCCGACGATTCGCGGCGCAACGCCAACCGAAAGTCGGTCAAGGGCGATCAGCGGGGTGTCGCCGATCGCCGCGGTCACATCGGTCAGGATGCCCGGACGCTCAGCCAGGTTGCGGCTCCGGGTTGGGCGAGGCAGGCGCGTCGGCATCGGTCTCAGGTCGGTCTATCCAGGAGCCAGGGGTGCCCCAGTGCCTGGCGTGACGCAGGGCCAGGAACCCGGCGGCCAGCAGGATGCCCAGGACGCCGATCCAGATCGCCGTTGGGACCCCAAGAATGACCCAGTTGTTGACCCGGAAGGTCTCGAGCGCCGAGCGGACTGCGCCGTACCAGATGATGTACATCAGTGCGATGTCGCCGTCGTACAGCTTCTTCGCGAACCGATGCGCCACCCACAGCAGCACGGCCATGCCGATCAGGTTGAGGATCGCCTCGTAGGCGAACAGCGGCACGAACCGTGTCGTGTCGACCGGGAAGTTGGTCGGATCCCAGGGCGTGCCAGCTCGGTGCGCCGCGTCGATCGGGATGCCCAACGGCAGCGTGGTCGGCGGCCCGTAGAGCTCCTGGTTGACGAAGTTCCCGAGGCGACCGATGGCCTGACCGAGCAGCAGGGCCGGCGCGAAGATGTCGAGCCATCGGGCCGTGCTGAGATGGTTCCAGCGGCAGTAGAGCCAGATGCCGAACGCGCCGCCGGCAACCGCCCCCGGGATGCCGATACCCCCCAGCCAGATCTGCGGGATCAGGTCGAGGTGCTGCGAGTAGTAGCTCCACATGTGGATGACGTGGTAGGCGCGTGCCGCGATGACGCTCGTCACGATCACCAACAGCAGCATCGACCAGCCATACTCCGGGTCCTCGCCACGTCGGCGCGCCTCGCGAGTGCCCAGCAGTGCGGCGACCAGCACGGCCGTGGCGATGATGATGCCGTACCAGTGGACCTGGAGCGGACCGATGCGGAACGCGATGGGGTCAATCACGCGCCCGATCATACTCCGGCCCTCCCGAGGCGTCCGTCAGGCGCGGCGGGCTTGCATCGGCCGCGACAATGCAGATCACCGTCGTGCGCGTGCCGGATCGGCCGGGGCCGCCGACCGGCGAGCGAGTTGACGAAGGAGCAGGCGTGATCCGCCTGAATTGCGACCCGACGGCGTTCTCCTTCGCCATTTGGAACGCTGAGCGTTCCAAACGCGATGGCGGTCTCAAGCGGTCAGCGCAACACCTCGGCCAGCGCCTCGCATGGTTTCATCCAGCCGAGCGTTTGTCGAGGGCGGCCATTGAGCTCGGCGGCGACCGCATCCAGCTGGGCCTGACTGACCGTCGACAGATCCATGGTCTTGGGGAAGTACTGACGCAGCAGGCCGTTGGACGCTCCTATGTTTGTCAATACGCGGTGGGCAGCGACATGGGTCGGGTGGCGGCCTGGATCCGTCGGTACAGGCGGCGGGCGAGGGCGCGTTTGATTGACCGGCGGACGTCGCGGTGTGTCTTGC
>JBBSCG010000039.1:0-18222 GCA_038250515.1 Candidatus Limnocylindria bacterium
AGCGCCTGTGGTGGGTGCGCGCCGATGGCACGGCACGAGTCGTCGAAGACGGATCGGATCGCGACGTCACGATCCGGCTGCTCCAGGCGAAGTACCCGCAGTACGCGACCTGGTCGACGCCCTTTGGCGCCGCCATGGTGATGACCGTCGAGCGCTGGAACTCTTGGGCGCTCGCTGAATCAGGTGGTTGAGAACGCCGCCACCATCAGCTCGATTTCGTAGTCCGGCAGCTCAAGTTTGCGAGCCAGGCCTCGCCAGGGACGAATGGCGGCCTTCACCTCGGAAACGATTGCAGCCGCACGAGATGAAGACACGCGGTAGAACGGCGCTGTTTCGAGCACCAGCTCGAGATCCGGCGTCCGGATCTGCTCGTCGATGGCCAGCGTGTGTTCGGGCTTGCGCGGCATCGGATTGAGATCAAAAGCCGGCGAGAGGCGCCACCCGCGGCTGGAGCGCAGGAAGCCGTGGTTTCGCAGGTGGTCGTCGCGATTCGCAACAAGGACATTGAACACGAGGCGCCGGAATAGCTGTTCGAGATCCTCCTCGATTGCGTTCGGTGCCGCGTGATCTTGAATCGCGAGTGCGAGGTCGAGATAGCTCGCTTCTTCTCCGTCGCGCTTCCCGGTCAGCGTCATACCGGACGCGTACATGCGCCGATCGACGCCACTTCGATCGAACCGCTGGGCGCAGAAGGTCCGGTAGTCGAGCGTGAGACGCAGCAGCCGCGTGTTTGGCACGGCGATGCCTGCATCGGCCGCCAATGATGTGAGCAGGTATTCCCAGGCCCCGACATCCTCGCGATCCCCTCGGGAAGGGAACTTGGAAATCCAAAGGGAGTCATCCTCCGCAGTGAAGTTTGCCTTGGGCCGCGCTCCACCGAGGGAGCTTCCAGGCGCGAGCAGAATGGCGAGCCACGACGCCTCGTCATCAGTGTCCAAGCTGGATGTGCGTTCGAGTTGGTGAGCTGCGAACTCCAGCTCACGCAGCCGCGCGATCGGTGGCACGGCGAGCGGGCCATCGTGAAGAAAGGCACCATCGTCAGCTAAAGAAAGCCTGAGAGCACCCATCCGAAGATGGTCTTCAATCCCGACCAGGAAGTCCCAGTCGTCCAGACGGTGTGCAGCCCGCCCTTCCCGCCGCGCCGCGCCCGCTTCACGACGCTCGAGCAGCATCCGGCCCCATCGATCCGGTGCGCTGTCGCCGAAGATCCCCGGCAGATCTCCCTCGCGTGCGTACTGCGGGCCCTCGTACTGGTGCAGCGACGGATCGATTTCGAAAGCGTCTCGACCCGATAGCCAGGCTTGTCGATACGCGAATGAGATAGCTGTTCGCGACCGAGATCGAACGCGTCGAAGATCTCCGATTGCCTGGCGAGGGCCGGTCTCCGGCGCATCAAGGCTGACGATCGTCGTGTCGAGTTGGTCATTCATCGTGTGGTGGCCGAATCTTCGCTCGTCGTGGGCGGCGGAGCGAGACATCCTGCAGTCGCTGGCCAAGCTCATCGTTCCGCGCGATGGCGTCGATATCTTCGTCGAGTCCCAGGACGGTCAGCACGCGCAGGACAACCGCCATGCTGACCGCAGGATCACCGCTCTCCAACCGATGGAGCGTCACGCGGGAGATCTCTGCGCGGGCAGCCATCTCGGTAGCGGAGATGCGGCGACGTAGACGCGCCGTGCGCAACCGCTCCCCAAGCCGTTCAGCGCGACGTCGTGTTTGCGGGAAGATGGGACGGGAGACCTTAGCCATTGCATCATAAACTATTCACTAAGCGCCATAATGTCAAGTTTATAGCACATCCGGTGAGGAACTCACACCGGGTTGAGGCTGACCGAGCCCGAGAGATCCCGCCGCACGTCGGCTTTAGCTGAGTTCCAGCGGTTCCTCGAGAATGCATGCGAGGCTCTCATTGAGTGGCACCGCAAGCTCCAGCGACTCGCGCACCGCGAACGCAGCGCGGCAGAACATCTCGATCTGTTCGACGTCGAGCTGCCGGCCACGCCGGTCGTCCAGGAAGTGCTCCAACGGCCGGAATCCCATCCCCCACGTCCACTCCTCCGGCTTCACCGGCGCTCGGCTTGGTTTCGCCGTAACCGATGGGCGCGCCGTTGGCGTTCGCAACCTGGAAGCCCGGCTTGCCGACCAGCTTCATGCTCAGTTCGGCGTTGATCGTTACCGTGCCGAACCCGAGCTCTTCGGCCGCACTCCTTGGGAAATCCGCGAGCGGCTCCCGGTATGTCAGCTCCGTTGCTGCGGAGACGAGCTGCTTGCGGCGCAGCGCCTCCAGATAGCGGCGGATCGTGGCGGGTCGAAGGGTGCCGCCTTGGGTCGGGCTCACGCCGGGGAGGCTACCGGAAGTCCAAGCCGATGCGCTGCGTCGATCATGCGACGGTCGTAGGTGACGAACACTCCGAGACCGCCTGCGATGCTTGCCGCTGTAGCCAGATGAATTGCGTCAAGTGAGCGCAGGCCGACAGGCTCAAGCAGCGCGCCCAGCTCAACGATGTCGTCGTCGATCGAGATGAGACTCACGCCTGCGAGCTTCTCGTGCATCATCTTAATCGCCGCAGGACGAGATCGGCGGACCACGCGGATCGCCTCGAGCTTCAACAACCGACTCGAAATCCGTTGCGGCCATCGTTCGAGCCAGTTCGTGAACGTCGCTGACTCAACCTCTTCGAGTATCAGCTTGAGGAACGCTGAGGTATCCAGGTACGCGTGCTCGATCACGGAAAGCGTTCTTCGCGCAACTCATCAAGGATTTCCGATGTCGGCCGTTGCCCCGGCTCGGGAGGGAGCGGCGGGCCGAGTTCAAGAAGGTCGCGCGTGGCGCGCTGAACCTTGCCCTCAGCCACGAGCCGCTCGAACGGGCTGAAGCGCTGCATTGGAATCATCTGCGCGACAGGCTGGCCGTGTTGCGTGATTTCGAGTGACTCGCCTGCTTTCACTCGTTCGAGGTATTTGCTCGCATTCTGGCGCAGCTCACGAACGCCAATCCTATCCATGTGCAACATCGTAGCACATGGATCGCGCCAAGCCGCAACCTCGGCGACGCGACAGATTCACACCAGCTGCGCGTTATGCGCGGAGAAGGCCCGTTGGAGCATCCGCACTCACATGGGGCGTGAATTCGGACCCCTCGAAGGCTACTGCGGCTGCGTAACGGTCACTTGGTATGAATGCGGACCGGTCGCCACCGCAGCGGCACCAGCGTCACTCTATTCCAGCGTTCGTCGCTCACTCAGCGGCCTCGAAGACGGCCGCGATCCCCTGTCCGACGCCGATGCACATCGTCGCAAGGCCGTATCGGGCCCCGCGCCGGCGCATCTCGTGGACTAGCGTCGTCGCCAGCCGTGCGCCCGAGGCACCCAACGGATGCCCGATCGCGATCGCTCCCCCATTGACGTTCGTCTTGTCCGGATCCAGGCCCAGCTCGCGCATGACCGGGAGCGCCTGCGCGGCGAACGCCTCGTTGAGCTCGACGAGGTCCATCTCGGTGACGGTCAGGCCGGCCCGCGACAGCGCAAGCCGGGAGGCGGAAATCGGTCCCAGCCCCATGGTCGCCGGGTCGACGCCGGCGACCGCCGAGGCGACCAGCCGGGCCATCGGCCGCAGCCCGAGCTCACGAGCACGCGCCTCCGAAACCACCAGCAGCGCAGCGGCACCGTCGTTGATGCCAGACGAGTTCCCCGCGGTCACCGAGCCCGAGCCGTCCCGCTTGAACGCCGGCTTGAGCTTGGCCAGGTCCGCGAGCGTCGCCTCGGGCCGCGGATGCTCGTCGCGGTCGAAGGTGCGTGTCTCCCCTCGGCGGCCGGCCGGAACTTCAATGGGAACGATCTCGTCGGCAAAGCGACCGGCGGCATCGGCGGCTGCCCAGCGCTGCTGCGACTGATAGGCGAAGGCGTCCTGGTCCTCACGCGAAACGCCGCATCGGTCAACAACGTTCTCGGCCGTCTCGCCCATCGAGTACGGGTAGTGCGCATCGGCCAAACGGGGGTTGGTGAAGCGCCAGCCGAGGGTCGTGTCGTACAGCGTCTGCTCACCGCGCGGAAACGCCGCCGATGGCTTGGCCATCACGAATGGCGCGCGCGACATCGACTCGGCGCCGCCGGCCACGAAGACCGATCCGTCCCCGAAGGCGATGGCGTGCGCCGCGCTGACCACCGCCTGCAGGCCGCTTCCGCACAGGCGGTTGACCGTCTGGCCCGGAACCTTCAGGGGCAGCCCCGCGAGCAGCAGAGCCATGCGTGCTCCGTTGCGGTTGTCCTCGCCGGACTGGTTGGCAGCACCCATGATCACGTCGTCGATCAGCTCCGGGTCCACGCCGGTGCGGTCGATCAGGGCACGAATGACATGCGCGGCCATGTCGTCAGGGCGGACACCGGCAAGCGCGCCGGCGTATCGGCCGAAAGGCGTGCGGAGCCCGTCGATGATGACCGGCGGGGTGGCGGGATCGCGCGGTGCTGGCATGGGAGCGATGCTAGCAGGGCGAGCGTCGAATCACGCAGCGCGACTCGAGTTATGAGCGTAGACCATACAGCTCCGCAGGAAGGTCACTTCCTGCACGGACCACCCTGACGGTGCCAACCGACGCGGTTTCCTCTGGGTTAGGACGACCGATGCGCTGGATGGGTCGCCACCACGCAGCGTCGCTGCTATGCCACAGCGTCGCTCGCCACGGTGTTCATGATCCGGGCCTGCGGGGCGCCTGCCAGAGCGAGCGCCGCCTGGGGCGAGTCCCACACCCTCCGCATCGTGACCAGGAACGCTTCCGCCTCCGCGAGACTGGCGAAATCCAAGTCGATCACGACGTAGTTCGGATCGTCCACGGGCCGCTGGATGGAGTAGCGCTGGACGCCAGATCCTCGTCGGTCGGCGGGATCCCGGTCGAACGCCGCCTTCCAGGTCTCGAAGTCGCGGATCGGGTGCTCGATGTGCACGGTCGCCATGTCAGATGCCTCCTCGGTTGATGTGGCGATCACCGTACGCAGATGACTGCCGAGACGACATCCCAGAAAGGTGTGGATTCGGCCGCAAGGTCAGCCTGGATCAAGGCCGAGCGTATCCTCCGAACGTGACGAACCCGCAGCTGCAGGCACAATCTCGCTCCCGGGAACGCATCCAGGCGATCTGTCGCTCCGCGCCCGACGCCATGACCCTCAGGTCGGAGATCCTACGGGAGCTCCGCCGGCAGTTCGATTTCGATGCCCATGTCTGGCTGTTGACGGACCCGGTCACATCCGTTGGCTGCTCTCCGCTCGCCGACGTCCCCGTCGCCGACCTTTCGGCGCTGATCAGGCTCAAGTACCTGACCGGGACCAACCGCTGGACCCAATTGGCCTCGAGCGCGACGCGGTCTCGGTCGCTGGTGGAAGCCACGACCGGGGATCTGCAGACCAGCCTGCTCTGGCGAGACATGCTCCGTGACTACGGCGTGGTCGACGTGGCGTCGACGGTATTCGCGGATCGCCACGGCTGCTGGGGGTTTCTCGATGTGTGGCGGCACGAGCCGGCCGAGCCATTCGATGCGAGCGTCATCGCGTTCCTGGCCGACCTGTCGGCGTCGATCACCAGCGGCCTGCGGCGCTGCCAGGCGGCAACCTTCGCAGCCCCGGCCCTGCCTGTGCCGCGCGAGACAGGTCCGGTGGTGATCCTGCTTGACGAGGGACTGCGGGTCACGAGCCAGACTGCGGCATCGCACGACTGGCTCAGCGTGCTGGTCCCGCCACAGCCCGGTCAAGCGCCGATCCCCGCAAGCGCCTACAACGTGGCTGCCCAGCTGCTCGCGTCGGAGGGACAGGTCGACGCCAATCCACCTTGGGCTCGAGTCCATCTCACGGACGGCTTCTGGGTCACGCTGCGCGCGGCCAGGCTCAGCAGCTCGGACGCGCCGGCCGAGGGCAGCATTGCTGTCACGATCGAGGAAGCATCACCGCCGGATCGATTGGAGGTCTTTTCTCTCGCGTTCGGGCTCAGCCCTCGCCAGAGGGAGCTGGTGACACTGCTGGCAACAGGCGCAGACACGAAGGAGCTGGCACAGCGACTGTTCCTCAGCGAGCACACCGTTCAGGATCATCTCAAGGCGATCTTCGACAAGACGTCGACCCACAGCAGGCGCACCCTGTTGTCGAGGGCACTCGGAACGCAGCCCGAGCCTGGTGATCGCGCCGCCCACTCAGACCGCGGTGCGACGCCGCGCACCTAGGCCTGGGATTCAGCGGGCGCGAGCGGGATGGGTGGCCGCGACGGCTTCCAGCAGGCGGCTCGACGCTGCCGCGACCGCCGCAACTGCCTCGTTGAACGCCTCGGTGTTGGCACGGCTGGGCTGACGGTAGCCGCTCACCTTGCGGACGTACTGCAGTGCGGCGGCGGTGATCTCCTCGTCGGAGACCGGCTCGGCGCCGTCACGAAGGGTCTTGATGCTTCTGCACATGCAAAAGAGCGTATCAGGCCATGCGCCAGGCGACGTATCGGCTCCTCTGGGGAGCGCTATTTCGCGGATCGGCCCTCGAACCCGCGCTCATGATGATTATCGAGTCCTCCGAGAACCGATAAGGGCCGCCGACGGCAGAACCACCAGATAACGAGTCCGGTCGGGGCCGTTAGCCGATCGCCGCCGAATCATTGCCCGGAACGTCCGCCAGGTCTCGACCGTGCGCTCGCAGCGTCCGGGCATACAGGTACAAAGCCGGTGTCAGCAGGAGGCTGACGACGACCATCGCCACGCGCGTCCCGAAGCCGCCCGCGATCCAGCCGACCAGTGGACCGCCGGCAATCTGGCCGAGCGCATCGGCCTGGGAGTCCATGCTGATGACGGTCGCGCGCACGTTGGCGGTCAGCCCCTGGTTGATCCAGGTCAGCCGAATCGGCGTCGCCAGCCGGCGCAGCATGCGAGCGGTCAGGTAGGCGCCAACCGCCAGACCGATGTTCCCGGCGAGCCCGAAGACCACGAGCGCGACCATCAGCGTGGCATCGATGGTCAGCAGCGAGCGGGCGGCACCGACGTGCGTATCGGTCTTGACGCGTCGTCGCGTAATCTCGATGGCGCCCACGCCGAGCAGGAGTGCGGTGACGTTGATGATGCCGAACCAGGCGATCAGGGGCAGGGCCGGCGCCGTCGGGAAGCTGAAGTGATCGATCAGGTGGAACTCCCACAGCCGGTCGAATGCCTCGCTGGCCGCACCGGCGATGGCCGTGATCGAGACGATGGTCAGCAGGACCGGGCTGCCGCGCAGCAGCTTGAGCCCCGCGGTGAGGGTCGCCCCGAAGGTCTGTCTGCGCGTGCGGTTGCCGCGCGGCTCAGGCGTGAAGTGGCGCTCCGACATGATGACGACGAGCAGCCCGGCCAATGCGAGGTGTCCTGCGCCGGCGACGAGCAGCGGCCACTGCAGGCCGAACGCCCCACCGATCACCACGGTCGCGCCGATCCCGACGGCACCGGCGGCATACCCGATCTGCGAGCCGCGGAGGTAGGTCCGGCCGATCTCCTTCTGGCCCGATTCGTCCGCGACCCACGCTTCGGTGGCGCCACTGGTGAAGGTGAAGCCGAGCGCCCAGATGACCTGTGCCACGATGATCCAGCCGAAGACCGGGATGGCGCCCCACAGGATGAAGCCGACGCCCATGATCACCGTGCCAACGATCACCGATAGACGGCGGCTGACCGCATCGGCCAGGACGCCGGTCGGGACTTCGAAGACGAGCGCCGATACCTCGAGCGCCGTGCCGACCAGGACGAGCTCCACCGGGTTGAGATGGGCGACCTGGATGGCGTACAGCGCGCCGGCCGTGCTGAGCATGAACCAGAAGAACGAGGAGATGCCCTCGATCAGGTAGTAGACCGTGATCGGCGGCAGCGGGCGAATCACGCGGGCGAGTATGCCCGAGGCGCTCGCTCGCGCGAACCCCTACCGCTCAGCGAGCAGCTCCTCCAGTGAGTCGATCACGCGGTCGGCGATCGAGACATCGGTCTCGGCAAACTGCGGAACGGCAATGCAGGTCAGACCCGCCGCCTTCGCCGCGGCTATGCCCGGCGCGGAATCCTCCAACGCCAACGCATCCGACGGCGAGACGCCGAGGCGGGCGCACGCCTCCAGGTAGAGATCAGGCGCCGGCTTGGGATGCTCGACGTCCGCCGGTGTGACGATCACGTCGAATGCATCGGCCAGGCGCGCGGTGGCCAGAGCCGCGTCCACCAGGTAGCGCTCCGAGTTGGAGGCCAGGCCCAGCGGCACCTGCCCACGCAGCCGCTCGACCAATTCGGTGGCACCGGGCCGCGCCAGCACCTCACGCGAAACCTCGGCGAGCATCAGCTTTTGCATCTCCTCGACAAGCGCAATGCCGCGCTCAACGGGCTCGCCCAACCGCTCGGCGTAATACCGGCCAGTGAACTCGACGCCGGTGCCCATCACCGCCAGCTGATCCTCGCGCGTGAACTGCTGCCCGTGCCGGCGAAAAAGCTCGGTTTCGGAACGCTGCCACAGCGTCTCGGTATCGAGCAGCAGGCCGTCCATGTCGAACACCACGGCCCGATACCGCCCGGGCAGCGCCTCGATCACTCCCCCGACTCGAAGAAGGAGCCGTTGCGCTCCGCGAGGGAGCGCAGCAGCGGCACGACCCGATATCGGCCGTCGGGGACAGCCGAGTGCAGCGCGTCGAGCGTGCCGACGACGTGCGCCAGCCCGATCCGTTCGCCCCATTCCAGCGGGCCCGACGGGTAGTTCGTGCCGAGGCGCATGGCCGTGTCGACGGACTCGGGCGCGGCGACGCCCTCGGCAACGGCCGACGCGGCCTCGTTGACGATCGTGGCCAGGATGCGGGCCTGCACCGCCTCACCGGTGAGCGGCTCCATGCGCGGACCTTCGCGCCACTGCGCGATGCCCGACCATGCCGGACCGCGCGACCCATCGGCACCGTAGTCGTAGAAGCCACCCGACGACTTGCGCCCCAGACGTCCGGCGTCGACGAGCATGCGTTGCAGGAGGTGTGGGCGATATCGCGGGTCGTAAAAGAACTGCTGGTACACGCTCTGGCTGACGGCGAAGTTGACGTCGAGACCGATGGCGTCCACGAGCTCAAAGGGTCCCATTCGAAAGCCGATGCCGCGCATGGCGCCATCCACCTGCTCCACGCTGGCCAGGCCCTCACCGACGATGCGCAGCGCCTCGAGGTAGTACGGCCGCGCAACGCGGTTGACGATGAAGCCCGGCGTATCGGCGGTGACCACCGGCGTCTTGCCCAACTGGCGGGCGGCTGCGATGGTCCGTTCGACGATCTCGCGGTCGGTGGCGGGTGCGTCGACGACTTCGACCAGCTGCATGAGCGGAACCGGGTTGAAGAAATGCATGCCCAACACGCGTTCCGGATGCTGCGTGTCGGCCGCGATGCGCGCCACCGGCAGCGACGAGGTGTTCGTTGCCAGGATGGTGTGCTCGGACGCCGCATCGTCCAGGCGGCGGAAGGCTTTGCGCTTCAGCCTGATGTCCTCGGGAATCGCCTCGATCACCAGGTCCGCGGCGGCGAGCTCTTCAAGATTGGCGGTCGGCCTGAGGCGACCCAGGACGGCCAGCGCATCGGGCTCGGTGAGCTGCTCCTTCTGGACCTTGCGCGCCAGGAAGCCGGCGATGAGCGTGCGTGCGCGTTCGAATGCGCCCTCGACGGGGTCGTGGACGAGCACCTCGAGACCGCCCTCGGCCGCGACCTGCGCGATGCCGGCGCCCATCGTTCCCGCTCCCAGAATGCCCATGCGGCTGATCTCGGTCATCTGCCGTCGAACCGCGGTTCGCGCTTCTCGGCAAAGGCTGAGATGCCTTCGCGATGGTCCGCCGTTCGCCCGGCGAGCTCCTGAAGGTCGGCCTCGGTGGCCAGGCTGTCGGCGAGCGAGTCCCCTTCCGCAGCATTGATCAGCCGTTTCGCGTAGCCCAGCGCTTTCGTCGGGCCGTCGGCGAAGCGTTGTGCGAGCTCGTTGGCTGCGTCCATCAGCTCTGCTGCGGGAACGACGGCAGCGACCAGACCCGCGTCCGCGGCACCCCTGGCGGTGAGCGGCTGACCGGTGAAGATCATCTGCGTGGCGGCGTGGCGGCCCAGCGCGCGTACCAGCGTCCGTGTCGCGCCGGAGTCAGGCACCAGACCGATATTGACAAATGCCATGAGGAACCTCGCCTCCTCAGCCGTAACGATCAAGTCCGCCGCGAAGGCGATGCTCGCGCCGGCACCCGCCGAGACGCCGTTGACCGCCGCGATCACCGGCTTCGGCAGCTCGCGAATGGCGGTGATCAGCGGGTTGTACTCAGTCGTCAGCACCCGCCGGAACTCCCGCTCGCCCGCGCCACCGCGCAGGTCGGCGCCGGAGCAGAAGCCACGTCCCTCGCCGGTGATGATGACCGCTCGCGTGGCGTCGTCTCTGGCCGCGGCTTTCAGGGCGGCGAGGAGCTCGCGCCGCATCGTGGCGTTCAGCGCGTTCAGGCTCTCGGGTCGGTTAAGGGTGATTGTCGCCACGCCGTTCGCCGTCTCGTGGCGAATGGTCTCGTACGCCGGCATTGTCTGGGCGGTTGTGGACACGGGCCGATTCTACGCGGCCGATATCGGTCACAGGGACCGGTCGAGCGCCACCATGACCATGTCAGGACGCTTCGTGCTGCACGAATGCCTGTGACGGAGCAGACGCGAGCTCATTCGTAACTGCCGCTGTTACGAATAACCGAGGAGGCGCCCGCAGCTCTGTCAGGCGGTCTGTCAGCGGTTCGCTCCGCGGCAGCGTCGTCGACATGGATCGCCGGCATATATCGGATGGCGAGGGTCCACGCAGCCGCCGCCGTGACGAGCAGGATGACGAAGATCCAGCCAAGGCCAGCGGCCAACGCGTCGCGCACGGTCGCCAGCTCGGCGACGGGAATGGTGCTGCGAGCGACCGGATCCAGGATCGCGCTCGCCTGCGGCCCGACGGAAGACGCGAGGATGGCGCCCATCAGCCCGGTCCCCACAGCGCCGCCGATCGTGCGGCTGAACTGCACCAACCCGGTCGCCTGCCCGCGCTGCCGCCACGAGACGACGGTCTGGATCGAGACAAGCAGCGGCGTCGTCGTGAGCCCCATGCCGAAGCCGGTGACCGCCGCCGCCAGCGCCGAATACCAGAGCGGCTGCATCGGTGCGGCCTGGGTCAGCAGAGCGGTGCCGGCCACCAGCAGCCCGGTGCCGACCAGCACAACAGGCCGTGAGCCGAATCGGAGCATTGCGCGGCCGGCGATGATCGAGCCGATGGGCCATCCGATCGACATGGCGCCCACCGCCAGGCCCGCCTCGAGTGGGGACCCGCCGTGGACGCCCTGGATGACCGGCGGCAGGTAGGCGGTCAGCCCGAACATGATCACGCCCGCCAGTGTCCCGATTCCGAGCCCGGCGGCGATGATCGGCTTTCGCATGAGACCGATGTCGATGAGCGGCTCATCCGCGGTCACCTCATTGCGCGCGAACGCGAGCAGCAGGACGACCGCTCCGACCAGCATGCCGACGACCGAGACGGTCGCGAACCCGACCCGACCCCCCTCCGAGACGCCGAGCAGCAGCAGCGCGATGCCACCTGTCAGCGTCAGCGCACCCAGCCAGTCGAGCCGGTGCTCCCGGTGCTCGACGTGCTCGTGCAGCGCAAGACCGATCAGCAGCGCGGCAACCAGTCCGACCGGAACGTTGATATAGAAGACCCAGCGCCAGCCGACGGTGGCTGTAATCAGCCCTCCGAGCGCCGGACCGATGATCGCGGAGACGCCCCACACGCTGCTGAAGAAGCCCTGCATTCGTGCGCGCTCGCGCGGTTCGAAGATGTCGCCGACGATCGTGAAGGCGATCGGCATGACCGCACCCGCGCCGAGTCCCTGGATGGCGCGAAAGATGATCAGCTGGAGCATCGATTGGGCGATGCCGCACAGCATCGAGCCGCCAACGAAGAGCGCCAGACCGATCATGAAGATCGGCTTGCGGCCATGGACATCGGCCAGGGTGGAGAAGACCGGGACGGTGGTCGTGGCAGTCAGCAGGTACGCGGCGAAGACCCAGCCGTACTCGGCGATCCCTCCGAGCTGGCCGATGATCGTCGGCATTGCCGTGCCGACGACCGTCGAATCGAGGGCCGCGACGGCGATGCCGGCCATGACGCCCGCGGTCACCAGCAGTTGCTCGCGCGTCATCCCGCGCTTGATCTCAGAGGGCATCAGCAGATTGTAGGCGCGGGTTCCTCCGGCTGGGAGTGCAGAGGGCGATGGCCGGCTCCTTGGAGGGAGCCGGCCATCGCATCAGTCAGGTGAGGATCTGAACGAACGCTACGGAGTCACCTGCCCGATGAATGTGCCCCAATTGGCGAGAAGGGTCCGCGTTCCGCCACACGTCGTGTCGCTGGCGAATTCGCTCAACGTGCAGGACTGGTTGATCGTTTCGGTCGCGAACCAGATCGAACCGTCCGCCGCAGCGACGGCCGCGGCGTAGTCGCCCCAGCGTTCAACCCCGCCATCGCCGGGGTCCAGGCTCGTCTCGCCGGTGAACCCGTCGGCGGCTCCGCTTCCCAAGCGAGCGACGCTGACCGAGGCAGCGTCATGAGTCGCGTCGACCCTCGCGTAAGCCGCGCCCGGGAAGTAGTCATGGCCGACCAGCGTGAAGCTGATGATGCCTTGCCCCGCCGCGTTGGCAGCGATGGCCGGGAAGACCACGTTGTTGTTACGCACGGCCACATAGCCCTGGTTGGCCATGCTGCCCTGGAGGCTCGCACCGTTCCAGATTGGGGTCACGATGAAGTACGCGATGCCGGTGCGCGTTGGGCCATTGCCCTTGATGACGGTATTCACGGCGCCCCAGACCTTGCCGCCCGCATAGACGGTCTGGTTCATGCGGTCGTCATTGCTGTTGAGCACGTTGAACTTCTCGTGGACCGGCTTCGGAACGAGGCCCAGCTGGACGCCCACCTTCGAACGCAGCGCCAGGTCCAGGGGTGCCACGCCCTTCTTCTGCTCCATCACCGGCGGCTGGCCGTATACCTCCGACGGGAGCACCGCCTGCTTGAGCTTCACCGATGGGTTGGCCCCGATGAGGCTGCTCGTGTTGGTGAGAGCCCACAGCGTGATGCGATTGTCGAGCGTCGCATCGAAGTCGAGTGCGGAGAGGAAGTACTCGGTGCCGCCCCTGGCCGTGGCATGCGCTCCGCCCGGTGGGGTCGTTGTCGGCTGCATCGAGTATGCCGGCCCTTCGGCCTGCGTCAGCTTGGCGATGTGAACGACGGTCGGCAGCCTGCCCGCGGCCAGTGCGGCCTTGCTCATGGCGTAGACCTGTGCGCCGTTGAAGCCATCCACAGAAATCGGGAACTCATTGGTGGTCACGTAGAAGCCGGTCGCATCGGCGCCGATCAGCGGCTGGTCACCGAAGCACGGGCAACCTGGGTGCTTGGGGGTGCCGCGCGTGCCGTCGTCCGTCGTGTCGAAGCTGTACAGGTACCAGTCGCCAGTCGGGTCACTGGTCTTGCTGACTGCCAGCAGCTGCTTCGAGTGGTCGCCGAATGCGCCGGTGGCCGCGACGATGTCGATCTGCAGTAGACTCAGGAAGAAGCGTCCGGTATCAGGATCGAAGTAGCACTTGGGGTCGCTGGTGAAATCCCCATATCTGAGCGTGGTGCGGTTGATCTCGGGCGCGAGGCCGAAGAACTGGTTCAGGGCAACTGCGGCGGTGAGGTCCGCGCCGACGGTGTTGCGCACCCGGATCACGGTATTGACGCTCTCGACCACGTAGCCAGCCCCCACGCAGAGCGCCTGGTCGGGCGGCTCGAGGCTGAACTGGGTGTTGACGAATGAGCCTGTTCCGGCGGTTCGCTGGTCGAAGTGGTTGAGCCCATCGAATCCGTTGCCGGCAGTGGCATTGACAACCGGCACAACGCCGGGGCGGGGAGCTTTCGCCGCCGGGACGTGGGCCGCGTTCGCCGCGCGTGGCATCTCCTTTTCGATGTCGCCGCCGATTTCCGGACCGGCAACTGCGCCGGCCGAAAGCGCGCTCGCCCCGAGGGTCGGCGTTGTCGCCAAGTGCTTCATCCCGATCATGGCGATCTTCTGAAGCGTCTGTTGGCCGACCGAGATGTCCGGCGTGACCGCTCCCACCGGCCCAACGAGGCCCACCACTAGGCCGATGCTCGCCACCATGGCGGCCAAACGCGCGGCTGATCGGCGCTGCCGCCGCGGATCCTGGACGAACCCTGACATCGAAACTCTCCCGTGCAACAGGTGGATGCGGCAAACGAGCCGCGGTCTCCTCAAGCAGCGATACCACGGAGCTGGTCGCAGCCGGTTCGATCACTGAGTGTTGCCGGTTTAGCAGGTCGCCCGACCCCGTGCAATAGGCGCGGTGCGGTCCGTTGCCTGGATGCACCACCCACGGCATCGTCGGCGAGGCACATGACCAAATGCTGCATTCGTCAGCCTGGCAGTCGTCACCTGGATCAGCCAGCCGAGAAAACATGGAAGCTGCCGACGTCGGCGAACCCGGCAGCCGCGTAGAGGTGACGGGCGGCGGCCCGCTGCGGCCCCGACTCGAGCACCGCGGCATAGGCGCTCCGCGCCGCCGCTTCGGCCAGTGCCGAGTCCAGCAAAGCGGTACCGATCCCCCGCCCACGAGCCTGATCGGTCACCACGAACTCGGGGATCCACGCCTGGGGCGTGAGCGTGAAGAAGGGCTCGCGCACCTCAAGCGTGCAGGCGCCAACCACCGACCCGTCCTGCACCGCGACCCGCGACGCGGTTTCCGGCCGACGCAGGTGATCGACGAATGTCCGACGCACGGCATCCATGCGCTCCTCAGTCGGCACCGGGACGCCCAGCTCACCAAGCAGGCGCGTGACTGGCTCGAAATCATCGATTGCCATGAGCCGCACCTCGACGCCAGACGGAGCCGCAACTCCGCGGACCACCACCGGCCGCAACTGGAAGTGCATTCCGGCCTCGACGAATCCGAGCGACTCGTACAGGCCGCGCGCCGCAACGTTGGCGCCGCCGGTCTCGAGCATGATCGACACGCCCTGGCGCAGCCGCCACTCCTCGATGCACGCCTGCACCAGCACGCGCCCGATCCCCCGACGGCGGAACGCGGGCCGCACGTACAGGTCGCTCAGCCAGCCCTGGAATCGGGCGAAGCCGAGACGGCGACGGAAACGGAAGATGACGATTCCCGCCGGCTCCCCGTCAACAACGGCGAGGAACGGTGCGGCATCCACCGACCGGATCAGCGCCTCGTAGCGTGCTCGGTGCGCGGCCGCTTCGGTCTCGGAGAGTTCGTACAGCTCGCGAACGAGCGTCAACGCGATGGGGAAATCGTCGCGACCGAGCGGCCGCAGCTCGATACCGGGCGGCGTCCTGACGGACAACCCACCGACCGGACGATCGGGGTTGCCCAGGTTCATCGGCCTGTGAAGTCGGGAGTCCGCTTCTCCAGGAAGGCCGACATGCCCTCCTTCTGGTCCTCGCTGGCGAACAGGAGGTAGAAGAGGCGACGCTCGTGCGCCAGCGCATCGGTCAGGGAGGCTTCGTAGGCAAAGTTGACCGCCTCTTTGGCGAGGCGCAGTGCGACCGGCGACTTCTGCGCGATCTTCGCGGCCAGCGCCAGCGCATCCTCGACGCACAGCTCGTCGGTGGTCACCAGCGCGACCAGGCCCGCCGCCTCCGCCTCGCGGGCGGTGATCGGTTCCCCGGTCAGGATCATCTTCATGGCCTTGGACTTTCCGATGGCGCGCGTCAGTCGCTGGGTGCCGCCCGCACCCGGGATGATCCCGATGCTGATCTCGGGCTGCCCGAACTTCGCGCTTTCGCCTGCCACGATCAGGTCGAGCGTCATGGCCAGCTCGCAGCCGCCACCCAGGCACCAGCCGTTCACCGCGGCGATCACCGGCTTGCTGATCCGCCGTACGCGATCCCATTGACCGATGCGGTTGCTGCTCAACATCTCCATTGGCGTGGCATTCGCCATCTCGCCGATGTCGGCGCCTGCCGCGAATGCGCGCTCATTGCCGGTCACCACGATGGCGCGCATTGCGTCGTCAGCGTCCAGGGCTTCGAGGGCGTCGCAGAGTTGATCCATGACGGCGCCGTTCAGCGCGTTGAGCTGCTTCGGCCGGTTGATGCGGACCAGCGCGATGCGCTGCTCCGCCTGGCGCTCGACGAGAACGAGCTGATCCTCAGTCATGACGGCTCACTGCCCGGCCTCCCAGGCGACGGGCAGCGGTGCGCCGCACACGCCGCAGAAGCCGTGGCCCGCCGGCAGACCCGAGGCGCCGCAGCGCTCGCAGGTCCGCGGGAACGCCTGCATCCAGCGCAGTTCCTCGTAGTGCGGAGGCCGCTTCTCATGGAAGGCGTTGACCGCCTCCTTCGTCTCGTCCGAGGTCGAGTGGACCGCCAGCCAATCGCGGGCATGTGTGATCGTCTGCGACCACACGAGGTCGCGCCACCAGTTGAGCTGCGTCTTGGTGTAGCGCAGCGCCTCGGGCAGCTTGCTTCGGAACTTCTCGGCCAGCTCAGCAACGGTCGAGTCGAGCTCCGAGCGCGGAACGACACGCGACACCAGCCCCCACTCCAGGGCTTTCTCGGGTGAGATCGGCTCACACAGCATCACGATCTCCCGTGCTCGCCGATCCCCGACGACCAGCGGCAGCCACTGGGTGGCCCCGCCGGCCGGCACTGAACCATGCTCCGGCCCGACGTGGCGAATGTAGGCGTCGTCGACCATCACCGACAGGTCGCATCCAAGCTGGAGCTCCTGCCCGCCGCCGACGCACACTCCGTTGATCCGCGCGATGGTCGGCTTGCCGATACCGCGCAGCCGATCGTGCATCTCGATGAACGCGCCCATCCAGCGCCAGTACTGGCCGCTGACCGCGCCCATGAGCGCCTGCTCATCGAGATCCGCGCCGGTGCAGAAGGCGCGCTCCCCGGCGCCCGTCACGACGACGACCGCCACGCTGTCGTCCCAGGACGCGTCCTCGAAGGCTCGCGCCATCTCGCGCAGCGTCATGAAGTCGAAGCAGTTGAGGACCTCGGGGCGGTTGATGGTGACGGTGGCAACGGCCGCCTCCGGCGACTTGTCGTACCGAATCCGCTTGAACGCGAGATCTTCGGGCGACGACGGTCGCGGCGCGTCGAGCTCAGCCATCCGCACCGCCGTCATCGGCCACGAACAGGTCGACGCCTGCCTGGGCGAAGTTGCGCAGGTCGCGGCCACTCTCGCGGCCCGCATCGGATGCCATGGCGGCGTCGAGATCGGCCCGTGAGTCGAAGAACATCTCGGCCATCAGGTAGTAGCGCGGCGGGCGGTCGCCGAGTCCATCGGTGCTGGTCAGGCGCAGGTCGCGCAGGCCCGGATAGCGACGGACCATCGGCGCGTGGACGACCTGATAGTGCGCGTCGAAGGCGCCCGGATCCTGCGGCTGGTTGTAGAGCGCGATCAGTCGAACGGCCACGCTACTTGTTGGCGAAGTAGTCGGCGTTGATCTGGATGTACTGGACCTGGTTATCGGGCACCGCGTCCTCGGCGAAGATCGCGGTCACCGGGCACTCCGGCTCGCACGCGCCGCAATCGATGCACTCATCCGGATCGATAAAGAACATCGCATCGTCGTCGGTGGCGTGAATGCAGTCGACCGGGCAGACGTCGACGCAGCTCGCGTCCTTGACGCCGATGCACGGTTCGGTGATGACGTAGGTCATAGCGTCTGGCGGATCCTCATGTTGGCCTGCGACGGTACGCGCTGAGTTTACACCGGCTAGCCTTGACCGATGCCTGAGCTGATCGTCGCCGCCATCACGCCACTGCGCGAAGGTGGGTCACGACTGGATGAAGGGGCCATTGGTCCGTACGTCGCCTTCCTCGAGTCGCATGGCGCTGACGGCGTCTTCGCCTGCGGCACGACCGGGGAGGGCGTGCTGCTCACGCTCGACGAGCGGCGGCGCACGGTGGAGGCCTTCCGCGACGCCGTCAGTGGCCGGCTGATCGTGCACGCCGGTGCCCAGACCACCGCCGTCACGGTGGCGCTGGCGACCCACGCACGGGAGATCGGCGCCGATGCGGTCGCGGTCATCCCGCCGCCGTACTTCGTCCTCGACGCGGACGCGCTGACGGCTCACATGGTCGCTGCCGCCCGTGCCTGCGTACCGCTGCCCTTCTACGGCTATGCTTTCGCGCCCCGTTCGGGGTATCCGCTGTCGGTCG